>CAMATI010000505.1 GCA_945861095.1 Asaia bogorensis | reverse complement strand
CCCGCCACCTGCAACGGGAAGCTGGCCCAACTGACCGGGTCATACCTCGAGTCACGTAACCCAGCCTGATACAAAAAGCGGTGTCCAGGAGAGTCGTGCCTGCTTGGGCATAGTAATGCAGGAGTCGAAAATGAGGGGAGTCATGAGGGTCCAGACTACTGGATCAGTGCGGAATTCATCCAGACGTAACAATCAACTGGCGAACAAACCCAGTGCATCCCTCGCCACCACCCGTCCATCATACAGCGCTCGGCCGACAATCACGCCCTCGATCCGCGTACCCTCGGCCACCGCCGCCAGGGCCGCCAGGTCGTCCAGAGACCCGACTCCGCCGGAGGCTATGACCGGCGTGGTCAGCCGGTTGGCGAGGTCCACGGTCTGGTCCAGATTAAGCCCGGTCAGCATGCCGTCGCGACCGATATCTGTGTAGATGATCGCACTGACACCGACGTCCTCGAACCGCAGGCCGAGTTCTCCGGCCGGCAGCGACGACGTTTCCGCCCAACCCTCGGTCGCCACAAACCCATCGCGCGCGTCGATCCCCACGGCGATGCGTCCCGGGAACGTTCGGCAGGCGTCGATGACCAGGGCTGGGTTTTTCGCCGCGGCACTGCCCAGGATGACCCGGGTGATGCCGGCTTCCAGCCAGGCCTCGATGCCCGCCATGTCGCGGATGCCGCCACCAAGCTGCACCGGAACCTGAACCGCGCCCAGGATGGACCGGACGGCGTCCGCGTTCACCGGTTTCCCGGCGAAGGCGCCATTCAGATCGACCACATGCAGCCACGCGAATCCGGATTCCTGCCACGCCGCCGCCTGTGCGCCGGGGTCGGACGAATAGACCGTGGCCTGGTCCATCTCTCCGCGCTTCAGGCGCACGCATTGGCCGTCTTTCAGGTCGATGGCCGGGTAGATGGTCAGGCGGGTCATTCGCTGGCCTGTCCTTTTCTCGGCCGCAACCTTTTGTAATAGTAGACCCCGCGAATGACCTGGCCGCGTACCAGGGCGTATTCCGGATGTACACCCCAGCTTGTGTAGCCGAGGGATTCATACAGCCGGATCGCCGCCGCCTGGGTTTCGCGCACGTCCAGGTTCAGCACGTGGTAGCCGAGTTCGCGTGCCCGCTCCTCCACGCCGATGGTCAGTTCCCGTGCCAACCCGTGCCCACGGGCATAAGGCGCGACATAGGCGTGCATCAGTTGGGCCGCGAAGGCCTGCGCTTCGTTGTTGCGCGGCGGGCGAACCAGATGGGCGGATCCGACGATGGTGCCGTTCAGGCGGGCGACGAACAGTTCCCGCTCCGGGACCAGCAGCACGCCGCGGAAATAAGTCTCCAGGGAACGGCGCCCGGGGGGATTGACCCAGCCGAACCCGCCGCCATCGATGATCGCCGCGTCCGCCGATTCGCACAGATCGTGCAGGTCGTCGCCGGTGAATTCGGCAATACGCTCAATCAGAACCTGCGGTTCGGTATCCTGAGTGGGGGGAAGTGCCATTGGGATCAGGGTGTCCAGCGCAGGAAGTTCATCAGGATACGGATGCCGATGTCCTGGCTTTTTTCGACATGGAATTGCGTCCCCGCCCGATTTCCAGCCGCTACGAAGGCCGCGACCGGGCCGCCATAATCGGTGGTGGCGATGGTCTGTGCCGGATCGCCATCGACCAGCGCGTAACTGTGGACGAAATAGGCGTGATCGCCGGGATGCAACCCCTGCAACAGCGCATGGCAGCCCGGTTCGAAATCCAGACCGTTCCACCCCATTTGCGGCAAGCGCAGTCCGGGCACCGCCATTTCCGCCACATCGCCCTTGATCCAACCGAAGCCCGGCGTCACCGCGTGCTCCAACCCGCGTTGGGCCATCAGTTGCATGCCGACGCAGATCCCCAGAAACGGGGTTCCGGCATCCGTCGCGGTCTGGATCGCGGCGTGCATGCCGAGCACGGCGTCCAGGCCAGAGGCGCAATCGGGGAACGCACCCTGGCCGGGGAGAACGATGCGGTCGGCGCGCGCGACGATGTCCGCGTCGGCGGTGACCGTGACGGTCGCCTTGATGTCCGCCCGTTCGGCGGCCAGGGCCAGCGCGCGGGACGCCGAGGCCAGATTGCCGCTGCCGTAATCCACGACGACAACTTTCATCGCGCGACTCCCGAGCCGGCCTTCACCGCGCGGCCGTCGGCGGCATGTAGTGACGCGCCAGGTCAGGGCGTCCGGTCAGCAGGCGGCCCAGTGCCTCCGCCTCATCACGGGCGGCGATCACATGGGTCAGCAGATAGCCGCGGTTCTCGATCGACCAACGACGCAGGTCATGGGCGGACAGGCCGACCAGAATGGCGAAGCCCGCGTCCAGCACGAAGGCCAGCGGCTCCGGTATCAGGGTCATGCTGATGATATCCACCGCCAGCACGATCGCGGCGGGAATCCAGGCGCGGTGCATGGCCAGCCAAAGCGGGCCGAAAATCATGGCGAGCCAGCAAAATCCCTCCGGCACCAGGATCGGTTCAGTGTCCGGCCGCAGATGCGCCGTCCACATCTTCATAGTGCGCCCTTGGTGGACGGAATGGCGTCCCCGGCGCGAGGGTCCATTTCGGTGGCCATGCGCAAGGCACGCGCCGTCGCCTTGAAGCACGCCTCCGCCACATGGTGTGCATTATGCCCGGCTCGGCGGGTCACATGCAGGGTGACCATGGCGTTGAAGGCCAGGGCGCGGAAGAACTCCTCGAACAGCTCGGTGTCCATTTCGCCGATCTTCGGACGCTCGAACGTCACGTTCCAGGCGAGGAACGGCCGGCCGGAGATGTCGATCGCGGCTTCGGCCAAGGTTTCGTCCATCGGGATCAGGGCGTGGCCGAACCGGCGGATGCCACGCTTGTCGCCCAACGCGCGATGGAAGGCCTGGCCGAGGACGATGCCGACATCCTCCGTCGTGTGGTGGAAGTCGATATGCAGGTCGCCCTTGGCGCGCACGGTCAGGTCGAACAACCCGTGGCGGGCGAGCGCGGTCAGCATGTGGTCGAGGAAACCGATGC
>CAMATI010000504.1 GCA_945861095.1 Asaia bogorensis | reverse complement strand
GGGCCGAGGGCCGGCGTTTCGGCGCTCATGCCCTGCCCTCCGGCTTCCCGGCGCCGTAGATCGCGCGCGCAGCATCGGCGCTGATGTACGTGCTGGTACCGTCCGCGTGCGTGAGCGTCGCCCCCGTGGCGGTATCGGCGGCGCGGCGGACCAGGAAGTGCATGGCCTGTGCGACGGCGGCGGCCTTGTCGTGGATGGTGCATCTCTTGCGCAACTCTGCGGCGTCGGCGCGGCGGTGGTGGCAGTTCATGCCCCACCCCCAGCGCCGGCAGCGCGGGCGATGCGGAGGGCGTCCAGTTCGGCGACGGCAGCGGCGGCCAGGTCGCCACGGCGGCGGGCTTCGGCGGCCTCGGTGAGCAAGTCGCGGGGTGTCTGTGTATCGGTGGGCAAAGGCGGGCACTCCTTCGTGCCGGCCGAGGGTAGAAATCCACGCAGCGAAGGCGTATATAGCGGATGGTTCTTGCCGCTGCCGCCTTGCGCCGCCGGTCCCTCGGGATCGGCGGTTTGCGTTTCAGGCGGCGAGGTTCAAGCGGGCGCGGCGGCGGGCGTCTTTCGCTTCGCAGGGCAGCGCGCGGGTCGATTCCAGGGCGGTCCTGATTTCCGACGCATACCAGCGCGGCGCGCGGCTGGCGGGATAGATCGGTGCCGGCAGGCGACTGGCGGCAACTGCCCTCCAGAATGCCGGCAGACTCAGGCCGGCTACAACAGCAGCCCGGCGGGCATCAAGCGGGGGATCGACGGGCGGCGGGGTGGCGACAATGGCGAGCAGTTGGCGGCGCATCTCGGCTCCTTTCTGGCATCGCCGCGCGGTTGCGGGATGCGTTGGGAGCCTCCTAGTAATGCGATGACACGATGCCGGGAAATAGAATGAAGGCCGGGGGTTTTTTCCATTCTAGCCTTTGGAGTCAGCTTTTCTCTTCGCACGGCGGGGCACCCGGAAGCCACCAATAGTCTCGGCTCGCTCCAACCGATCCCGAAAATTGTCTTTTTGCTTGCGCCGTTCATCGGCACTAGCTCCGGGCCGAAAAGGATCTTGAACCTCAAAAACTATAAGTGCCTGTTCCATCGTTCTTGCCGCGCGCAAGTCAAAATTTCTCGCATCGATTCGGGCTTGCAAGCGATGTGGGGGGCGGTTGCGAGTTGGTTGCCGGCCGCGTTCGATCAACGCCCTAAGTTGCAGTAACTTATAGGTCAAATGTGCTTCGCGGGTGGGGTCAACCTCGCCTTCCTGGCGTGGCGTGGCTGCCACGAACAAAAAAGTCACCAAGCGGGCTAAACAGAAATTCCACTCCGACTCGCTCTTTGCCGCCGACATGTCGCTGACAATGTCCAGCGCATCGGGGTTGTCGAGTAATGGATGCAAGTCCACCGTCGTTTTTGGCATTGCTCGCGTCTCCGCTATGGCACCGTCATCAGCCGGGCGAGTCGGCACCAGCATGGCGGCGGCCGGCAAGCGCCACCACTCCGCCAGCCGCACCCACCACACCCGCCACATGCCCCTGCCATAGCGACAGAGCGGCGACGATTTCTGTTGCGTAGTCGTGCCGGTCGTACGTCCGCTCCAACTTGCTCCGTCCGCTCAGGTGGTTGATTGCGGCCTCGGCGTGGTCACGCGGCACCCCTAGCCGGGTCATGCCGGTTCGCGCGGTTCGGCGGAGGTCGTGAAAACGCCAGCCCCCCAGCTTGCTCGCTGCATCCAGGCGGGCCTTGAGCTTGGAAAAACCGCGGAACCCAGCGCGCTCATTGCGGCCCAACAGCAGGTGCCCAGGGTCCGGCTCGTGGTTCGGCCAAACGTTCGCCAGTTCCGCCAGCGCCAGCGATCCAAGCGGCAATGTGTATCCGCTCCCATTCTTTGACCGTGCGCCGGGGATCGTCCAGCGGCCGGCGTCGCGGTCGATTTCATCCGTGGTCATGTCGGCCACCTCCAGTTCACGGGCGGCGGTCAGGATCAGCAACCGCACGAACGCGCGCAGCTTCGGCGCCTCCCGATCGGCAGCGTGCCACACGGCCAGCAGTTCGGTATCGGTCAGCACCCTTTCGCGGGCGGCTGGCGGGGGCGCCAGCGTCGACACGCCCTTGCGCGGCAGTAGCGGCGCGGGAATCCAGCCGTTCGCCTCGGCGAAGCCCAGGAAGCTCGCCGCCACGCGATACAACGCCGACGCCATGGCGGGCGCCGTCTTGCGCTTCGCGGCAACAAGGCTGGTCCAGTCGGCCCGCGTGGTGTCGATCAGGGCGCGGGCGCCGAGCTTGGGCGCGATCTCGCGCGCGACGATTCGGGCAACCTCGATCGCGTAACGGTCTGACCATGCGGCGGCGGGGTCGGCGAGGCGACTGCCCTGCCATTCGGCCAGCCGCTTTGCCACCGTCACCCCAGCGGCAATCTTCACCTTGCGGGCGGTGCGTGCCTCGCGTTTCTCGCCCACCGGATCGGCGCCGGTTTCGATGCTGCCGAGGGCCTTGAGGGCGGCGCGGCGGGCGGCTGCGATGGACAGCGCGGGCCAAGTGCCCAGCTTGGGCCGCGTCTGCCGTCCATCCTTCGTGCGGCTGCGAACGCTCCACGTCGCGGTGCCGGTCGCGGTGATCCTCAGTACCAGGCCGGGCACGCGGCTATCGCGCAATTCCAGCCGGCCGCCCGGTTCGGGCGGTTTGACGGATTGCAGAAAGGCGTCGGTCAGGTCGGGTTGCATGGTGCCTCCTTTGCCGCGCCGGTACTGATTTTTTGTGCCCCCAAAATAGCCCCGAAAACCGCTGATTCGCCAACGGGGGCACACCGGGGGCACATTTTCCGCGCGACGGCCAGATATTACCTGATACGCGAGTCAGTTGCCAGAGGTTATATACCAAAGGTTTACGGGCTTTTTACTCGCGGGGGCACAAGGATATCAAGGCCCGGCAACTGATTCGTAATCAGTAGGTCCCCGGTTCGAGACCGGGCGTCGGCACCAGCTTTTCCGCCATATTGATGCGAACAAGGCGGGAACTGTCCAACTGCTGTCAAACTGGGACTGTCAAACTCTTGCTGAACAGATCGCGGACGGCGA
>CAMATI010000503.1 GCA_945861095.1 Asaia bogorensis | reverse complement strand
ATCATCGCACCACTTGACCATTACGTCAGAGCGCGGCTCCGTCCTGCCTGAGTGGCAGGTGCACCGAAAGTCGCGGAGCGCTGCCGATAGGATCAACCGGCTTGGGGAACCCAAGACCGGCGTGCCCACGGTTTTGCCCCTATTACGATTGCATGGCCTGGGAATGATCCAGATCAACGTAACCGAACCCGGATCAGGCTCGTCGTCCGTGGGTATCGGCCGAACGGGCATCGATTGCATCGACCATGGCGCGGGCGGCCTGAACGCGGTCGAGCGCCAGTTGTTTCAGGTCTGGATCCTCGTTCGGTGCGCTGGCATAGGCCGCTTCCGCATCCCGCAGGCGGGCTTCGGCAACGTCGCGGCGCAAATCGTCCACCGCCATCGCCTCATTCACCAGTACTGTGCAGCGTTCCGCGGTCACTTCGGCAAATCCGCCCATCACGAAGAATTGCCGATCGATGACGTCGCCGCGATAGATCGACACGAGTCCCCCGCGCAATGTGACGATGACCGGCGTGTGGCCCTCCAGAACGCCCATGTCACCTTCCGATGCCGGAATGACAACCATTTCGACCGGGGCGGACAGCAGAAGCTGGTCGGGGGTCACGATTTCCAGTGAAATTGGCATGATCTGTTCCTGTGCATGGTGGCGTCATCGGCAGCGTTTTGGATGCATCGACGGCCGGCCCCGTCCGGTCTTAAACCAGCCGTCGGAAAGATTGACCGTCTGACCGGCGCCTCCGCGTCATGCCGGCGCAGGCCGGCATCCACGATTTTCCTAGGCTGCAACAACGAAAATCGTGGATGGCGGCCCTGCGGCCGCCATGACGGGGTTGCACCGCCAGTGGGTCGTTGTTTCCGCCAGTTGGTCTTAGTGTCTGTCCGCAAACATAGTGTGCCTTTTCAGTGGGCTACCATTAGGCGGCTGGCAGGCGCGGCCCCGATAGCGATGCGGGGCCATCGCCGAGGGCCCGTAACGCACCAGACGCCCATGGTAGCCCGCTGAAATGGTGCACTATGTTTGCGGACAGACACTTACGGGGCCGGCGCGGGTCAGACCGTCCAGTTCAGCTCCGGCACGAACTTGTAGGGGAAGTCGGGTTCCGTATAGCCATGCGGCTTCTGCCGGTCCGGCAGTTTCACTTTGTCTCGCGGGGCCTGCTCATACGGAATCCGTTTCAGAAGATGGGAGATGATGTTCAGGCGCGCCCGCTTCTTGTCGTCGGAGCGGACGACGAACCAGGGCGCCCAGGATGTATCGGTGGCGGCGAACATGTCGTCCCGGGCGCGGGAATAGTCGTACCAGCGGCTGTACGACTTCAGGTCCATGGGGGAGAGTTTCCAGGTCTTGCGGCCATCGTCGATCCGCGATGACAGCCGGACGGTCTGTTCTTCCTCGCTGACCTCCAGCCAATACTTCACCAAAATGACGCCGGATTTGATGATGGCGCGTTCCACAGCCGGTGCCATGGCGAGGAAGCGCGTCGCCTGTTCTTCAGTGCAGAAGCCCATCACCCGTTCGACCCCGGCGCGGTTGTACCAGCTTCGGTCGAAGATCACGACCTCTCCGGCGGCGGGCAGATAGGGCACGTAGCGTTGTATATACATCTGCGATTTCTCGCGCTCGGTCGGCGCCGGCAGCGCCACGACGCGGAACACGCGCGGGCTGACGCGCTCGGTGATCGCCTTGATCGCGCCGCCCTTGCCGGCACCGTCGCGGCCTTCGAACAGGATGCAGACCTTCAGTCCCTTGTGCACGACCCATTGCTGCAGCTTCACCAGTTCGACATGCAGTTCGCGAAGGGCGCGGTCGTAGTCCTTCGACTTCAGCTTTTCGGGCGGAACCGGGGTTGGGATTTCATGGACCGAACGACGTTCCGCCTCTTGCTTGTCTTTTTTGCGTGCCTTGTCTTTGGACACGGTGTTTCCTTTCACGCTTGATCGGTCAATGGACGCGCCGGACCAGCCATCTCCTGGCCACCCCAGGCTGTATGTTTGGGGGTGGTACCAGCCGAAGCGGCCCCCGTCCAATCCGCGACCGGATGTGGGGTTTGGGGTCGAGACACACACTTGGTGCCGGCGCGGTTGGTGGCAAGCAGCGGACGGGGCATGGGTTATCCGAATGGGCCAAGGTCGCGGACATTAAGACGCCGAAGCGCCTTGTCCACGTTGACATGGATCAATGGGCCGCCGGTCCGCGGATATCGGGCGCGGCTCGGTCGATCGGAACGGGCGGTTCGTTGTGCCGTCCACGAGGCTTCGGGTGTTGGTCGCGGAGGGCGCCGCGATCGACCGGTTGGCAGTCTCTTTTGGCTGTCGGCTGGCGGGCTTTGCGTGGATCCCTGGTGGGTGGGGGCTTTGCGCGACCCGCTGTCGGCTGGTGGGGCGGCTGGCTGGCGACAGTCTATGGAAACACGCGCAGCAACACCCCCTCAAACGCGCCGGCCAGCCACAGGAACCAGGTCAGGGTGAAGGACGCGCCATACAGGATCGCCTGCGACACCGCCCAGATCAGCAACCCGGCCAGGAATGTGCCGAGGAAAACCGGTGCGGCGAGGCCATGAGCAGCGGAGTGGCGGATGGAGTGGTCGTCGGGCTTCAGATGCGCAATCTTGCGGATCAGGCGCTTGCGGGCGTTCGGCAGGAACCAGGTGGTCAGGCTGCACATGCCGATGATGGCATTCAGCGCGCTGGGGATCATGGTGGAGAACAGGGTCAGGTAGATCCACCAGTTTTCCGGGTCGAGCGGCGCGTCGTCGATGCGCTTCAGGCGTCGTGGTATGTCGATCAGGGGCGACCTGCCGGCGGTCTCTGCCATCCAGTCCACGGCTTGCAGGGCGATGATCAGGGCAGCGGCCAGGAGCGCCATCAGGATCAGGCCGATCACGACATCGATCAGGGCGAGCCGGAGCGGCGCGGGCGCGCCGGAACGTGTCAACGACTTTGATACAGCCGGTTACGATATTTACGCTTGCTTCAGTTCCCATGGCTTCTCCGCGGTTCGATCTGATTGCCAATCCGCCGGTGCGGAGGGCGCGGTGCGGGCCTTTCCTGGTTCGTGTGGCATTGTCGGG
>CAMATI010000502.1 GCA_945861095.1 Asaia bogorensis | reverse complement strand
ACATCGGTATGCTGCCGGCGGGGATGGCGGATTACGCCGAGGTTTCGTCCAGCGCATAACCGGTGCCGCGCACATTCTGGATCAGCTCGGTGGCGTTGGGACGGGCGAGGGCGTGGCGCAGCCGGCCGATATGGACATCCAGGGTGCGGGGCTGGATCTCGACAGCGCGGCCCCAGACCGCGTCCAGCACTTCGGCCCGGCTGAAGACGCGGCCGGGGTGGCGCATCAGGAAGTGCAGCAGCTTGAATTCGGTCGGGCTCATGTGAACCGGCTGGCCGCCGCGCCGGACGCGCCGGGTTGTCAGGTCCATGACGATGTCACTGAAGCTGATCTGTTCGTGCGGCACGGCGCCGTCCGCCCGGCGCAGCAGGCCGCGCATGCGGGCGAGCAGGTTCGGGAAGGTGAACGGCTTGGTGACGAAGTCAGCCTTCTCTGCCGCCACGAACAACCGGCGGCCCCGTTCATCCAATCGGTTCTTGATGGCCGCATACCGCGCGCGGATCGCGTTTTCATCGATCATCCGCAAATCGTAGCAACGGCACCGCCGAGCCGGAATCCTCTATCGGAGGAAATCCCAAACCGAATCGTTAATTCCAGATCGAATCCTTAGGTGCAGAATACCGTCCACCACCGTCCGCGTGTTCCAGTGCACATGACCGGCCAGGCAGACCACGGGAACGCGGGCCATGCGCAGCACCGCGCGGGCACGCTCGGCCCCGGGATAGGTCGACAGTTCCGGCGTGCGTTCGAAATAATAGTTACTGGTCTGGGCGTGGCCGGACAGCGGCACGTGGCTCATGATCGCCAATGGCCGGTCGGCCTGTTGCACCACGCCGGCGAGCCAGAGCAGGTCCGATGCGGCCGGGTTGGCCGGCAGCGTCGCGGGTCGCGCACCCTGGGCCAGGGCCTCCCACAGCGCGCCACGCAGGGCCTCCGGGGTCCAGCCCTCGGCGATGGCGCGCTGATGCAGCGTGTCGACGGTGGCCCCTGCCACCAGGGCACGGCCGGCGGCCACGACCGGACCCAACCCGGCGATACGCTCGCGCTCGCCGCGGATTGCTTCGGCCGCGGCGTTGGTCACGACCTGCGTGGTGGCGGAGCGGTTGGCGTCGGTGCCGGTTGCGGCCTCCGTTCCGGTCGCCTGCGTCTGGGTCGTCGGAGTGATGGTGGCGTTCATGGGTGCGGTGGTCTCCTGGGAACTGGCTGTTGCGATTGCGGTCGCGCTGGCGGATGGGTTGGGATCGGACATCGGGGGTTCCTGTTCTGGAAGGGGGGTGGGAGCGGTGATCGCCGGCTCGACCGCTGGGATCGGTGTGTCATCTCCGGCACTGCGCACCACGGCAGCCGGATCGACTGGCAGGGGAACGACGGAGATCTCGTAAGGTTCCCAATCGACGGCCCGGTGCACGGTGCCGTCCCTGGGATCGGCGATCTGCTCGTAGCGATGCACGCGATAACCGACGCTCACGCTGCGCAGGGTGCCGTTGACAATCCGCTGCCACAGCGGTTCCACATCAGTGGCCGACGAGAACTGCAAGGTGGCGTAGCCGCGACCGGCCTCAAGCCGCGCCGTGACCACACGCCCGACCACGTCGCGGGCATCGGCCCGGCGATGGGTGTTGAGCACCGGCGCGCCACCGCCACGCAGGCCGTCCATGCGGACGGCATTCGGCGACATGTCGAGTTCCTCGGTGATCATGCCGAGCGGCGGGACGAAGTTGCGCGCCCGTGCGCCGGTGGACCACACCACCTCCACCGTGCGGGCGGCGCGATCCACGGTGGTCGGCGCCGAGAGAGCCCTCGCGGCCGTGATCGAATGCCCACCGGTGGGAAGTCCATCTTCATGCGTCGTCGCCGGCGTGGGATCTCTCCCACCCGGTTCGATAGGTTCGGTCATCTAGCAATCCTTGCAGCTTTAGTCTTGTCTCGCTGGCCTGCGTCCGACGCGCTATGGCGCTCCTTGACCCAAAGCCTTGCTTCGTGGTGTGGAAAGACGGGGCTGGCCTACCGTTTACGTCGGCTCCCAGCGAAAACGCATTCTGAGGTGAGACGTCTGTCTGACCGGAGGCCCATTCGATGAAGTCCGCTCGCTCCACTGCCGTGCCAAAGCCGATGCAGGCGAACTACGACGCGGTGGTGACGCTGACGGACGCGTTCAGCCGCGACCACCTGACCGACGAATATCGCGATCTTGCGCGAGCGATGACCGCTTCTCTTTCACGCAAACGCCCAAGCCCGTTGGCTTCGGGGCAGCCACGCACTTGGGCCTGCGGCATCATTCACGTTTTGGGCCAGCTCAACTTCTTGTCGGACAAGACGAGCCAGCCTCACATGACCATGGCTGAAATTTGCGCTGGGTTCGGTGTCGGGCAAAGCACCGCCAGCGCCAAGGCTCGTGTCATTTTGACGGCGCTGCATACGAACCGAATGGATCCGACCTGGATGCTAAGGAGCAACGTTGATCGGAACCCACTCATCTGGCTTGTCGAGGTGAATGGATTTCTGGTCGATGTTCGCGAGATGCCACGCGAGGTGCAGGTGATCGCCTACGAGAAGGGCATGATCCCCTACATCCCGGCAGACCAGGGATAGTTCAGCGCTAAGGATTGGACCGTCATTTATCCGAAGGTCGACCGTCCGCCCAGGACTGACGTAGCGATGGGCTGATCGGCCGTCACGTCGGTTCGCTGGCCACTGATTCACGCGCTGTTGGTAGCGCGGAGCCCGTCGCGGCAATTTCGATCGCGGCCAACTGTGCCGCATCCTGTGCGGAGCCTGACTTGGCGACACGCCGCGGGTCTGTTCGGCCTTGCGCAACGCCGTCTCGGTGACGCCGATGCGGCGGGCCGCCTCGCGGGTGGACGGGGTCAGTTCCGGCATTGGGGGTCCCCTCCCGCCGCGCGCTCAGGCTCGACCGAGGGCAGCGTGAGAACGGCGGTGGAAAAGTTTGCCACGGTAGCGGCGGGATAGCCTCGCTGCGGGCGGCGTAAAAGTCGTCCAGTTTTGCCCTTTCTGTTTTCAGGGAGGGCGGGAGCATTTTCACCGTGGAACTGTATCGGAAGGTTCGCCTTGCGTGCCGTGATGGCATGAGCGG
>CAMATI010000501.1 GCA_945861095.1 Asaia bogorensis | reverse complement strand
TCCGAGCGGTCCAGAACATCGGTGAAACGCATCCGCCGTATCCCTTCGTGAAGGCGTGCCCGATCCATCGAAACCTCCATCCCTGGAGGCACTTTGGACCGGACACTTCACGAGCTACGAACACCGGACAGATCACGAGCTTGCCACACTTCTGAAGAACGGGCTTGTGATGACGGCCCGCCGCGTGCAGTCTGTCCCGGGATAGGGGGAGGTTGCGTTGGACTATCCTGAGGACCTTGTGCTGGTAACGTTCTCTTCGGGGTTTGTCGACGGGGCGCTTTTCGCCGAACGGGTCGGTGGAAGCAAGTCCGACCCTGACGCCGTGCGCCGATATCTGGCGCTGCCGATACGATCGCGCCCGGAGATTTCCGTGTTCTTCGACCGGGAGTTCTACTGGCAGCGCTACCCGGACATAAGCTCGGTGGATGTCGATCCCATCATCCATTTCATGCGTTGGGGGGTCAGCGAGAAGCGGCAGCCGCACCCGTTGATCGACATCAGGTTCATGTTGTCGGTGGATGCGGCGGTGATGTCAGACGAACCGACCATCGACGAACTGACAGAGGTTCTGGGCGGAGGTCGTATCGATCCCGGCCCGATCTTCTCTCTGGAATTCTACCAAAGCCAGTTGGACGACGACGTTCGCATCCCTGGCGGGCTGCTCCGCCACTTCCTCGAAACCGGCCTCCTGCTCGGCCTTAAGCTCAACCCGTCCTTCGATCCGATCGGCTACTATCGACGGATCGCGGATCGAACATTCGACGTCCGATCCGGCCTGCGCCACTACGTCCTGGCCCGAAACAGCGCGGGGGAGGACGTCGGCGAGCCGCCGTCCGAACCGCAGGCTAAAACCCTGTTCCGGGCGAAGGCCGATGCCGTTCAACTGCATCATGGGCTGAACCCCATCGACTTCCAGGTGACAGGCACGCCCGAAATCAGCGTGATCATGGTGCTGCACGACAATTTCGCCCTGACGCTGCAGGCGCTGGCATCGCTGCGGGCGAACTATCCCGGAGACATCCAGGTCGTACTGATCGACTCCGGCTCGACCGACGAGACCCGGCATCTCAGCCGCTATGTGCGTGGCGCGGATTTGCTGCGGTTCGAAGCCAATATCAGCTTCGTGCGCGGCTGCAATGCGGCGCTGGAATTCGTGACCGCGGATATTTTGCTGTACCTTAACAACGATATGGAACTTGCACCTGGCGCCATCGCGGCGGCGCTGCGCCGGCTTCGATCCAATCCGAAGATCGGGGCGGTTGGCGCCAAGGTGTTGCGCGCGCACGGGGTGTTGCAGGAAGCCGGGTGCATCATCTGGCGCGACGGCTGGACGGTGGGCTATCTGCGAGACCAATCGCCACTGACGCCCGAAGCGAATTTCGTGCGCGATGT
Source organism: Asaia bogorensis (assembly GCA_945861095.1). GTDB lineage: Bacteria > Pseudomonadota > Alphaproteobacteria > Acetobacterales > Acetobacteraceae > Rhodopila. The sequence continues at coordinate 1,704 of CAMATI010000501.1, read as the reverse complement.
CGATTTCTGTTCGGCGGTCTTTCTGCTGACCCGGACCGGTCTGGTGCGCGATCTGCAAGGCTTCGACAACGCATTCGCCCCCGCGTATTTTGAGGACGCCGATCTGTGCGTGCGCATCCGCGACGCTGGATACCGTGTCGTCTACGATCCCTCGGTGGTGGTGCATCACCTGGAATATGGGACTTCGGCCCGCAGCCACGATGCCCATGCCCGCATCCAGGCGGCGCATGGCATTTTTTCCAGAAACATCGCCCCCGTCTGAGCCGTTGCTACACCGCCGATAGCCGCGCGCAGCTATTTGCCCGCGATGTCAGCCGAACAAAGGGGCGGGTGCTGCTGATCGAGGATCAGGTACCGTTGCGCCGGCTGGGATCCGGCTTCGTACGATCCAACGATGTTGTCCGCGTCCTGGCGGAGATGGGCTATCACGTCACGGTTTATCCAGTGCTGCGCGGTACCCATAACCTTGCCGCCGTGTATGCCGACTTCCCCGATAATGTGGAGATCATGCACGACCGTAGCCTGGGTGGTCTGGAGCAGTTCCTGAAAAGCCGGCGCGGGTACTACAATGTCATCTGGATTGCTCGCACCCACAATCTGGACCGCATCAAACCGATCCTGGAACGCGGGGGCGTGGATGTCCTGGGCGGTGTGCGCCTGGTGTTGGATACGGAGGCGATTGCCGCGACGCGGGAGGCGCACCGCCGGGACCTGGTTGGAGAGGACACGCCGTTCGACGCCCGAGAGGCCGTTGAGACGGAACTGCGGGATGCCTATTTCTGCCAGCACATCGTCACCGTCAACGATCGGGAAGCGTCTCTCGTCCGTGCGCTTGGCTTCGCCAACGTCCATGTGCTGGGGCATCTGCGCCCGCTTCGGTTGACTGACAGAGCCTGGAACAGGCGTGCGGGGATGCTGTTTGTCGGCGCATTTCCCAGCATGGATTCGCCCAATTACGATTCGCTCTGCTGGTTTATCGACCAGGTGCTGCCCGTGATCGAGGCCGATCTGGGTTACGAGACTCGGCTGACCGTGGCCGGCTTTGTTGGACGGGATGTGGAGTTCGATCGCTTCCGCGATCATCCACGGGTCACCCTGCTCGGTGCGGTTGCGGATCTGGCTCCACTTTACGACTCCCATCGTGTATTCGTCGCCCCCACGCGCTATGCGGCCGGATTGCCGCACAAGATCCACGAGGCCGCCTCGTTCGGCATTCCGGTCGTCGCGACCGAGTTGCTGCGCGCGCAGCTTGGCTGGCGGGATCGGCAGGATCTTCTGGTGGCTGACGCCGACGATCCGGCGGCTTTCGCCCAGCATGTGCTGACGCTGTATCGGTCTGAACGGGTGTGGCTCGGCGTTCGCGCCGGGGCTGCCGAACGAATCCGCGTCGAGTGCGGCCGGGATATCTATGAGGATGCATTGGCGGCGGTTCTATAGAGAGTTTGCGACGCGCGCCTTGGATCCAGGACGGGGCGACGGTCGCTATTCTCCCGATTTTTAGACTTGTCGGGTGTTGGTGTAGCGCGCAACAATATGCAATATCTTGAGCCTGTCGGTGTGGCTGTGGTTCGCTGTATTGCATAATATTGGTAGGTCGATCATGTGAACTGCCCCCGGCACCTGCCCGGGTGCGAACCAAAGTTGTGGGATCAAGCGGCGGCGTTCGATGACGCTTCTGGCAGGTTGAGATTGGCGGGTGCCGAC
>CAMATI010000500.1 GCA_945861095.1 Asaia bogorensis | reverse complement strand
GCCCAGAAGATGGTGCAGGACGCCATCGACAATTTCGGCCGCATCGACATGGTCGTGAACAACGCCGGCATCCTGCGCGATCGCATGTTCCACTACATGTCGATCGAAGAGTGGGACGCGGTGATGAAGGTCCATCTTTATGGCGCCTTCTATGTCTCCCGCGCCGCCGTCACGCATTTCCGCAAGCAGGAGAGCGGGGCGTTCGTCCATATCACGTCGACCTCCGGCCTGATCGGCAGCGTGGGGCAGACCAACTATGGCGCCGCCAAGCTGGGCATCGCCGGCCTGTCGCGTTGCATCGCGATGGACATGCAGCGCTACAACATCCGCTCCAACTGCATCGGGCCGCATGCGTTCAGCCGCATGATCGAAACGGTTCCGGGCCAGTCGGAAGAGCAGTTGAAGGCGCGTGCGGCGCGCACCCGTCCCGACCACATCGCCAAGCTGATCTCCTTCCTGGGCACCGACGCGGCGGCCAAGGTTTCCGGTCAGATCTTCGGTGTGCGTGGCAACGAGGTGTATCTGTACAACCAGCCTCGCCCGATCCGCATCATGGCGCGCCCGGATGGCTGGACGTCCGAGAAGCTGGCGGAACAGTGGCTGCCGGCGGTGGAAAAGGCGTTCACCCCGCTGGAGCGGACCCGCGACGTTTATCCGTGGGATCCGGTGTGATCCGGACTTAGCGGTTCGTCACGACACATGGCCGGGCTTGTCCCGGCCATGTTGCGTTTGGGGGACCCGCGCCTACCCCCATCTGGCGCGGCTGATCGAACCATCCCAGTGCGCGCGATCGGGACCGCCGGACCCACTGCGTTAGCAGACGTCCGAGGCGCGTGTGTCGTGGGTGCCCGCCCGGTGGCTTTGTGCTTTGTTCTGCCGCCCTCGGAGCAGCACCATCCCGCCCGGATCGTGATCCAGCAAAGTCAGCGCGCTGCTGATCGCTCTGCTGGGCAACAGATCGCCGGCTTCATATTTCTGAAATGCGCGTGGACCTCCGCCGATCAGGTGACCGGCCTCGGTTTGGGTCAGGCCTAGCTTCCTGCGGATGCGCCGGATTTCCGCGGGGTCCAGCAGCGCTTCGACGCGCGCCTTCAGCCGGTTGAGCATGCGGTCGGATACCTGCATGTCCGCTCCCGTATGCGTGCTTTCGCCGGAGGTGTCGCAATACCAGCCGGGCATGTCGAAGGTCACGCTCTCGCCTTTGTAGGTGAGCGTCATGGGTCGCACATCCCGGCGCATCGGTGCCCCCGTCATCGGACAGACCGGATCAGTCATCGCCCTTCTCCTTGAATGACAGCAGCAGAAATTCGGTCACGGCGCCGGTCATGAATTTGACGTAAAGCAATCTGACGTCCGGCGGCACGTGATACACGTCCTGCCAGATACGGTGGTCCGCTTAGGCGGTCATGGACGTGAAGAAGTGTGACCGCCTTGTGGTCTGGAGGGTTGCCACGATCTCCCGCCGTCCAAATCCCGGTTCGGCGGCGCTGTGCAATGCGGTGCCGGTGACATGAAGCATATCCATGCTGGCGAAAGCCGCCTTTAATGCTTCGAGGTCGTAGGTAAGCTTTCGCTTTTCCGCCATACGGTCTATTTACACCACAGTGGTGTATTTTCAAGCGTGAACGCCGATTTGGAAAACACCGCTTGATAGAGCATGATCAAGCGGAGCGGAACCTAACAGCGTGTGAATCATGCGATCAAATAAGGCGCCAGAGCGGTTCGCCCTTTCCAGTCAGGGTGAAGCCGCTCTGGCTCCTTGTTTTGCCGCATGATTCACACGCTGTTACGTTCCGCTCAGCGTGATCATGCTCTGGCCACGATGGATACAGGTCACGACGAACGAGTCGCCATGACCGAACGACCCGACAGGAGACCACCAAGATGACAAAAACCCTCCGCGGCGCCGACATCGTCGTGCGCACCCTGGAATTGGCTGGACACACCACGATTTTCACTCTGTCCGGCAATCACATCATGTCGCTGTTTGACGCGGCGATCGACTCGAAGCTGGAGCTTTTCCACGTCCGGCATGAGGCCGCCACCGTCCATATGGCGGATGCGTTCGGCCGCCTGACCGGCAAGCCCGGCATCGCCTGGGTGACCGGCGGACCCGGCCACGCCAACGCCGTGGGCGCGCTGTTCACCGCGCTGGGGCAGGAAACCCCAATGGTTCTGCTGTCCGGGCACACCGAAACCGACCAGTTGGGCAAAGGCGGCTTCCAGGAGTTGAAGCAGGCCGAGATGGCTGCGCCGGTGTCGAAGGCATCCTGGATGGCGACCGATACCGCGACCGTCGGCATGGATGTCGCCAAGGCGATCCGCATCGCCACCTCCGGCCGGCCCGGCCCGGTGCATCTGTCGCTGCCGTCCGACGTGCTGGATGCCGTGGTGCCCGAGGATTCGATCCAGTGGCCGTCCGCGGCCGATCTTTCCGCTGCCCCCGTGGGTCTGAGCGATGCCGCCGCCGATGCGGTCCTGTCTTTGATCGCCGGCGCGAAACGTCCGCTGATCATTGGTGCTCCGGTGCTGGCGAACCGGCCCGGGCGCGCGCTGATCGGGCGGTTGGAAGCGGCTTTGGGCGTTCCCGCCTGCCTCAGCGAAGGACCGCGCGGCTTCAACGACGCCACGCTTGGCCGTTACGGTGACATCGCCAAGCAGGCCGACCTGATCGTGCTGTTCGGCAAGGCGCTGGACTTCACCTTGAAATTCGGGGCCGAACCGTTCATCGACTCCGCCTGCCGTTTCATCGCCATCGACCCGGAAGGCGCGCTGATCGAGCGGGCGGCCCAGTTCAAAGGCGCCAATCTGGCGTTCGGCTGCATCGCCGACACCTACCCGGCCGGGGAGGCGCTGATCCGCCGCTCCGCCGGCCGGCCCAAATCCGATCCCGCCTGGCTGGCCGAGGCCCATACCGCCTTCGCCGCTCGTCCCGACCTGATGGCGACGGTGGTGTCGCAAACCCCGGGCAAGCTGCATCCGGCCGAGGTGTTCCGCATCCTGGCTCCCTACGTGGACCGCCACCCCGATACCGTCCTGATCTGCGACGGCGGGGAGTTCGCGCAGTGGGGCCAGGCGATGCTGACGAACGACCGGCGGATGATCAA
>CAMATI010000499.1 GCA_945861095.1 Asaia bogorensis | reverse complement strand
GTTGGCCCGGTGGGGCTGCCGGTGGCGGGTGTCGCGGCGTTGCATTAGAGCGGTTTCATCCTGACTGGAAACGGCAAACCGTTCTAATTCTTTGTTTAATCGCATGATTCACACGCTGTTACGTTCCGCTCAGCGTGATCATGCTCTAGCCGCCGCTACCGTTCCCCTCGGCGACCCTGCCTGTGTCATGAGTGGTGGATGCGGCGCCTTGCCGAGACCGCGACAGGGTGGGTAATTTTCAACGCACCAGTCCAATCATGAGGAACCCGATGCCAAGAATCTCCGAAAGTTTCGATCCCAGCGCGGTCGAATGGCGCCGCGTCACCGACCCGGACTGCAAGGAATTCAAAATCGACTTCGAATACAGCCTGCTCGGCTACGACCTGGAAGCCGGGCGCCTGGACATGATCCTGCGTTACGCCAAGGGGCGCGGCCATTGCCGGCGGCATCGCCACGTCGCGTCCACCCTGACATTGGTGCTGGAAGGCGAGCAGCATCTTCTGGAACAGCAGCCGGATGGCACAACCAAAGCCATCTCCCGCAAGAAAGGCGATTACGCGCTCGCGGCCCCCGACGCGCTGCCCCACCTCGAATGCGGTGGAGAGGATGGCGGCACGATCATCCTGTCCATGACCGCGCCGGACGGCATCCTGTTCGAATACCTTGATGAGAACATGGAGAACGGCTGGACCCTGTCCATCGCGCAGTATGTCGATGCCTGGAACAAACGAACGGCCTATGGGGCAGTCCCGGAACCGGCCCCGGCCAAAGCCGCCTGAGCCCGGACGTCCACGCGGCCGGCGACGCGGACCGCGTGGCGTAACGACCGATACAGAGACGGCCGGCGCCAGACCCTGGCACCGGCCGTTTTGCGTTGATCAGCCCTCAATATACTCACAACGGAAGCCGTTGCCCCAGCGCTTCACCAGGCCCTTGGACGGGGACGGGAAATGCGCGAAGCAGCACACCGTGTTGGTGTCGCAATAGGTTTCCAGGAACTTGCGGCGCGTGGCGGCGCCCTGGGCGGGATCGTAATCCACGCGCATCGTCAGTTCCGGATAGCGCGCCTGCAACGGGGTGTGGATCAGATCGCCGGTGAACACCGCGTCCTTGCCGCCCTTGCCGATCTGCACCGCGTAATGGTCGATCGTGTGGCCGGGCGTGGGAAACACAGAGACCAGATCGTTCAGCGCGTAGTCGCTGGTGATGATGTCGCACGCCTTGGCCTCGACGATCGGGATCACGCTGTCGGCGATCGGTGCGATTTCGGCCTTGGCGTTCTCGGCCAGCCAGTAATCCAGCTCGGTCTTCGCGAACAGATAGCGCGCCTTCGGGAATGTCGGCACCCAGCGGCCGTTTTCCATCTTGGTGTTCCAGCCGACATGATCGACGTGCAGATGAGTGCACATCACATAGTCGATATCGTTCGGCGTCATCCCGGCGCGCTTCAGGCCCGACATGAACGCGTCGTCCTTCTTCTTGTGCCATAGCGGCCGAGCGGAGCGGTCCTTGTCGTTGCCGACGCAACTGTCGATCAGGATGTTGTGCTTGCCGGTCTGCACGACATAGGACTGAAAGCACAGCACGATGTTGTCATTGGCATCCAGCGCTGCCGGCGCCATCCAGGAGCGGTTTTCGTCCAACTGCTCCTTGGTCAAGGTGGGCAGGAATTCCAGCGCGGGAGTGAAGCCGCACTCCATCTCGATGATCCGGTGAACCGTCATGTCGCCGGCTTTGAAGGTCAGGCTCATTGGTGTGTCTCCCCTGGGAAAACGGGCGGTTTCCCCTTTTGCCGCCGCCATGTTAGCCAGGGAGAAGCCGGCCGACAAACGGGGTCGGCGATGATGGGTGGGGAGACGATCCATGGCCGAGGCAGCTTCGCTCAGTCCTGAAACCGTGATGCGCCAGATGAAGCAGAACGGCGTCACCGATATCGTGTGGTTGCCGGACAGCGAGACCAACTGGCTGTTCCTGCTGATGCAGGCGGACCCCGATCTGCGCCTGGTCGGCGTGACGCGGGAAGGGCATGGCTGCTCCATCGCCGCGGGTCTGTATGCCGGTGGGCGCAGGCCGATGATGCTGATCCAGAACACCGGGATGCTGGAATCGGGCGATTCCATCCGCGGCTGGCTGATGGGGCTGAACGTCCCGATCGTGCTGATGGTCGGCTATCGCGGTTACACCCGCCACGGCGTGAACACCGACACCGCCGCGACCTATACCGAGCGGTTCCTGATGGCGTTCAACATCAGCTTCTACCTGGTGGAGAACGATGACGATTCCGACCGCATCACCACTGCGTTCCAGGAAGCGGAGCGCACCCGCAAACCCGTCGTCGTGCTGGTGGGCGACGAATATCACGGCTTCAACCGGTAGGAGGCTCCTTCCATGATGCACACAGCCGATCTGTTGAAGGTGTTCGCCCAGCATCGAGGCGACGCGATCGTGATTTCCGGCCGCGGCGGCCGTCATTGGACCGAAATCAGCGATGGCGTGATGGACATTCCGTTGGGCGATCCCGCGATGGGCGGTCATGCCGGGTTCGGACTAGGGCTGGCTCTGGCGCAGCCGAACAAGCGTGTCGTCCTGTTCGATTCCGAGGGCGATATCCTGATGTCGTTGGGTCAGTTGCCCACGATTGCCGAACAGGCACCGGCCAATTTCTACCACTTCATCCTCGACAATGAGGTCTATGCAACGACCGGCGGCCAACCGGTGCCGAATTCCAAGAATATCGACTATGCCGGGATCGCGCGGTCGTCCGGCTATCCGCGGGCGGTCAATATTTCCGAGCTGGACGATTTCAGCCAGCAATTGCCAGGTATCCTGCGGGCGCCAGGGCCGGTTTTCGTTGCGCTGAAGGTGTTTCCGGAGGTGGAGAATACCCCGATCGGCCAACGCGTCCGCTGGCGCAAGCGGTCCGCCGACAAGGTGGTGCAGGATTTGCGCGGGGCGTTGGGGGCAGGGCTGTTCAACGCTCTCAACTGACGCACCACTTCAGAAGGGGATCAAGGCCCTGCAGAGCCGCGGCGTATCTGTCTTGACTGAAGGTACTAGTCTTGTTTCGACGTAGGATATTGTAGGCAAAGCTGCGCAGCCTAGCGAACAC
>CAMATI010000498.1 GCA_945861095.1 Asaia bogorensis | reverse complement strand
AATTTCACGGATTTCGGCCGCGCGATGCTGACTTTCTTGCGCGATGAAGTGCCCGAAAAATGGCAGACCTACTGCGATGAGGTCACCGATAATTTCAGGATCATCGATCCTACGGATTTTCGGATTCTTGCGTGAGCAGGGTATACATGTTATGGAGCGGACGCATGGGATTTCTGGGACGCGGGCGCCAGGAAAACGCCTCGAACGGGATGGGGCGGGGCAATGGCTGCTCCTGGGGTGGCTGGCGGAACTGGGCCAACGCCAACACGGCTCCGCAGGGCAGCGGCAACCGGGCCTTCGACGAGTATCGCGCCGAGACGTTGCGCCGGTTGGAGGAAGAGCAGCAGGAGTTCAGCGGTTTCCTCGACCGTTTGCGCTTCGCCAAGGACAAGGCCGAGTTCGACCAGTTCATGGCCGAACGCCGGCAGCAGCCGCGTGGCCCGGTGACGGAAGCGGACGGTCCGTCGGCTTCCTGACGAGCGAATGGGGGTTTTCCGGCGGTCCATGGGCCGCCGGAAATTCTGACCGAGCAGGACGATCCGTTAGCCGGGTCGGTTGCTTGTGGAGACCCTCGTATCAATGCCGGATAAGATCCGGGGCAGGGTCCCTACCGCAGCCGATCGAGCGCTTCCTGCGTCGGGGGCGACAAGACCAAGGTTTTCTGGTCCAGCCGCTCGACGCCGTTGGCATAGGAATATGGGTCGCTCGGGTCCACTGGGCGGGGGATGCCGAGCGCCTTGAAACTGGCGGGCACCAGTTCCTTGGCGAGCCGCTCCGACAGACGGCGTCGCGATTCAGGCCCCTTGCCCAGCATTTTCGTGGTCATCATGGCGTAGGACAGGATGCTCAGACCGCCAGCCGGCTCGATTGCCTGGTACCAACTGAAGACATAGTTGGCCGTGCCGGAATAGATGTTCGCGGCGGTGACTCCCACATAGACGGTCCGAATATCGCCAGAGCGGTAGGGGCGGAGCGCCGAGAGGAAACGTTCCATATATCGATCGACCTGATATTGTCCCGGTCGCTCCCGCAGATCGGCCACGAAGGTCCGCATATAGTATTTCGACAGCGCATCCTTGCGATCGACGGAGTCCATCAGGGCAATGACATAGCGCTGCTGCGTCCAATCGGTGAAATCCACCTCCCGTCCGAGATGCTGAACGATCGCCGCCTGAATACCAACCTGATTGGAAATACGCTGCGGTACACCCCAATCCCAGGGTTCCGGCAGGCGGACGATGCGCACCGGAATATCAGTTGCCTTTTGGAACAGGGCCCCGGCTTCATCCAGCAATCGCAGGTCGCACGGCGGCAGCGGCACCAGAAACACCTGCAATCCAGTCTGGCCTGACGTCAATACCGGGATACTCCCGAGTGTCGGCTCCTGGCGTCCGAGCCGCGACGCGGCGCGGGCGAGCAAGACAGGGTCCTCCGCGTTCGTATATGCTGCCTGGGCACTGTTGCGGGCGATGATCGAATCGCGCGTTGCGCCGGCCAAATCAAGCTGCGCGTCATAGTTCGACGGATCGGCGATCACGACCGAACTCAAGACCGCTTCGGCGGCCTCTATCTTGCCTGCTGCCAGCAAATGTTTCGCGTGCTGGTGGGAGGACGCCGCCCAGCGTCCGGCCTCGATGTTGTCCAATGTGCGCGCCTTATCGTAGCGCAGATGGTCGATCTGGACCTTCAGCGCCTCAAACCGAGCGTCTAACGCGAGGATGCCTTTTGGGCGGCTGGCATAGCTCCAGAGCAACAAGGCGCCGGGGACCCGAAATCCGAAGACCGAATTGTCGTCAGGTCGGGCGTGCCAACTGGCCCGCAACTCGGTTTCTGTTGCCAGTTCAAACCGGCCAGCTTTTTCAGTCGCGACTTTGTTGAGATAGGCCCTGCCATTGTCGAACAGCACATTGCAGGAAGTTGCGTCACATCCCAAACGCTCGATCGTCAGGGAGATCGAATGGTCCGCGTTGGTATAGGTATAGCGGCTGTGCTTTTCGTCCTCGATCCGATCGACCAGTCGTAGCCCCAGGTCCGAAAGGCCGAGCGCTTGGGTGAAATAGAGGGGGAGGAATGACGGCAAGGGGGGCGCTGGCGAGGGTGATTGTGCAAATGCGCGGACGCTCAAGCTCAGCAGAAGTGCGCAAATGATAACGCGGAGCGGCATCCCACCGAACAACAAACCTATCCCCAGTGACTTATCCCCCCAATGCTCGGCGCTTCGCCCGCCCGAATGCCTATTCCGCCGGCTCACCCGGGATCGGGGTCTTTCCGAATCCCACGATCATCGCCGTGATCTCCCGCACCGCGGATTCCGCGTCCGCGCCACTGGTGCCCTTGGCCACCAGGGTCACGCCGTTGCCGCTGGGCCGATAGAACGGATAGCTGCCGATATCCAGTTCGGGAAAGCGCGTCTGGATCGCCCCCAACCCCTCCGCCAGCATTCCTTCCGGCAGGCCGACGACGTAGACCGATCGCGATTCGATCTTCTGTCCGCCGGTCAGCCGCGGTGCCAGCCACTCGAACATCGACTGCATGACGCGGGGCACGCCCGCCATCACGTAGACATTCTCCATCTGGAACCCCGGCGCCACCGACATCGCATTGTCGATCAGTTCGGCGCCACGCGGCATCGTGCCCATGCGCTGACGAGCGGCGTTGAAATCGCCCGGCTTGTAGGCTTTTTCCATGCGGGCGAAGGCGATGGGATGCGGCTCCCACGGCACCCCGAAGGCGGCGGCGATGCATTCGCTGGTGATGTCGTCATGGGTCGGCCCGATGCCACCCGTGGTGAACACGTAGTCGAACTTGGCCCGCACCTCGTTCACCGTGCCGATGATGGTTTCCGGGACGTCCGGGATCACCCTGACCTCCCGCAGCGGGATACCAAGCTCCCCCAGATGCGTGGCGAGGAAGCGGATATTGGCGTCCTGGGTACGGCCGGACAGCACCTCGTTGCCGATCACCAGCAGGCAGGCGGTGGGGTTTTTCGCGGGCATGGACGGTCCCCTCAGAGGAAATCGCGTAACAGAGGAATAAGCGGCTTGTCGGCGGGGGGCATTTCGTAGTCGCCCAGTTTGGCGGCGCGCACCCAGGCCAGGGTCTGGTTTTCCC
>CAMATI010000497.1 GCA_945861095.1 Asaia bogorensis | reverse complement strand
CTGATACGCAGCACCGGGCAGACTCCGATCCGCATGGAGCGTGTCCGGTTCCGCGACACCCGCAACCTGTTGTGCTGGTCGGTGCGTGGACAGGCAAAGCCCGGCGTGGTGCAAGAGATGGTCGAGGATACGACGTCCCCCGCGGATCTGGCGGACTTCCAGGCACGGTGGGATGCGTTCGCTGCCCGCCTGCGTGCCGCGGTCGCGGCGGCACCGAAGCCAATCGTCGCCATCGGCGCGTCCCACATTCAATTGAATTTCCTGAATTTTGCCGGACTGGACGCCGCCGTCGACCTTCTGATCGATGACGATCCGGTCAAGGCGGACCATTTCGCACCGCTGGCAAAACCCGTGCCGATCCGCAACACCGCATCCGTACTCGAATCGGCGCGCGCCGGCACCATTCTTCGCACCGCTTTCCCTTATCCGGCCTGGGAAGACCGCATCTGCAAGGCGTTGGCGCCTTACGGGATCGGCTCCATCACGCCGTACGACCTCAGGCCGGAGCCCGCCGGTTTGACCGTAAAGACTCTGTTGCGGCGTCTGGGCTGGATAGACGCCGCCCGCTTCGTGCTGCTGCAGATACTCTATGTGCGGCGCTTCCTGATCAGGATCGGCCTCCTCAGTCCGACCTCGATCCCGTATTCCGCCCTGATCTTGATGGGCAACGCGGCGCTGGCACGCGGCAAACACAAGCAGGCGATCGAAGCCTATAACTCAGCCCTGGCGCGCTTGCCGGAAGACCTGCTCCTGCGCCTGCAGATCGGCGTCACGGCATTTCTGGCAGGCGATTACGTCGAGGCTGAAAAATGGTTCGCGTCGTCGAATCAGACCAAGCATTTCGATATTTCGCGGTGGGGCCTGACTGATACCAAATACCGCATCCTCGACCGCACCTGGATGTTGGCGATCGGCCACGTCGCCGCGATCGACACCTATGTCAAGGCGGCTGCTTTAGGCTGGATGCCGAAAAAGACGGCTTTGCTCGCCTATAATCCGTTGACACCGCCAGCGGGGTGGCCGCTTTTCCGGTATTTCAGCGAGCATATTCAAATCATCGCCGCCGATCGGTCGCTAGAGGACGCGATCGATGAGGTCGTCCACGGGCCGTCGTTCAGCAACCTGAACCAAGGCAACCGCGACAACCTCCGGGCGGCGCTGTCACAACCGTTCTGGTACGGCCAGGACGAACAGGGACGCACCCGCTGGTTCGCGCCACTCGGCGCCGCCGTCGAAGCCGCCTGGAAGGCGGCGGGCCATGGGCCGCTGCTGAACCCGAGCCCCGAGGACCGCGCACAGTTCCGCAAATCGATGCAAGAAATCTATGGCCTGCCGATCGACGCGTGGTTTGTCGTGCTGCATGTGCGGGAGCCCGGCTATCACCTGGCCTGGCACAAGCATCATCCCGGCACCCGCAACGCCGATATCAGCACCTATCAAAGTGTGATCGATTTCGTCCTGTCGAAGGGGGGCTGGGTGGTGCGCGGCGGCGATCCGACCATGACGAAAATCCCCGCCCCTGAGCGCGTCATCGACTACGCGACCAGTGCGCGCCGTTCCCCGGAAATCGATATCCTGCTCTGCGCCGAATGCACCTATTTCGTCGGGACCAATTCCGGCTTCAGCGTGGTGCCCCCGGTATTCGGCAAGCGCTGCGCCCTGACGAATTGGAGCCCGATCGGGATCCCGAACTGGTATCTCGACGACATTTACATCCCCAAGCTGGTGCGGCGCACGCAGGACAAGCGCGTGCTGACCTTCACCGAAATGTACAGCTCCATCGCGGGTTGGAGCCAGTTCGAGCGCGATTTCAAGAAGACCCGTTTCACCATCGAGGATAACGACCCCGCCGATCTGCTCGCGACCGTTCAGGAACTGCACGCCGAAATCTTTGACGGACCGGTTGCGGTCCGCCCGGAAGATGCCGCCCGCTTGCGGCGCTTCAACGAAATCGCCCTGGCGAATGGCGGCTATGTCGGCAGCCGGATGAGCTACCGGTTCCTGGAGAAATACGAGCACCTGCTCGCGTAGCCAGACCGATCGCCCCGCGGCGTCAGGTCCGCCAGGACGTCGCGCCCTCGGTCGTGAAACGACAACTCTCCGAGCGGTAGCCCTTGACGGTCAGCGCCGTCATCAACCCCTGCTTATGTTCCAACGGCACCAGGAACATGATGAAGCCGCCACCGCCCGCACCTGAAATCTTGCCGGCGGTGGCGCCCGCCGCCATGGCGGTTTCCAGCGCGTCCTCGATCGGGCCGGTGCTGATGCTCTGCGCCATCTCCCGCTTGCTGGACCAGCCGGAGCGTAACGTTTCGCCCACCCGCTTCAGGTCGCCCTTCAGCAGCGCCTCCTTCATTTCAACGGCGGACGCTTTCAGCCGATGCATCGCCTCGATGGGACGCGCGGCACCGGCGCGGACGTTCCGCGACTGCTCCTCGATGATCGTGGCACCCTCCCGGCTGACCCCGGTGAAACACAGGACGGTCTGCGCCTCCAATTCGTTGACCACATGGGGTTTGACACGCAGCGGATTGATGATCACCCGGTCGTCGGCGCCGAATTCCATGAAGTTGAAGCCGCCGAATGTCGCCGCATACTGATCCTGCCGGCCGCCGTGCAGGCCCAGATCCTGGCGTTCGATCAGAAATGCCAGATGGGCGACGTCGTATTCCCCCAGCGGCAGGGCGCAGAAATCCACGAACGCCTGCAAGACCGCGACGACCAGGGCAGAGGACGATCCCAAACCCGAGCCGACCGGCACCTCCGAGTAGGTGGAAATCCGCAATGGCAGCGCCTGGCCACCCAGGGCATCGCGGACGATCCGGTTGTAGACCGCTTTGGGAAGGTCCAGCCGACCGTCGATCGGCAAGGGCGCCGTCGCCGGATAGCGCGCGGACAGACCGAGATCGTGACTCTCCAGGAGCACTTCGTCGCCGTCCAGCAATTCGATCGTGGCATAGATGTAGCGGTCTATGGTGACGTTCATGACCGCGCCGCCATAAAGATCGACATACGGCGAAACGTCCGTGCCGCCGCCTGCCAGCCCAAGCCGCAACGGCGCCCTCGCCCGGACGACCGTGCCAACGCCATCGCCGAGACCGGTTTTCCCCCGTAAA
>CAMATI010000496.1 GCA_945861095.1 Asaia bogorensis | reverse complement strand
CTGGTCGGCGCCGATCCGGGCCAGGTCGGCTATTTTGGGCACGGCACGACGGTTGCCACCAACGCGCTGATCCAGCATCGCGGCGTCAAGACCGGCCTGATCACCACCGACGGGTTTCGCGACCTGCTGGAGATCGGCCGCCAGAAGCGGCCCGACCTGTATGACCAGCAGGTGGAGAAACCGCCCGTCCTGGTCACGCGCGACATGCGGTTGGAGGTCGCGGAACGGTTGCGCCACGACGGATCCGTGGCAACGCCGTTGGACGAGGCTGCGTTCCGGGCCGCGGTGCGCAGATTGGTCGCGGCCGGCGCGCAATCCATTGCGGTCTGCTTCCTGTATGGTTTCATCCGCACCGAGCACGAGGAAACCGCCGCGCGCATCCTGCGCGAGGAATGTCCCGAGGTGTTTTCCTGCGTGTCGCACCAGGTCGCTCCGGAATTCCGCGAGTATGAACGGATGTCGACGACGGTGGTGAACGCCTATCTCGGTCCGGTCATGCAACGCTATATCCGCCGTCTGGCGGAACGACTGTCCGAACTCGGCGTGACCGCCACACCGCATCTCACCCAATCCAACGGCGGTGTGATCAGTTTCGAGCAGGCGGCGCGCCTGCCCGTGCGCACGGTGCTGTCCGGCCCGTCCACCGGCGTGGTCGGGGCGCAGGAAATCGGCCGGCTGGCGGGGTTTCCCGACCTGATCACCTTCGACATGGGCGGCACCAGCACCGATGTCGCGCTGCTGGAAGCGGGCCATTGCCGCCTGACCAGTGAGGCGATGGTGCACGGCTATCCGATCAAGGCGCCGATGTTGGATATCCATACGGTGGGGGCGGGCGGCGGCTCGATCGCGTTCATCGACAGCGGGGGATTGCTGAAAGTGGGACCGCGCAGCGCCGGGGCCGATCCGGGGCCGGTCTGTTACGCGCGCGGCAATACCGAGGCGACCGTCACCGACGCGAACATCGTGCTGGGCACGTTGAATCCTGCGTTCCTGCTGGGCGGGCGGATGGCGGTGCGACACGATCTGGCGCTGGCCGCGATCGACCGGCTGGCGGCGCCGCTGGGTATGGATCGGATGGCGACGGCGCAGGGTGTCATTTCGGTGGTGACGGCGAATATGGCGCGCGCGATCCGGGTGATCTCGGTCCAGCGCGGCTACGATCCGCGCGATTACACGCTGATGGCGTTTGGCGGGGCCGGGCCTTTGCACGCGGCCAGGTTGGCGCGGGAGTTGGAGATCGGCCGCATCCTGGTGCCGCGCAATCCCGGGATTCTGTGCGCGATGGGGCTGCTGCTGACGGATTTGCGAGCGGATTTCGCACTGACCCGGTTGAACACCTTGGCGGCTGCGGCGCTGCCCGACCTGGTGGCGGCGTTCGACGAACTGGCGGTCCAGGCGGATCGCTGGTTCGCGCAGGAGGCCATCGCGCCGGGGTCTCGGCGGATCACCCGCACAGTGGACATGCGCTACGCCGGGCAGAACTACGAATTGCCCATACGGATGCCGGACGGCCCGATCGGCCACGCCACCCTGGATGCGCTGGCACAGGGATTCGCCGAAGCGCATGAGCGGATGTACGGCTTCAACGCCGAACACGAACCGGTGCAACTAGTGACGTTCCGGGTGGAGGCATCCGGTGTCGTGCCGAAAGCGACGTTCCAGCCGCAGGCGGACGCCGGGCCGGATGCGTCGGCCGCGGTGATCGGCACGCGCGATGTCTACCTGCCGGAAGCTGGCGGTTTCGTGTCCTGCAAGGTCTACGATCGCGACCGCCTGCGCGCCGGCAACCGCATCGCCGGTCCCGCGATCGTGGAGCAGATGGATGCCACCACGGTTGTATTGCCGGATATGGTGGCGCGCGTGGAACCCTATCTGAATCTGGTTTTGGAGGCGGCATGAACGATTTCACTCCGGCTGTCGTGACGGTCGACCCCATCACCGTGGAAGTTATCGGCAGTGCCCTGTCCTCCATCGTCGAGGAAATGGGCGAGGCGCTGATCCGCGCGTCCTATTCCACCAACATCAAGGAACGCCGCGACTGCTCCACCGCGCTGTTCGATCTGGCGGGCAACACATTGTGCCAGGCCGAACATATCCCGATGCATCTGGGCAGTTTCCTGGACCTGATCCCGCACATCATGAAGCGCCATCCGGTCGAGCAGATGCGTCCCGGCGACGTGTTCTGCGGCAATGACGCGTATGAGGGCGGTGGGACGCATCTGCCCGATATCGTGCTGGCCGAACCGGTGTTCGTCGATGGCGAAATGACCGCCTGGGCGGTGAACCTGGCGCACCACGCCGATTTCGCCGATCGCGGGCACGCGCATATCTACCAGGAAGGGCTGCGCATTCCGCCGATACGTCTGTATCGTGCCGGAGAGCTACAAACCGACGTGCAGGAACTGATCCTGCTGAACTGTCAGGTGCCGCGGGAGCGGTTGTCGGACCTACGAGCGCAGATGGCGGCCAACCGGTTGGGTGTGCAACGATTGCAGGGCCTGTGCGCCAAATACGGCCGCGCCGTCGTGCTGGCCGCGGGCAGTGCCTTGCAGGACTATGCCGAACGCAAGATGCGCGCAGGCATCGCCGCGATCCCCGATGGTGTCTACCGCTTCGCCGACCGTTACGATTGCCCGGAGATCGACGGCGAAATCGACATGAGCGCCGAAATCACCGTCCGTGGCGACACGATGCATCTGCATTTCGAGGCGCCGCCGCAGATGCGCGCCGGGCTGAACATGACGATGACGGCGCTGCTTTCCACCGTCTATTACGCTGTCAAGGCGGTTGTCGATCCGACCATTCTCCCCAACGCCGGCCTTGCTCGGCCGTTATCGGTGACGGCGCCAGCCGGCACGGTCGTGAATTGCGTGCATCCGGCCGCGGTGAATGGGCGGCTGGGTCCGTGCCAGCGCGTGGTGGATTTGATCCATGGCGCTCTGGCGGAAGCGGTGCCGGACCGGGTGGCGGCGGCGAGCAACGGCGCGTGTTTCTCCATTACGTTTGTCGGGCATCAGCCGAGCGATGGGCGGATTTGGGTGTATTTGGAAACGATCGGGGGCGGGTTCGGGGCGCGGGCGGAACGGGATGGGCTGGATGGCGTGCATGTGCACATGACCAA
>CAMATI010000495.1 GCA_945861095.1 Asaia bogorensis | reverse complement strand
CAAAACCTCATCGAGGAAGTCGCCGCCTGGGAGGCCAGACGAAACAAACACCACGCCAAGGCGGATTGGCAATTCACCACTGCCGAGGCCCGCGTTAAGCTGAAGAGGCTTTACCCCACATTATGAACGACTCGGGGCACTAGCCTGTTGGGGCTGGGGTTTTTCGGGGCCGCCAACGCGCATTGCCAACAATTAATGTCCGAAACGGTTCCGTCACGATTTTGCCGCGAAGCCCACGCGGATTGGCCTCAATCGGGGGCTTTACTCTCTTTCAGCCGGGAATAACCATTCCTCCCCCGGCGGAAAGGACACCACGATGAACCGCTTCCTGACGCTCGCTTCCACCGGCCTGTTCGCGACCGGCCTGGCGATCCTTCCGGTCAGCGCCTTCGCCCAATCCAATGCTCCCGTTGGTGCCCCCGCGGGCGCTGCCACCGGTGTCGTCGGTTCGACCGCCATGCCGCACAAGGCCGACGCCGGCAAGGTCGTCGCCGCGCCGGCGCCGACCGCTGCCGCGATCGATGCCAAAGGCGACAAGAGCGGCGCGAAGGCCGCGGCGACGACAGCGCCCGCGGTCGGTTCCACCGCGACGGGCACCACCGCCACCGGCACCGCGAAAATGACCACGGCGCCCGCGCCGGCCACCACGTCGGTCGCGCCGATGCCCAAAACCGGCGGCTGATCCGGTCAGGGGTTGCGTCGGCGCCTGGTTGCTTCCTCCCCGGCCAGGCGCCTGACGTAAAGGATGAGGCCCATGCCATGTGCTGGTATGGGCCTCATTGCCGTTCGCGGCATGGGCCCTATTGCCGTTTGCGGCATGGGCCCTATTGCCGTTTGTGGCATGGGCCCTATTGCCGTTTGCGGCGTGCCTGTGACGGCGTCCGGGGTGGGAGTAATACCAACCGTCGTAACCGCTGACCTATGGGTCGCCGCTGTCATTGCGAGCGCAGCGAAGCAATCCAGGGGCCTGGCACGATCAATCCTGTTGGTTGCCCTGGACTGCCGCCGTTGGTGCCATGGGTCACTGGTTCGGTCGGCTAGTATAAGCGCTCCGATTGCTATCCAGGACCCGAGGCGACCGGCCATATCCGGCCCGCGGCGGGGCCATCGGCCGACACGCCCGCGAGCCACTCGCTACAAACGACGAAACCGCACCGCGCTGGTCACCAGCAATCCGACGCCCACCACGCAAAAGGCCAGCGCCGCATAGGGAAACAGCAGTCCCAGGATCCGCAATGTCAGAAACAGCACCGGGAGCGCGATGGAGATACATGCCATCAAGAAACTGAGGGTCTTCATCGACGCCGCATTCTCCTGCATGTAGAATTTCATCAGGGACAGCGCGAACGCAAACGGGAACGCGAATACCGCCAGCGACGAATTTTCATGCATCGAGAGAGAGGTCCTGTCCGATCGCGGCTCGCCGATAGGTCAGCGACGTGGCCCGGGTAACCGCGAGGCCGCCACGATACCACACAAGGCGAGCGCGGCCAGCAACCAGAACGTCATCGCATAGGCCGTCTCCGGCACGGCATCCACCAGCCTATGCTGCAGGAAGATCGCCAGGGCGGTTGTGCCGGCCGGCCCGCCGAATCTCTGGCAGATATTGATGGCTGTTGTAGCGCTTGTCAGGGATTCTCGCGGCACCGACGCATAGGCCGCCGCGGCGGATGGGATCGTGATCGATCCCACGCCAAAGCCTCGCACGAACAATGCGACCGCCAACAATGGCAGCGGCGCATCCGGTCCGGCGAAGGCGAACGGCAGCGTCCCGACAAGCGCGATAGCGGCCCCGGTTCCCGAGATGGCCCGTGCGCCGAACCGCTCGCTCAGGCGGCCCATGATCGGCAGCGCGAAGAACACCCCCAACCCCATCGGCGCCAGCATCAGTCCGGTCAGGCCGGGTGATGCGTCCCGGACGTTCAGGAAGAACAGCGGCACCAGCAACTGACCGCCGAAATTGATGGCGTTGGACAGGAACTGGGTCGCCGCCGCGGCGCGGAACACGCGCCCCTTGAACAGGCGCAGGTCGATCAGCGCGGCGGCGGGACGACGCAGCGCGTGCCAGGTGAAGCCGGCCAGCAGAGCCAGGCTCGCCACCAGACCCAGGAAGGCACCCGGATCGTCATGTGCCAGCGCGACCAGGCTGTACAGCAGCAACGCCAGCCCTGGAGAAATCATCGCAAACCCGAGCAGATCCAGGCGGCGCGGCGATGTTGGCTCGTCTGCCGGCAACACGCGCCAGGCGAAGGCGATTGCCAGCAGGCCGACCGGCACGTTGACGAAAAATGTCCAATGCCAGTTCAGATAGGTCAGGATCAGGCCGCCAAGACTGGGGCCGAGCATCTGCCCGACCATGACTGGCATGGCGGCGACGCCGATGACCCGGGCCATGTGGCGCCCCGCGTGGCGGGCCATCATCATCTGCATCATCGGCGCCAGCAATCCGCCGGCGATACCCTGCAGGACCCGGCAGCCGATCAGCATCGAAATGGATGTCGCAGAACCACACAGGGCCGACCCGAGAATGAAGGCGGCAAATCCGGCAAGAAAGACGGTCCGCGCACCGAACCGGTCCAGCAACCAGCCGCTCAGCGGCAGCGCCAATGCGAGGGCCAGCAGATAGGCGCTGGTGATCCATTGCGCGGTGCCCAACGGCGCCTGGTACGTGTCCGCAATGGTCGCGAGCGACACGTTGACCATGGTCGAATCCAGCCCCGACATCAGCGGCCCGCAGGTGCAGGCGGCGGCGATGATCCAGACGCGGCGGTCGACACGGTCGGCGGACGAACTCATGCGATGATGGCTTTGGGGAGGATAGCTGTGGGGCGGGTTGCTTTGCGGCGGCGCGAACCCTGTTAACATGCACCCACTCGCTTGTCGCCACGGCCTACCGTTGGCGGACATCACGCCTCAGGAGGAAACCAAATGGCCAGCATCCCACTTCGGCACGGCGCGTTCCTGCCGCCGTTCCATCCGATGAACGAAAACCCCGCGGCCTGCATCGATCGCGATCTGGAACTGATGCAGTGGCTCGACAAGTTGGGCTTCCATGAAGCCTGGATCGGAGAGCATCATTCCGCGGGTTGGGAACTGATCAGCTCCCCCGAACTGTTCATCGCCGTG
>CAMATI010000494.1 GCA_945861095.1 Asaia bogorensis | reverse complement strand
CAATCGTCTGGGACAGCTACGAGGCTATTGTCGATGCGTGTTGCAAGGCTTGGAACTTCCTCGTCTCCGATCCAGACCGGATCCGCTCCATTGGCGCCAAGGCCTCCCTTTGGGCATGTGTCAATGTTTAGGACGGTTGGTATCAGTCGATGCGCAATTTCGACGGACTGCGCGAACGGCTGGAACATGTTCTGGAAGCCGAGAAACCCGCGTCCACGACAGATGCGCCGGCGCTGGCGGCGCCTGTGCCGAACGGCACGGATGGCGCGTCGGTGCATTGATCGCCGACCCGCGGGCGTTCTTGCGTCGACATGGTGTCTGACGCGGGAACCGCCCGGGGTTGGAAGGGGGCGGTGACGTGAGCGGCGCATATCCCGGGATGGCGCCGGTCATCGAGACTGGCGCGGTATTTTTGCAATGCCGGGAATCGATGGACGTCGGCGATCTTTCGACCGCCGAGGCGTTGGCATTGTCGATGCTGCGGGATTCGCCGGACGATGCGGATGCGTGGCACCTGGCAGGTGTCGTCGCCGGCCGGCGCGGCGATCATGCGGCGGCGGAGCAGCGTGTCGCCACGGCGGTCGCGCTGCGGCCGGACAACGCGGCGGCATGGGTGTTGAGAGGGCAGGCCCAGCGTGCCCTGGGCCGCAACGAAGATTCGCTGCGATCCTACGACCGGGCGCTGCTTCTGGATCCCGGCCGGCTCGATGCGCTGCACGGGCGCGGGCATACCCTGGCGGCGATGAAACGGCCGGAGGAAGCGGTCGCGGCCTATGCGCGTGCCCTGACCGCGAGGCCCAGGTCCCCCGATATCCTGATCGCCAAGGGCAATGTCCTTTTCACGTTGCAGCGCTACGAGGAGGCCCTGGCCTGCTACGATCAGGTCCTGGCCGAAAATCCCGGCAAGGCGGACGCAGGCGGGAACGCACCTGGGGCCGACGGCGATGTCCGTGCGCATGCCCTCTATTTCCGTGCCGAGGTGATGCGGGAACAGGAACGGCTGGAGGACGCGCTGGAAGGCTTCGAGCAAGCCCTCGCGCTGAAGCCAGACTATTGCGAAGCCCTGCTCGGTCGTGGCCGCATGATGATGCGGCTGCGGGAATACGAGGAGGCGCTGGCCAGCTACGACGCCGCCATCCTGCTGCGGCCGGACGATGCGCGGGCGCATGAGTATCGCAGCAGCGCCTTGCGGGACCTGAACCGATTGGACGAAGCGCTGGTCGCGGCCAGGCAAGCGGTCACATTGTCGCCGGAAGATGCCAGCGCACTGACCGGGCTTGCGCATACGTTGCGCGCACTGGGGCGTCTCGACGACGCGGCGGCGGTTTATGCCAAGGTGGTGGAATTGCACCCCCGGTTGGATGCGATGCGCTTCAACCATGCGGTCTGCCTGCTCGCCAAGGGCGACTTCGCACAGGGCTGGGTGGAATACGAAGACCGCTGGTCGATCGACAGCATGCGCAAGCGAAAGCCGTCGCTGCGCCAGCCGCTATGGTTGGGCAGGGACGACATCGCCGGTCGGCGCATCCTGCTATGGGCGGAGCAGGGCCATGGGGACATGCTGCATTTCTGCCGATACGCGCCGATGGTGGCAGACCTCGGCGCCACGGTGGTGCTTGGCGTCAATCCAGGTTTGCGTGCGTTGATGAGCAGTCTGCCCGGGGTGAGCGATGTGGTGGATCATAACGATGTGCCCCTCATCTTCGACCGCCAATGCCCGCTCATGAGCCTGCCCCTGGCGTTTGGCACCACATTCGACACGATCCCTGCGTCGGTGCCGTATCTGACCGCGCCGGCAGGGCATTTGGTGCAATGGCGAGACCGCCTGGGACCCAGGCGACACCCAAGGATCGGGGTCGCGTGGACTGGCAATCCGCGCCATACGAACGATCGGAACCGTTCGCTCAGCCTGGAGATGTTGCAGCCGCTGCTCGCCCTGGGGTGCCCGCTTTACTGTCTGCAACGCAGTTTGCGTTCGGCTGATATTCCCGCCTTTGCATTGTCCGGCAACATACGGTTCTTCGGTCCGGAGTTGTCGGATTTTTCCGAAACCGCGGCACTGATCATGCAAATGGACCTGGTGATCGCCGTCGATACCTCCATCGCCCATCTGGCCGGTGCTTTGGGCAAGCCGGTGTGGCTGATGCTGCCCTGCGCGCCCGATTGGCGTTGGTTGCTGGGTCGGGACGACAGCCCTTGGTACCCCACCATGCGCCTGTTCCGTCAGCCGACGTTCGGCGATTGGACGTCCGTGATCGCGCGCGTCCGCGACAATTTGGCGACGCTGCTGGCGCAACAGGATGGCGGGGCCCAGCCCCGATAGGTCCATGGGAGGCAATGTGTGAACTATCTTTCCCGCCACGGGGACCGAAACATGGTATCCGATAGCGATATGGTCGACCTCGAACACTCCTGCATGGTGACGTGAAGCCAATGAAACGCGCGCTCGCGATCGCTGCCGCCGTCGCCGTCTTGATCCCCGGTATGGTCTGTCCCGCGGCGGCGCAGGACCGATTTGGGGTGGAAGTCGATGTCACCACCTGCCTCGTCAAACCCAAGCAGGTCGTGCAACTCGGCAGTCCGGTCTTCGGCGTGGTCGGTGGCATTTTCGTCGATCGTGGCGAAGCGGTGCATGCGGGCCAGTTGGTGGCGAAGCTGAACACAACGGTCGAGGAAGCGCAGGTTGCGCTCGACCGCTGGCGTGCCACGAACACGGCGCAGATCGATGCAGCGCGCACGGACATGGTGTGGAACCAGCGCGAACTGGCCCGCCGCCAACAGCTTGTCGGCAACATGTTTTCGCGTGCCAATGAAATCGATGAGATCGTGACCAAGATCGAACAGGACAAGATCGCCATCCGCCGCGGCGAACTGGATCAAAAGACCGCGCAACTGGAAGCGGAACGCTCGGAAGCGCAACTGAAGCTGAAACTCATCAGAAGCCCGGTCAATGGCGTGGTCGTCGATGTCAAGCTGACGCCCGGCGAATATCTGCACGAACAGGGCACCATCATGACGATCGCCCAGATCGATCCGCTGAATGTCGATCTGGTGGTGCCGGCGGAACGCTATGGCTCGGTGCGGGTCGGCATGATCGCCGACCTGAGTTTGGCGGCGCCGGTCAATCTGACCCTGCC
>CAMATI010000493.1 GCA_945861095.1 Asaia bogorensis | reverse complement strand
GAACATCACGCCGATCTTCATGCGGATCTGGTTCAGGAAGATCAGCATGCAGTTGCTGCGCGACACGCTGCCGGTGATCTTGCGCAGCGCCTGGCTCATGAGCCTTGCATGCAGCCCCATATGGCTGTCGCCCATTTCGCCTTCTAGTTCGGCCCTCGGCACCAGGGCGGCCACGCTGTCTATCACCAGGATGTCGACCGCACCGGACCGGACCAGCGTGTCGGCGATTTCCAGTGCCTGTTCGCCGGCATCGGGCTGGCTGATCAGCAGGTTATCGACGTCGACGCCTAGCTTGCGGGCATAGGTCGGGTCCAGCGCGTGTTCGGCGTCGATGAACGCGCAAGTGCCGCCCAGTTTCTGCGCTTCGGCGATGGCGTGCAGGGCGAGGGTGGTCTTGCCGGAGCTTTCAGGGCCGTAGATTTCGACGATGCGCCCGCGGGGCAGGCCACCGATCCCCAACGCAAGGTCGAGGCCGAGCGAACCGGAGGAAATGACCTCGATCTGCTCATCGCCGGAGCGGGCGCCCATGCGCATGATCGAACCTTTGCCGAAAGCCCGCTCGATCTGTGCCATGGCGGCGTCGAGCGCCTTGTTTTTTTCCATCGGAGCTACCCTCGATCCTGTATTGCAACCTCATGTCGAATATTCCATACGACATGCTCGTAAAAAGTGTATCATGCCGCCATGGGGGCGCAAGCAAACTTTCGCGACCAGCAAACTTCGCGACCAGAAAATTTGCGCAACCTGGGGGCATTCTGCGCGGCGAATCTGTTGTTCTATTTATGTTCGGATTCGTTCGTCCGGTCAAGAACCAACGAAGAACATAATGCCTGCCGGAACCGACCCGTCGCGCTCCCGCGCCCTGGTCGCCCGCATCGCGCCCCGGATCAAACCAGGCAAAGCGGCCATCGGCCGGCTTTTGTCACCCGTGATCGGTCCCGGACGCACTGACCAGTGCCAGCAACTCCTTCATCTCATACGGTTTCGGTAGGAACGACACATGTTCGGGGACAGCATCGCCCCGAAGCATCGATTCGGCATAGCCCGAAACGAGGATCGCGGGCAGATCGGGCCAATGTTCACGCAGGCGGCCGATCAGGGCCGGGCCGTCCATGCCGGGCATGACGACGTCGGACACCACAATGGCGATGCGGGTCTCGGGGGCGGAGGCCAGTGCGGCCAGGGCGTCCTCTGCGGACCCCGCCGCAATCACGTTCCAACCGTCCCGGCGGAGCGCGCGTTCGACCAGCCGCCGCAAGGGTTCCTCGTCATCGACCAGCAGGACCGTGCCCAACGGGGTAAGGCCTTGTTTGTCCGTGCGGTTGGGCTGGTTCGCGGCGGCATCCTTGGCGGCCGGTTGCGGCGGGCCTGCGTCAGTGGGCGCGGCGTCGTCGGAGCGGGGCAGCACGATCCGGAACATCGTGCCCCGCCCGGGCGCGGTGTCCACCTGCAGGAAACCGCCGGATTGGCGGACGATCCCCAGCACGGTGGACAGGCCCAGGCCGGTGCCGCCGGTCAGTGGCCGGGTGGTAAAGAACGGCTCGAAGATGCGGGGCAGGATATCGGGCGGGATGCCGGCGCCGGTGTCCTCGACACTGATCAGCACGTAGCGGCCGGCCGGTGCGATCTCCCCGCCGATGGTTTCGGGCTGATAGATCGCGCGATGGCCCGTCCGGATCGTGAGGTTGCCGCCACACGGCATCGCGTCCCGCGCATTCGCCGCGAGGTTGACCAGCACCTGATCGAGTTGCGTCGGGTCGGCCCACACCGTGCGTCCGGGCTCCTCCAGGGCAAGATGCAACGCGATGGGGGCGCCGAGAAGGCGACGGAGGAGCGATGAGAGGTCCGTGATGGCGGCATTCACGGCGACCGGACGCGGGCGCATGGGTTGGCGCCGGCTGAAGGCGAGCAACCGTTGCACCAGGGCGGCGCCGCGTTCGGCGGCCAGCCGGACATGGCGCGCGTCATCCACGGTGTCCGCATCGCCGCCTGCCCCACCGACGCCTGCATCCCCACCGGCCGTATCCACACCGGCGCGGGTCAGGATGCTGTCGCTAGCGGCCAGAATCGTTGAAAGCAGGTTGTTGAAATCATGCACGATTCCACCAGCCATCTGGCCGATCGCCTGCATCTTGCGGCCTTCGGCGATCTCGGATTCCAGCCGAACCTCGCCGGCGATATCGGTGATGCGCAGCAGCAAGCCGTCGATGGCGCCATCCTTCCCGTGCAACGGCGTCATCCACAGGGTCACGATACGCTCGGCGGCGCCGTCCTGGCCGCGAAGATGCAACCGTTCGGCGGTGGCGAGGGTGTCGCCGCGCGATCCGGCCAGGATCAAATGGCGCAGCTTATCTTGTTGCGAGGTGACGAACAGGCTGGCAACCGAGCCGCCAACATCGGCGTCGGATGGTTCGGCCGTCATGCCGCGCAGGGTCGCGTTCGCCCGCACGATCTGGCCGGCGGGATCGACCACCAGCAGACCGGCACCGCGATCCTCGAACAATTGGGCCGCCAGGCCGTCCAACGGTTCGGCAAACCGATCGATCGGCCGGCGTCCGGATCCGCGCCCCGGATCGTGTTCGCCCGTCCGCCCCGGGCCACGCCGCATCCCCCGCCCGTCCGTCACGGCCCGGTCCCACGGCTTCTGTTGCCTTGGCCCAGGCGCCAGACATAGGCGATGATCTCGGCAACGGCCTGGAAATGTTCGGCGGGAATATCCTTGTCCAGGTCCACGAGGTACAGGGCGCGCGCCAGCGGTGGGTTGGCCACCAGCGGCACCTTGTTGGCCTCGGCCATTTCCCTGATGCGGGCGGCCATCGAATCGACTCCCTTCGCCACCACCCGGGGTGCCGCACTGTTTGCCTGATCATAGGCCAGGGCAACAGCGTAATGGGTGGGGTTGGTCACGACGACGGTTGCCTTGGAGACGGCGGCCAACATGCGCCGGCGAGACCGTTGCAGGCGGATCTGACGGATGCGGGCCTTGATCTGGGGGTCTCCCTCGGTCTCCTTGATCTCATCGCGGATGTCCTGGCGGGTCATGCGCAGTTTGCGGCCATGGCTGAAGCGGACCCAGAACAGGTCGGCCGCGGCGATGACCAATTGCACGCCCAGCACCGCCAGCACCACATGCATCAGCATCGGCAT
>CAMATI010000492.1 GCA_945861095.1 Asaia bogorensis | reverse complement strand
CGTACTGAGCTGTGCACGCTCTTCATCGCTGAGCTTCACGACGTATTTCTTTACGGCACTTTGTTGCGTGGTCACGACTCATCTCCCGCTTTTTCCGGGAGGAGCGAGTCAGAGGTTCGCCACAAAATCAATGACGGGGGGCACTAGTGTCGTAGGCGGTCCGCAGCCGGACGGACAATGCCGCCAGCCGAACCGGCAGATCGGCGGCGGTCTCGCGTCGGAGACGTTCCCGAACCAGCCGCTCCCGCAGAGCGACGGTGACGGCCTCGGTTATGCTTTCGCCGGTCAGCCGAGCGAGGCCGCGGGCCAGTTCGTCGGCTTGCGCCGTCTTTATGCCGGGCGCCATCGGAGGATATTTCATCTGGATAAAGTTTCCAGATAGCGTCGGGAGCCTCGCTTTGCCACGACCATCCGACGCAACCGCGATAGGTCCCGCGCAGGCGCGTTTTTCACACGGGCGGACCGATGGGCTGGTCGACCGTCGTCGGACCAGACATTCGATGGTGGCTTGACAGGCCACGAGAGGCTGAATTGATGCCTATGACGTCATTGAAAGGGACAAAACGGACATGAACGCATCGTGCTCGCGAATGCTGCCCGTATTGGTCGCTATCATCCTGATGCTGGGTGGTTGCGCATCCTTGCTGGTGGCGGACACGACGCCGCTGCCGGCCGATCGGTTGCTCCCCCCGGGCAGCGATTCCATCTCCCGCGGCGGCTACCGGTTCGACGGGCTGCGCCGATCCGAGGAGCCTCCGGATCGGTTGATCCTGGTCGCGATGTCCGGGGGCGGCAAGCGATCCGCGGCGTTCGGTTTCGGCGTGCTGAAGGGGATGCGGGACATGCCGACGCCCACGCGCACCGGCCCGCAATCCCTGTTGTCGCAGTTGGACGGGATATCGGGGATCTCCGGCGGCAGCTTCACGGCCGCTTATTATGGCCTGCATCGGGAGGCGGCTTTCGGGCAGTATGAGAAGGATTTCCTCTACTCCGACACCAACAGCTACATCCTCGGCATCTATCTGTATCCGTGGAACTGGTCCTGGCTGACGGACCCGCTGGTCGGCACGAACGACTTCATGGAGAAAGTCTACGACCAGACCATGTTCCGTGGCGCAACGTTCAGCGACCTGGCCGCCCGAGGCAGACCGCTGATCGGAATCGGTGCCACCGATATCGGCTACGGCGTGCCGTTCCTGTTCACGCAGGAGCTGTTCGACGTCATCTGCTCGGACCTCAATCCATTCCCGCTTGCCCGAGCGGTCGCCGCGTCGAACGGATTTCCCGGCCTGTTTTCCCCGGTGACCCTGACCAGCCGTGTGGCCGCCTGCGGTGGACGCAAGCCGGGATGGCTTACGCGCGTTTCGGCGGCGGAGAAAAATGACCCGATTTCCAGGTTGGGCGCTCAGGCGCGGTCGTTGGAACGGTATCTTGATTCTGAGCAAACCAAATATGTCCATCTTGCCGACGGCGGCATCGCCGACAATCTGGGTCTGCGCGTCGCGGGCGGCCTGATGCAAAACATGGCGCAGTCGCGTTCCGCCCTGGCTGCTCGGGGCTTCGACCGGATGCGCCGGATCCTGGTGATCAGCGTGGATGGTCAGGGCACGCAGGACCCGTCGATCCCGCAGCAACGGCTGGTCGGCGGGCTGTTCGCGATGTTCGGCCTGGTCAGCGGTGCCCAGATCGATCGCTACAATTTCGAGACCATGGCCACCGTGTCGCATCAGATCCAGGACCTGGCGACGGCGTTGCGGGGGTTGCGCTGTTCTAAAGGCAAGATAATCGACGGCGCGCCATGCGACGATGTCCAGGCGGAGTTGGTGCACGTGTCCCTGGCCGGCATGCCGGAGGGGCCGGAAAAGCAGAAGCTGCTGGCGATACCGACCGGTCTGACCATCGACAAATCCGATGTCGATCTGCTGATCGAGGCAGGCACGGCGGCCGTCACCGGATCGGCACCGCTGCGTCAATACCTCGCCGGATTTCCCCCAGACCAGCCAACCGAACCCGTGCGATCCGCGCCGCGCGCACCAAGGCGCCCCTAGAGCATGATCACGATGAGCGGAACGTAACGGCGTGTGAATCATGCGATCAAACAAGGAATTAGAGCGCTTTGCCGTTTCCGCCCAGCGTGATGCCGCTCTGCCCACCCCGCTCGGCTTGGGACAGCGGCCAAGCGGTGCTATCCCGGCCCCCAATCACAGTCCTGGGTTTACGATGAGCCATAGCGCCACCGACGATGCCATCACCTCCCGCCGGTCCGTCCGGTCCTTTCTGCCAACCCCGGTCGGGCCGGATGTGGTGGCGGAGATCCTGGCCGTTGCCGCACGAGCCCCAAGCGGCACGAACATGCAGCCGTGGCGCGGCTATGCGCTGGCGGGTGACGCCAAGGATGCGCTGTCGGCCGCCGTGCTGGCGGTCTTCGACGCGGGGGAGAAGGGACACAAGCAAGAGGTGCAATACTACCCCGACTCGTTTTTCGAGCCTTATCTGTCGCGCCGGCGCAAGGTCGGCTGGGACTTGTATGGGCGGCTGGGCATCGCGCGCGGAGAGGACGCCAAGATGAAAGCGCAGCACCGGCGGAATTTCCAATTTTTCGATGCGCCGATCGGCATGGTGTTCACCATCCATCGCGAGCTGGCGACCGGATCGTGGCTGGACTACGGCATGTTCCTGCAAAACATCATGACGACGGCGCGGGCGCGCGGCCTGGATACCTGCGCGCAGGCCGCCTGGTCGCATTACCATCAGGCGATGCGCCCGGTCCTGGGCCTGGCCGAGGAAGAGGTCGTGGTCTGCGGCATGGCGTTGGGTTATGCGAAGCCGGATGCGCCCGAGAACGCCATGGTGACCGATCGGGCAACGGCTCGCGAATTCATGGCCTTTCGCGGTTTCTGATCCCGGACGGTCCCTCGCCCCCTGGTCATCGCCGGGTCAAGCCCGGCAATGACGGTGAGGCGAATCCTCGATCGCACAGCTGCGGTTCGCACCCGCGGATTCAGGGGAATCGCTCGAACGATTCAAGCGGTTTGTTTGAGCAGGCTCTCCAAGTAATCCCTGTTCCACCCTGCCTTTTTGCGGCGATTTTTGAAGCTGGTGATGGGCTTTGCCCGCATGAGGAGGTTGAGGGCGGTATGCTTGATGACCG
>CAMATI010000491.1 GCA_945861095.1 Asaia bogorensis | reverse complement strand
CACCTCCGGTTGCTCCCCACGCCACCTCGCGGCAACGCAGTTACCTTCGATTGCTGGGTTGCGACCAACCCAGACGGGGACTTGCACCCCGCTGACAAAGCGTCCTCACGGACGCACTCATGGTGGGCGCAGGCCCACCATCCACGACTGCGATGTGATCAGCACTGCAAGCCGTGGATGGCGGGTCTGCACCCACCATGACGCGGAGGGGTCCGTGCTCCGAACCAAATGGAGCGCTTGTTTTTGGGCGGTCCGCCTACGGGTCGCGTCCCGGGGCATCCCAGGGCGTCCCAGCGCTCCGCCATGCCCCAATATCGACCCGGCCGCGACGAAAAGTCACCCCGCCGGGGCTTTTCCGCCGACGCCCGCGGGACGACACTGATCCCATGTCCGAACCGGCCCAACCGTCTGTCCGTCAGAAGACCTCCAAGCGCACCCGCCTGACCGCGGTGATCGTGGCCTGCGCCATGTTCATGCAGAACCTGGATTCCTCGATCATCGCCACGGCACTGCCGACCATGGCGGAAAGCTTCGGCTACGACCCGGTGCGGATGAATGTGGCGCTGACGTCGTATCTGCTCAGCCTGGCGGTGTTCATCCCGGCCAGCGGCTGGATCGCCGACCGCTACGGCGCGCGCAACGTGTTCCGGGCCGCGATCGTGGTATTCACCATCGGCTCGGTGCTGTGCGGGCTATCCGAAAGCCTGGCGTTCCTGGTCTGCGCCCGCGTCCTGCAGGGGATCGGCGGTGCGATGATGGTGCCGGTCGGGCGCCTGCTGTTACTGCGCACCGCCGCCAAAACCGAACTCGTCGCCGCCATGGCCTGGCTCACCACCCCCGCCCTGCTCGGCCCCGTGATCGGCCCGCCCCTCGGGGGCTTCATCGTCACCTATCTGGATTGGCGCTGGGTGTTCAACATCAACATCCCCATCGGAATCCTGGGCCTGGTGCTGGTGACCCTGTTCGTGGAGGACGTGCGCGAACCGCGCCGCGGCGCCTTCGATCTGCGCGGATTGCTGCTGTCCGGCCTGGCGCTGACCGGGTTCATGTTCGGGTTGGAGACGCTGGGCCGCGACATCATGCCCTGGGGCATCAGCGAGGCGATGATCGCGGTCGGCCTGCTGTCCGCCCTCGGATATTGGCTGCATGCGCGCCGGACCGCGGAACCGCTGCTGGATTTCACCTTGATGCGGCTGCCCTGCTTCGGGGTCTCCTTCGCCGCCATGATGTTCTTCCGGACCGGGATCGGGGCGATTCCCTTCCTGCTGCCGCTGATGTTTCAGGTGGGATTCGGCAAATCGGCGGTGGAAAGCGGCCTGCTCACCTTCGCCAGTTCCGCCGGCGCCTTGCTGATGAAACCG
This sequence comes from Asaia bogorensis, assembly GCA_945861095.1. Lineage (GTDB taxonomy): Bacteria > Pseudomonadota > Alphaproteobacteria > Acetobacterales > Acetobacteraceae > Rhodopila. The sequence goes on along the minus strand of CAMATI010000491.1, from coordinate 1,819 downwards.
GCCGCCCAGCGCGCCTTACGATTATTTGGCTTCCGCGACACCCTGGTCTGGAACGGCGCGATTTCCGGCGTGATGCTGATACTCTGCGCCGCGTTCCGCCCCACCTGGCCGGCGGCCGCGATCTATGCCGTGCTGCTGCTCGGCGGCTTCCTGCGGTCCTTGCAGTTCACCGCCTACAACACGCTGGCGTATGGGGATGTCCCGCGCGAACGCATGAGCGCGGCGACCAGCCTTTACACCACCGGCCAGCAGCTTGCCGCGACCGTCGGCGTGACCGCCGGCGCCGTGTCGCTGGAAATCGCCCGCCTGTTCTCCGGCCACCTGGAACCGGAACCGATGGATTTCAGCGTCGCCTTCGTAGTGGTCGGCCTCATGAGCCTCACCGCCGCGCCGATCGCGCTGCTGATGCCGCGCACGGCGGGCGACGATCTGACCGGCCGAGGCGCCGCCGCCCCGGATGCCGCGATCACGCCGCCGCGTCCTCCAGAATCATCGCCGCCGCCTTCTCCCCGATCATGATGGACGGCGCGTTGGTGTTGCCCGCCACCACGACCGGCATGATCGACGCATCCGCGACCCGCAAACCACCAATCCCATGCACGCGCAAGCGGGGATCGACCGCCGTGTTGCTGCCCGTTCCCATCGCGCAGGAACTGCTGGGATGGTGGTTGGACACGCCGCTCTGGCGCACGAAGTCGCCCAGTTCGGCATCGGACGACAAAGGCGATCCGGGCATCAATTCCTCCATCACATAGGGCTTCAGGGCCGGCTGCGACGCGATCCGGCGGGCGAGGCGAATGCCGTCGATCATGGCCCGCATGTCATACTCGGTGCGCAGGAAGTCGAACGAAATCGCCGGCGGGGCCAGTGGATCGGGCGTTGCCAGCCGCACGGTGCCGCGTCCGTCGGGGCGCAGATGCACGGGTGCCAAGGTGAACCCCGGGAACGCGTGCGGCACGACCCGGTCCTTGGTGCGCTCCAGCGTGCTCCATTCCAGCACGTTGATCTGCATGTCCGGCCGTTCCAGGCGCGGGTCGGTGCGGGTGAACAACCCGGCATGGATGCCATTGCTGGCCATGGGGCCGGACCGGAACAGCGCATAGCGCACGCCCGCCACCGCCTTGCGCAGCAAGCTGTTCTCCAGGTCGTTCATGGTGATCTTCTTGGCGCAGCGCCAGCTCAGATAGGTGCAGAAATGGTCGTGCAGGTTGGCGCCGACAGCCGGCATATCCCGCACCACCGCGATGCCCATTTCCTGCAAATGCGCCGCCGGACCCAGGCCGGACAATTGCAGCAGATGCGGCGATCCATAGGCACCGCCGGACACGATGACCTCTCGGTTTGCCCGCGCCGTTTCCCGCCCGCGCGGGGATTGGTATTCGACCCCGACCGCGCGGCCGTTTTCGATCAGGATGCGGGTGGCGTGGCTGAGCGTGCTGATCACCAGATTCGGCCGCGATTTGGCGGGTTGGAGATAGGCTTTCGCCGTGCTCCACCGGCGGCGGTTGCCGGTGGTGGTCTGGTAATAGCCGCAGCCTTCCTGGTTGGCGCCGTTGAAGTCCGGATTGCGAGGGATCCCCGCCTGTTCGGCCGCGCTCAGCACCGCTTCGGCCAGTTCGAACTTGCCGGTATGGTCGGACACGTGCAGCGGGCCGCCGGTGCCGTGATACTGGCTAGCAGCCTGTCGGACTCGGGATTTTCGATCAATAACGACGGCTGTTCGGCTGCGCCGGCGCGGTCATCAGACCGCCGGCGGCGCCCCGATCACGTCCTGACTGGCTTCATATCGGCCCGGAGGTGGCGTCACGGCCGACCCATC
>CAMATI010000490.1 GCA_945861095.1 Asaia bogorensis | reverse complement strand
CGGCCCGGTCGGAGGTCCGGGCGTTCGGTCGCGACTCCTAGCCCCGCTGTTGGCAATTATAGCCGGTGCGGCCCGATTCGCGGTGCCGCTTATGCGGTATTGCGTCAGAGATGTGGGGAGGCGGTTCCCGTGCCGTCCGCCAGCCTCACGCCATCGCGAGTTCCGCAGCCCTTATGAACGCGCGATCCGGTGCGTCGTGCTCCACCACGCGCGCGGCTTGGGCCACGACGGGCAGCAGGTTGCCGAAGCCTGCTTTCCTCAGAACGACCGCCACACGCGTCGGGGCGTCGTCCAGGGCCGCGATGTCGTGGAATTTCGCCGATGCGAACGCGACCGAGATAGGATTCGCCGTCACGAAGTCGAAGACCGCGCGCTTGCCGTCCGCTGTGACCACGGCATCGACCGACCAGGGATGCTCGGAGGCGCCGCGTAGATCGACCTCCCGCGCCACCTTGGCGTCCGGGAACAGATGGCCGAGCCGTTCCACCAGCCGGTCCACACTGGCGTCCTGGGGACGCTGGGCCGCGCGCAGCAACGTCCGCTCGGCTGTGCGGGCGACCGCGTTTGCCACGGTCATGGTGCCGCCGATCAACTGGCGGTGGGTCGCATCGGCCAGGACGAAGGCATGGCCGATTAAGGCGATGCCGGACAGGGCGGCGACAGTCTCGGCCTGTCGTTGGTAGGTGCGGGCCATGCCCACCCGCTCGGCTTGCTCTCCCTTAGTCCCTTATCGCCTGACTCTTGACACGTTCTGCATCAAAAAATCCCATCAAATCATGTTCAGAACGATCACCGCCTGGGTCAGGCGCTCCGCCGCCGCGGTCGCGGCACGGCCGGTCTTGGTGAGATAGTACCGGTATGTCCCGGTCACCCGCTTGATCACGCCAAGGTCCAGCATCCGGCGCAGATGTCTGGACAACCGGTTGGGGGAGAACATCTCCAGTTCAGGGAGCAGATCGGAACGACGTATACCGGCGATATTGACCTTCGGGTTTTGCAAGGCGTGCAACAACGCGCTGTCTCCAGCCTCGAAGAAGTTGATCCCCTTGACGGTCTTCTCGCCCACCGCGCGCGGCTTGGTGACACGCTCCAACGCACGCACCCCGGCTGAGAAATCGTCCAGCGCGGAAAGATGCGCCAGATAGCGACGGTTGCAGCCCAGCAGTATTTCACGCAGGTCGATCAGGCTGTATATGCTCTTCTTGACCGGGGCCAGCCCATACGTGGCTGGCCCTTGTCGATGTTCCACCTTCCGGTGGTGCTTGAAAAACGACACGTCGTTGGTCGTGGTCTCGATGCGCAGCACGCAACCGACTTTGTCATACATCTTGATCGAGGCCTTGCCGAAACGGTGCTTGATGCAGGTCCCCTCGATCCGGGTCGAAAACTGGGAGCCAACCTCCTGTGCCAGTTGCGGCTCGATCCGACGGCCGAGGAACGTGGCGATTTGCTCCGCTTTCACGTCCAGCACCGATTGTCGGACCAGTTGCTCATACAGCGGCTGCAACGTGGCAGCGGAACGGAACACCAGGTCGGTGGCGTATTCCACCTGCATCAGGCTCCAGTGGTAGGTCTGGCCGAAGACGTCCAGTACCGGGCAGCACAACGCGGCATAGCGGTCCAGCACACGGTGCAGCAGGTCAGGCGAGAACCCATCAGCCAGGTCCTGTGCACGTTCCCAGTCAGCGATACGGGTGAAAGCGTTGTCGGCCATGGTGAAGCCGATATCCTCCGCCGCCAGTTGGCGGGCCAGGCGGCTGTGGCCGTTGCAGTAGAATTGCAGGCGGAACGGCGCCCAGAGCCTGCCCCCGGACTTGATCCGGGGGTGGGGACACGCAGGTAGACCAGACCCAATTCGGCATCCATGAAGTAGAAGTAGTAATGCAGACACTTGCCGCTGGTCGGACGCACTTCGTTCCTGTGGGTCTGCATGTCGTGCCACGGCTTGTAGGCATCGCAGGCTTCCATGGCCGAGATGACATGCACCAGGCCCGGGCGATCCCCGCGCCGTTCCAGCACCTTGGCGACAACGCTTTCCTTGCGGATATGGCTCTTTGCGATGTGTTCGATCGTGACATCGGATGCGTCCGCCACGCGCGCCGCCGCCGTACGCACCTGATCGCGCAGTTTCGAGGCAAAGTCGGGATACTCGAAAATGCGAATGCCGTTCGCGTGGAGAAACCGCGTCATCCCGTCGGCGTAGCACACCGTGGGCAGTGTCCCGGTGATGACCACCCGGTCGTAGCAACTCAGAACCCCCGCGATCCGGGTGTCGTAACGCTCCTCAAGTGCCCCGGTCATCACACCCTCGACTGCTGTGGCCTATGATCGGGAGAGGTTATGCTACTTTTGGTTCCGGTTCATCCGGCTTAGGGAGTAGGCCGTTGCGGCTGCCCCAGTTAAACGTCCCTCTCATCACCGCAATCCCATCGGCAATCGTCTTCTGTGACCGCCCCTGGGAGGCTCGCGTCTGCTTCCAGTCCCGCACCTGATCCAGAGTGACACGGTGGGCGTCATCGTGGCCAACGATCGCAGCGAACCCCGAGAAGGTCGCCTTCCATTTGTCCTGGCTCTTCTGGGGCAGTTGGGTCTCCGAGGCCCACTGGGCGAGCAGCATCGTGAACGTCAATGGGGCCTTGTCGGCGCCTTTGCCGGTGCCCGCCGTGGTCCCTGTTGGGGGCGGCGCGATGGCCGTGGCGGCCTCCGTGGCGACTGGCGGGGGCGTTGCGTCCGCTGTCGTGATGGACGGCGGGAACCGCAGGAGGTGGTCATCCTGGCCCCAATCGCCACGGGCACGTCGGATCATGGTCTCCGTGAACTGGACGCGGGCCACCCAGAGCCGCTGAGCCGTCTTCCGCACGGTCTCTGCGTCCACCGCTACCCCCTTCTTGGCGGTCCATAGCTTGTCAGCCGCTGCGAGGTCAGCGGGGGTGGCCCTGTAGTCATCTACTGACCCTGGGTCGTCAGGTTCGCCCGCGAGGCACTCGGTAAGGCGACTGAACTCCTCCTCCCATGCCACGGCATCCCCTGGGGTGTCCTCATGGAGGGCAAGGTGGTCCCGATACCATTCGCCGCACAGGGCATCGATCTGTCGGGCAGACATGCTCTGGTGCTGACCGGCGACCTTCAATCGGGCCACCGCGATGGCCCCTTCCCATTCGGCCAGAGCCTCGGCGTGGAGTCGCTT
>CAMATI010000489.1 GCA_945861095.1 Asaia bogorensis | reverse complement strand
AGAGGTCCTCGGCCAGGAAATCGTAGTGCCAGCCCTGTTCGGCGCGCAGTTTCCTCGCGGTGGCGACATCCATGTCGGGACGGAAGATTTCGAACACCCGGCGCAAGGATTGGCCGCGCTCCATCGTCACGCCGATCGCGGTGAAGAAGGTCAGGGCCGGCACGCCCAGGAATTTCGCCCATTCCACCCAGTGGCGGGTTTCGTCGATCAGGGTTTCGCCTACATCGAAACAGACAGCACGGACCGGCATGGGGTGTTGGTTTCCCTGATTGAGGCGGCGGATCATGTTGGCTGGCAGCCGGTTTGACAATCCGTGGCGAAGCCGGATGATCGCAGCGCCCCCCAGGGGGTTCGCTTGAGGGCAACCGGGAGCATCCGATCGGGCATGCACAACAGGGACGTGCTCCCTGGGCGCATGCTCAATGGGTTTTGCTGCCACGGGACATTCGGTCAGGACACCAGGGTCGAGACGAGATGACAAGGCTGACCGACTATACGCGCTATGACGACGCGCAGCGCCATTTCAACGGCGCTGGCCTGTGGGCGCTGTTCGATGGCGACCGGGAACGGCTGAACATCGCGCATGAATGCGTGGATCGCTGGGCGAAGGACCCGGCGCGCGTGGCCCTGCGCATCGCCCATGCCGATGGCTCGCCGGAAACGATCACCTTCGCCGCCCTGTCCGCCGCCGCGTCCCGTTTCGCGCATTGGCTGCGCGCGCAGGGCATCGAGCCCGGGGATCGGGTCGCGATCATGCTGGAACCCGCGGCACCGTTCTACGCGGCACTATTCGGCACCATGAAGGCGGGCGCCGTGGCGGTGCCGCTGTTTACCCTGTTCGGGCCGGACGGCGTGCGGTTGCGGGTGGATGACTGCCAACCGCGCCTGTTGCTGACCAATGCCGACAAGGCGGCCGAACTCGGGGCCTTGCCTTCGGTGCGGACTGTTGTGGCGGACGCGGATTTCATGGCCGAGTTAGACCAATTTTCCGATTGGTATGAACCGAATACCCGAACCGACGACATGGCGATGTACCAATATACCTCCGGCACAACCCGCGACGTGCCGGAGGCAATCCGCCATACCCATCGCGCGGTCGTCGTGGTCGCCAATGCGGCGCTGTATGGCACCGGCATTCGTCCGGGCGATCGGTTCTTTTGCCCGTCGTCACCCGCCTGGGGGCACGGGTTGTGGCATGGCACCCTGGCGCCACTCGGCCTGGGCGTGGAAACCGGGACCTATTCCGGCCGCTTCGACCCAGCCGTCCTGCTGCGAGCGCTGGCCGATTTCGGCATCACCAACCTGTCCGCCGCCGCCACGCATTACCGGATGATGCGCAACAGCGGGGCGGCCCGCGACTTCCAATACACGATCCAAAAAATGAGCTTCACCGGCGAGCCGATCGACACCGAGACCCGGGTGTTCGCCGAAGCGTTGTTCGGCACCCGCATGTGCAGCATGTATGGCACCACGGAAATCGGCGTCATCCTGGCCGACTATCCCAGCGCCCCCGATTTCCCCAGCAAACCCGGTTCGCTCGGCCGTCCGGTGCCCGGTGTCCGGGTAGAGGTGCAGGCGCCCGACGGCTCCCCCTGCCCTCCTGACCAGGTGGGCGAGATCAAGGTCTGGCGCCGTGGCGCCTGGTTTCCCACCAAGGATCGCGGCCGGGTCGATGCCGACGGATATTTCTGGCATGGCGGACGGGCGGACGATGTGATCATCTCGGCCGGTTGGACCATCGGCGCGACCGAGGTCGAGGATGCCCTGCTCAAGCACGAAGCCGTCAGGGAGGCCGCGGTGATCGGCGTCCCGGACGACTTGCGCGGGCAGGTGGTGAAGGCGTTCATCGTCTCCGACCAACCGCAAACCGACACTCTGACCACCGCGTTGCAGGATTTCGTCCGCACCCGGCTCAGTCAGCACGAATACCCAAGGCAGATCGAATTCGTGACCGAACTGCCCAAAACCCCCGCCGGCAAGGTCAATCGCAAGGTATTGCGCGACCGCGATGCGGCAGAACGATCGAGGACCGCATGAACGCCGAACCGGAACGCCGCTTTCCCAAGATCACCGACCAGGCGATGGACGCCCTGCGCGGGCGCATCGGCGTGCGCATCGAGAACACGTTGGAACCGTGGTGCCATGAGGCCACCCGCGACAACATCCGCCACTACGCGCACGGCATCGGCGACGACAATCCGCTGTGGTGCGATCCCGCCTATGCGGCAAAGTCCCGCTTCGGTGGCCTCGTCGCCCTGCCGAGTTTCCTGTTCGCGACCAGCCGCATCGTGTCCGGCTATGTCGGCGGCCTGCCCGGCGTGCATGCGATGTGGGCCGGCGCCGACTGGACCTGGCACAAGCCGGTCCATCGCAACGACGAAATCACCACCACCGCCTGGCTGAAGGACCTGATCGAGCACGACACCAAATTCGCCGGGCGCGCCGTCCAGCAGATCTATCACGTCGATTTCCACAACCAGCACGGCGATCTGGTTGCCGGCGCCGACAGTTGGTGCTTTCGCACCGATCGCGACCAGGCCCGCGAGACAGGCACCAAATACACCGAGGTGAAATCCCGCGGCGAACACACCTACACCGAGGAAGAACTCGCGCGGATCTACAAACTCTACCACGACGAGGAAATTCGCGGCGCCACGCCGCGCTACTGGGACGACGTGACAGAAGGCGAGGCGCTGCCGCCGATGGTCAAGGGACCGATGACGGTGACCGGCTTCATCGCCTACGCGCAGGGCTGGGGCGGGTTGTATATCCGCGCCAACAAGCTGGCCTGGAAGCAGATCCACGCGCATCCGGGCCTGGGCATCCCCAACCGGTTCGGCATCCCGGACTGCCCGGAGCGGGTGCATTGGGAGCCGGAATTCGCCCTGATGGTCGGCGCACCGGGTGCCTATGACTACGGCCCGGAACGCTGTTCATGGCTTACCCACCACGTGACCAACTGGATGGGCGATGACGGGTTCCTGCGCCAGGCAAGCTGCAAGATCCGCCGGCACAATCCGGAGGGCGATACGTTGTTCTTCTCGGGCGAGGTCGTGCGCAAATTCGTGGAGGATGGCAAGCATCTGGTGGAGATCGGGCAGGAGGCCCGCAACCAGACCGATGAGTTGTCGGTGTTGGGGTCGGCGGTTGTTGAGCTGCCGGTGCGGGGGATGTAGGGGGAGAATATTCTCC
>CAMATI010000488.1 GCA_945861095.1 Asaia bogorensis | reverse complement strand
CATCTGCTCGCGGGAGACGGCAACTCCTTTCGGTTAGTGCGCGCTGTCGAGTTCGCATTTCACCGTCAGGCCGGTCTTCGTGGTGGTCGCCGCGATCAGATCGATGATGACGCGGTAGCTGACCAGCGGCGTGGCCTTCCAGTTCATCGTGATGAACGAGAACAAGCGGTGCTCTATCTTGTTCCATTTGCTCGTGCCCGGTGGCCACCAAAGCACTGGCCAGTTGCGAGAGGCTCTTGCAGATCCAGCGCAACGGCGACATCGGATCGCCGCGCGCGCCAGGCTCCACCATCGCCATTAGATCAGGCAGCAGCGTCGGGTCTTTGTCTACCAGCTTCTTACCGCCCCCGCCGGGCCGGCGGACACGCTCGGGCGCGAGTGGGTCCGTGGAGATCAACTCGGTCAGCCCGCGTCCAATCGTGCTGGCCGCAATGCCGGTCGCCCGCGACACCGCGGCAATGCCGCCATAGCCAGCGGTGCGCGCTTCGGTCGCCGAGAAGATGCGTCTCGCCCGCTCGTCCAAATGTCCGGACAAAGCCAGATAACGTTGCCGAATTCCGGTGACATCGATCATCGCTCGGGTGTAGCGATACCCGCCGAGCCGAGGGAATCCCAAAACTAAACTAAGCTGATCAACGCGATTCACTTATCTTCGGACGGGCCCTTAGCAACTCCCCAGGTGAGCAATTACGGCCCCTGAGCCGCCCCTCGCTTGTCTGGAGCTTCGTTCAGCCGATGACGGTACCATCATCCTTGGTGATGGCGATGACCGAGGAGCGGGGCGTGGTGTTGCCGCCATTGGGGAAGTGGCTGTCGCCGCCATCCTCGCCCGGATGCTGGACGCCGACGAACAAGGTCTTCTTGTCCGCGCTCCAGGTAATGCCGGTGATTTCGCACTGACGCGGACCGACGAGGAAGCGGCGGATCTCGCCGGTTTCCGGATCGCCGGCCAGCATGCAGTTATTGCCCTGGCCAGCATAGTCCTTGGCGTTACTGTAGCTTCCGTCGGTTTGGATCCACAGCAGGCCCGTCGTGTCGAAAACCAGTCCATCGGGCGAGTTGAATGTGTTTTCCTTGGTGACGTTCTTCGAACCGGCATATTCGTCGGTGTGGACGTTCGGGTTGCCGCCCGTCACATAGAGGTCCCACGAAAAACCGGTGGCGACATGATCGCCGCCATCCGGACGCCAGCGCACGATCTGGCCATAGGCGTTGGCCTTGCGCGGGTTTGGGCCGCCCACCGGCGTGTCGTCGCCGCCAGCATTGGGCCTGACACCGCGGTTGGCGTTGTTGGTGAGTGCGCAATAGACTTCCGCCTTGCCAGGATGAGCGGCGACCCACTCGGGGCGATCCATGGTGGTGGCGCCAACCTTCGAGCCGGCCATGCGGGTATGGATCATGATTTCGGCCTGCGAGGCCATGCCGGTGGAAGCGGGGGTCAGTTCGATCCACACGCCCGAGCCACCGTCGGCGAACTTGGCGACATAGAGCTTGCCGGTGTCGAGCAAGCCGCTGTTATCGCCACTAGCCGCATAACGGCCATCGCTGACGAATTTGTAGATGAACTCGCCACGCTCGTCATCGCCCATATAGGCGACGGCCTGGCCGTTGGCAGTGATCACCAGTTCCACATTCTCATGCTTGAAGCGACCGAGTGCAGTGCGCTTCTTGGGGGTAGACGCCGGGTCGAAGGGGTCGATCTCGACAATATACCCGTGGCGGTTGGCTTCGTTCGGGTGCTTGGAGATGTCGAACCGCTCGTCAGCGATCAGCCAGCCATAATTGGACTTCAGGCCGACGCCGAAGCGGGACATGGCGCTCGTTGGCTTGAAGCTGGCGTCGCTGCTGGCGAACAGGCTGTTGAAGTTTTCCTCGCAGGTGAGGAAGGTGCCCCAGGGCGTGCGGCCATTACCGCAGTTGTTGAACGTGCCCAGCGCCTTCGTGCCGGTAGGATCAGCCGCAGTCTTGACCAGATCATGCCCACGCACAGGTCCGGTCAACTCCATCGGCGTATCGGCGGTGATGCGGCGGTTGAACTTCGAATCCTTGACCACGGCCCACTTGCCATCGGTCTGCTTCATCTCGGCGATCGTGACGCCATGACCTGCCTTGCTCTTGCGCACGTCGTCGGCGGTTTCCGCCTTCTTGGAGGCCCGGTTTGCGTGGATGATGTCGATGTTAACATATTCGTTATTAACGGCGAGCACGCTTGTTGTGCCTTGATTGAACATGGCCATGCCATCGCAGTTGTCACCCATGGCGAGTTCCTGGCTTTCGCCAGTGCCGCGGGTGACCTCGTCAAAGGCCACCCCCTTCGACCATAAGGGATCACCCCAGGCCAGCACAACATTCCAGCTGTAGCCCTTGGGTAGGGTAATGGTGTCCAGGCTGTTGGCCGCGACGGGATCAAAGGTCAGGCGGCTGCGCGTCTGGGCCTGCGCCGGGGAGGTGGCGGCGCCCATGACGAAGGCTTGCGCCCCGAAGGCGAGGCCGGCACCAAGGAACATGCGGCGCGACAAGGCCTTTTCCGCAAGGATTTCAAAATCGGTCACGACTGCGTCGGCAGGATCGACGCTGTTGATGGGGTAGATGGCATGGTCGGACATGGTGTCTCCGGGTATGGGCGGGCGCAATTGCGCTGCGGGACTTTGTATTTCTAACGAAAAGCATGACCAGTAGGAACTTTATAGCTAGAGATCGTGACGCTTTCTTGTAAGAATTTTGACAGTTGTGAGACGGCGGCGGTTCCCGGCTCTGAGTCCGGCCCGTGCTTTGCTGCCCTGCGGTTCCCTTGGCCCCGCCCCTTCCCTCCACGGCCTCCGCGCCCGGTCGCCCGGCTCTGTTCGGCCGCTTCCATGGTACTATGGACGGGTCTGACTTCCCTGGTCTGTGCATCAGCGGGTTCCGGCTACTGCCTTGCCGCCGCGGCCTGGCGATCGAATGCCAGGCAGACCAGGGACCTCCCGGTTTCCGTGCAGATGGTTTCCTGACACGCATGGCTATATCGCCAATGCTCTTGGTGTCATCGCACGAGCGCGTGGAATGACAGAAGTTGCACGCGGCGGCGGGGTTACGCGAGAAGCGCTTTACAAGACTTTGAGCACGGACGGCGATCCAAAACTGACCACCCTTCTGGGGGTGATCAAGTCGCTTGGGTTCAAGCTTTCTGCGCAGACTGCGCGGTAGTTTCCGCAAACGGCTGACCGGTGACCGC
>CAMATI010000487.1 GCA_945861095.1 Asaia bogorensis | reverse complement strand
AGCGACCAGTCGCCCTGTTCCAGCGTATGGCCCTTGGGAAACGGCGGCCGAAGTTCCAGCCCGAGCGACAGCATCACCCGATCGTCGCGGTAGTAGCAGAGCAGGACGTTCCGCGTGAGCACGCGCAAGGGAGGCCCGCCGTCCGCGCGCAGTTTCGCCGCCACGTCGGTTCGGCGGACGACGTCCAGATCGGCGAACGGCCCACCGGCCAGTGCGCGCAAGGTCGCCAGGGCGGCCCGCACGTGGTCGGTGTCGCGGCCGAGACTGGCCACGATATCCGCGACGATCGCGTCGTCATCGGCCCCAGGCACGCCGTATTTCGCGCTCGCCGGCACGATCATGCCGGCCAGGCAGCGCAGGTCGGCGATTTCGGCCGCGGTCAGGGTCTTGTCGGTCATGTCGGCCTCAATCGAACAAGGTTGCCAGACGCTGCTTGATGCTGTCCGCGATGTACAGCGCCAGGGCCTGGATCGTGGAGGTCGGGTTCACGCCGCCCGACGTCACGAAAATGCTGCCATCGACGATGAACAGGTTCTTCACGTCATGGGTGCGGCCCCAGGAATTCACCACCGACCGTGCCGGATCGTTGCCCATGCGGGCGGTGCCGAGCAGGTGCCAGCCGCCGTAGAGGACGGGGCTCGTGGCGTGGATATGGCGCGCGCCCGCGGCGGTCAGGATATCTTTCGCGCGATCGATGGCGAAATCCAGCATGCGGCCGGTGTTGTCGCCGATCCTGTAGTCGATCTTCGGCGCCGGGATGCCGTGGCTGTCCTTCAGAACCGGATCGAGCGTGACCCGGTTGCGCTCCTCGGGCAGGTCCTCGGTGCAGATGCCAACCTGCATGCGATGACCGACCATGCCGCGGAATGCATCGTGATGGCCCTCGCCCCAGGGCAGCAGGCCGTTGGCCTCGGAGTTGACCGCCTCGGTGGCCACACCGATGGTGCGGGTAAACTGGAAGTTGAACCCGCGCAGGAACCCGCGGGCACGGTCGGTCTCGTAGAATTCCTGGCTCCACACACACAGCGGCGGTCCACGATGCCCGTCCATCGGCTCGTCGACATAGCCGGCGACCTGCGCCCAGGGATGGAACATCAGGTTCTTGCCCACCAGGCCGCTGGAATTGGCCAGGCCGTTCGGGAAACGCGCGGAGGCGGAATTGAGCAGCAGGCGCGCGGTGCCGACCCCATTGGCGGCGAGGATGACGACCTCGGCCGGCTGGAACTGTTCCTTCCCGTCGCCGTCGTAATAGATCACGCCGGTCGCCATGCCGTCGGGTCCGGTGACGATTTCCCGCACACGGCAGTTGGTGCGCAGCTCCACACCCGCGCGGATCGCATGCGGCCAGTAGGTGATGTCGGTGCTGGCCTTGGCCCCTTGCGCGCAGGCCGGCGTGCAATGGCCCAGGTTGATGCAGGGCGCGCGACCGTCATAGTCCGTCGTGGCGACGGCGCTGTCGGACGGCCACCAATGCCAGCCGAGACCGTTCATCGTTTTGGCGATCTTGGCGCCGGTTTTTCCCAAAGGCAGCGGCGGCATCGGCGGATAGTGCGCCGGATAGGCGGGATCGCCGGCAAGCCCCGAAACGCCCGTCATGCGGTCGTTTTCCGCAAAGAACGGATCCAAGGTCGCGTAGTCGATCGGCCAGTCATCCGCCACGCCATCCAGGGACCGGACCTTGAAATCCGACGGATGCATGCGCGGATAATGCGCCGTGTACATCACGGTGGACCCGCCGACGGCGTTGAAATTCACCACCTTGATCGGCGACGCGTCGTCGTTGATTGGATAGTCGCTCGCGCGCTGGCGGACATTCGGGCTGGTGGCGTAATCGCTGAACACCCGCGCCTCATAATCGCGGCCATTGGTCGGGTAGTCGGACTGCTTCATCCAATCGCCCTGTTCCAGGCACAAGATACGCATCTTCGTTTCGGCCAGGCTCCAGGCCACCGCGGCGCCGGACGCACCGGAGCCGATGATCAGAACGTCAACCTTGTCTTTCATGCTTCGGTCCTTGCGACCAGGAATTGCTTGTTGACGCAGTTTTCCAGCCGTCCATCGCGCAGGAACCGCGCGGCGGTGCGGGACGCGAAGGTGCGGTTGTCGCGCATGCTTTCGGGTGTGTAGAAGGCAGAATGCGGCGTCACGATCAGGCGGTGGCGGATCCAGTCCTCGTTCTTCTGCCAGGCGGCGATCAGGCGCGATTGCGGATTGGCCGGTTCCTGCGGCAAAACGTCCAGGCCAGCCGCGAGCACGGTGCCGTCCTTCAGCGCGTCATACAATGCGTCTGTATCGACGATCGGCCCGCGGGCGGTGTTGATCAGGATCATGCCCTTCTTGGCGGCGGCAAAAGCATCGGCGCCGATCAGATTGCGGGTTTCCGCGGTCAACGGCGCGTGGACGCTGACGAAATCGCATTGTCCCATCAGTTCCGCCAGACTGTCGGCTCGCCGGACACCGATCGCGAACTGATAGCCGTTCGGCTGGTAGGGATCGTAGAACACGACATCCATGTCGAAGGCCTTGGCACGCCGAGCGGCGGCGGTGCCGATGCGGCCCATGCCGACGACGCCGTAGGTGCAGACCGACAGGCGGCGACCGAACGGATTATGCGCCGGGCGCCAATTGGCCTTCAGGTCGGCCCGCAGTTCCTGGTCGTGATAGGCGGTGCTCTTGGCGAGTGTCATCATCAGCGCGATCGCATGATCGGCCACTTCGCGCGTGCCGTAATCGGGCGTGTTGCAGACCGCGATGCCCATTTTGCCGAAACGCTCGATATCCACATCGTCATAGCCGACGCCGTATTTCACGAAGATCCGGCATTTTTTCAGCTTATCGATGTATTGCGGCGGCGGGCAGGACCCGACGATCGCATCCGCGTTGGCCCATTGTTCATCGGTGACGGCGGCGAAACCGGAACAGAAATCGGTCTGGAAGCCGGAGCCGACCGCCTCGTGGGACATCTGATGGAATTCGGCCGGAAGATTCGGCCAGAGAATGCGCAGTGCCATGGCGTTTCCCCATTGATGGACGTTGACCACCATAGTGCCACGATCTCGCGCGGTTGGACACATCGGGCGCACGCGGGGGTGCGAACCAAAGTTGTGGGATCAAGCGGCGGCGTTCGATGACGCTTCTGGCAGGTTGAGATTGGCGGGTGCCGACGCCCTGTCGGCCAGCGCCTCCCAATAAGCGTCCCAGTCCCCGTTCAGACGATTGATCCGCAACGCGAGCA
>CAMATI010000486.1 GCA_945861095.1 Asaia bogorensis | reverse complement strand
GAGATCGGCCGGTTTGCAAATCCACTCCCTGGGCGGGCAGGACGATTGTCTTTGACCTGTGGCGGATCGGACTCAGCGAACACTCGCCTATCGCTCATCGCCGGACGGGAATTGAGATTGCGATTCGTCCGCATTGAGAACTGCTGACGCGGGGGGTCTGGTATTTACGACCTTCGCGCTATACAAGCGCTTGGAGAGGTCACAATGGGCCTGCTCGGCCCCGCAATGCCGACGCCTGGCGTGGTTTTCGACAAGGCCCTGGCGGTGGCATGCGCCGTGCATGCCCATCCGTGCATCAGACCGAATCGCATGGAGCACAGAGATGGATATCGGCGTCTTCATTCCGATCAACAACAATGGCTGGATCATCTCCGCGACTTCCCCGCAATACATGCCCACGTTCGAGCTGAATCGAGAGGTCGTGCGCCGAGCCGAGGGGTATGGTCTGGATTTTGCGCTGTCGATGATCAAGCTGCATGGCTTCGGCGGCGAAACCGAATTCTGGGACCACGGGCTGGAAAGCTTCACACTCATGGCCGGACTGGCCGCGGTGACGTCCCGCATCAGGCTGTATGCCTCGACAGCCGTATTGACGATCCCGCCGGCAATCGTGGCACGGATGACAAGCACCATCTCCGACATTTCCGGCGGCCGGTTCGGCGTCAATATCGTGTCTGGCTGGCACAAGGTCGAGTACACCCAGATGGGGCTTTGGCCGGGCGACGATCATTTTGGCAAACGCTACGATTACAGTACAGAGTATGTGCGGATCCTGCAGGACCTCTGGACCACCGGGCAGTCCGACCTGAAGGGCGAGTTCTTCCAGATGGATGCCTGCAAACTGAGCCCCCAACCGAAGACTCCGGTCAAGCTGGTTTCGGCCGGGCAAAGCGACCGAGGCATGGAGTTCGCCGCACAATACTGTGATTTCAACTTCGCCCTGGGAGAGGGGGTGAACCAACCGACGCTCGCCGCGGGCGTCCCGGCCCGGATGCTGGCGCACGCGCAACGGGCCGGACGCGATGTCGGCAGCTACATGCTTTACATGGTCATCGCCGATGAAACCGATGACGCTGCCATGCGCAAATGGGACCTCTACAACGCCGGCGCAGACAAGCAAGCCCTCGCCCATCTGCTCGGCAAGGCCGCCGAGGACACAGCGACGTCCGAAACCTCGATGGCGGCAGCCATCCAGCGTTCGCCGTCGCCGATCAATTTCAACATGGGGACCCTTGTCGGGTCCTATGCCAAGGTCGCGTCGATGTTGGATGAAGTGGCAATGATGCCCGGGGTGAAGGGGATCATGCTGACATTTGACGACTTTATCGTAGGCATGGACGCTTTCGGAACGCGCATCCAACCATTGATGCAATGTCGGCGACACGTCATGGCGGCGGCGGCCTGAACGGATAGACATCGATCGGAACGGTCCCTCAGGCCGTTCGGGTCCCGTCCACTACCAACCGCCCCAACCACTGACCTATGAGTGGGGGCTGTCATTGCGACCGCAGCGCAGCAATCCAGGGGCCTGGCACGATTGATCCTGTTGGTCGCCCTGGATTGCTCCGCTGCGCTCGCAATGACAGCTTTCGTTGTCGCCATGGGTCAGTGGTTCCGTCGGTTGGTATTAGGCGACACCCCCTGCATTTGGTGTTCGCCGGCTCCTGGCGTGGCTGGTAGCGGTCGTTGTGGGCATAGACCATCCACACGCCGGAGACCCTCTCGTCGGTAACGAACCGGAACGGGCTGCTGCCGATCAACCACTTGATCGGCTGGTTGGCGGGCATCATCGCCATTTTCCTGGGGATGATGTAGCAACCCCGCGCGCCCAGGGCGTAGAGTATTTGCGGAAAAAGCTCGGTCAGGCGAACGCGAAAGCGGCGGCCGTCGGGCGCATCGATCTCGGCGGCGATGGCCAGAAGGGGATGGCCAGAAGGGGATGGCCGAAGGTATCGCGCTGTCCCCAGCGTTTGGTCGAGGCGATCGAATTTGCCGCGCCGATCCCGCGGGGCCAGACGAGCCGACATAGCGGCGGATGATTGCACCGGGACAACCACCTTCCCGCGATTGCCCGATTTGCAAAATTTATATGCTTTTAACGATTATGATTTAGGCATTTCTTAAGGACATGACGATCTTTGGTTCCATGACACCTCATGCAGTTATTATTGCCCACAATTTCATCTTACCGGGCGCCTGGCGATTGAAAATATGGCTATCCATGCGCCGCTTCGATCAGGCCTTGTCGTTCGCCTGACGCCAGTGCTCGATCGCCTCGATGGCCGTCGCACCGTCGATGATGTCGGCATAGCGCCGCTCGACGTCCTTCAGGTTTTGCGCATGGGCGACCGCATCGTGATCGCCGACGCAATCATGCGGCACCATCACGCGAAACCCCAGGGAAAAGGCATCGATCACGCTGGCCCGGACACAGCCGGACGTAATGCATCCCGTCACGATGACGGTATCGACACGCTCTCTGGTCAGGATCGCCGCCGCGGACGTGCCGAAGAAGATCGATGGCGCGGATTTCATCAGCACGACGTCAGGTTCCGCGGCGGCGATGCGCGGATCCAGCTCTACCGACGCCGTGCCATGCAGAAGGTCGAACACAGGCGCGATCTTCCAATGCGGCGCGGCGCGGGGGCTGTCATAGCCGTTCACGCAGGCGATAACGGGCAGCCCGGCCCGCCTGGCTGCCTCGATCACCGGAACGGTGTTGCGGACCGCCTGGTCGACCATCGCCCCTCCGCCCATCGGAAAGGCGGCATCGGTGAAGCCGCGTTGGAAATCCACCACGACAACGCCGATCTTGGCGCCGATGCCAAGGGTGCGACCTCCGTAACCCCGTTGCGCGTATATGTCTGACATGTGTGTTCTCCCGCGTGCTGGCATGGGCATTGCGAAAACCATGCCGGTTTGCCATCGCGATATCGACCTTGGGTTGCGATCGGATGCTATCATTGCCGATGAACGAAGACGCCGCGATGGCCTGGATTATGCACAATGCGAACGCGCACGGCCTTGCGCCCGCCCGCCAGCGGAACACGCGGGCGCCAGGCTGGTGCCCGTATCCGACACAAATTGCGATTTCACCGTAACGAACGTCGACGCTTAACCCATGTTTAGCACCCACCAAAATAAACCTCATATTATCAGTATCTTGTGCCGCCTCTGCGGCTCGTGTGGCACTACAACCGCGTCATAGGGGGTTCAGACGGTGCGTCTCTGGATCCCTCCCGGCGAGGCATCGATCCCCAG
>CAMATI010000485.1 GCA_945861095.1 Asaia bogorensis | reverse complement strand
GGCCGCATCCTCAAACCCACCAATGGTCCGGGTTCCAAGGGCCGTCGCCCTTGGCGGGTCCAGGGCAGAGCCCTGGTCGGGGTCCGGGGCGACGCCCCGCCTTTCTCTTCGCCCCCAAAACCTGATAACTGCCCCGCATGTCGCTCCTGGTCATCTCCTCCCTCACGATCCGCCTGGGCGGGCGCACGTTACTGGACGCCGCCGATCTCACCGTCGACCCGGGCCGCCGCATCGGACTCGTCGGCCGCAACGGAGCCGGTAAGTCCACCCTGCTGCGCGCCATCGCCGGCGAGATGTCCACGGACGGCGGCGACATCCGCCTGGCCCGCAACGCGCGCCTCGCCACCGTCAAGCAGGAAGCGCCGGAAGGACCCGCCTCGCTCCTCGACACCGTCCTGCAAGGCGACCCCGAGCGCCTGGCCCTGCTCGCGGAAGCCGAAACCGCCGATCCGCACCGCCTGGCCGAAGTGCATGAACGCCTCCGCGCCATCGGCGCCGAATCCGCCCCCGCCCGAGCCGCCACCATCCTGGCGGGCCTCGGCTTCGACGAAGCCGCCCAGGCCCGCCCGGTGTCCGAGTTCTCCGGCGGCTGGCGCATGCGCGTCGCCCTCGCCACCGCCCTGTTCGCCAACCCCGACATCCTGTTGCTGGACGAGCCCACCAACCACCTGGACCTGGAAGCGACCATGTGGCTGGAGGGCTGGCTGTCCCGCTTTCCCGGCGCCGCCCTGGTCGTTTCCCACGACCGCGGCCTGCTGGATCGCGCGGTGGAGGCCATTGCCCATCTCGATCGCGGCAAGATATCCCTTACCCCTGGCGGGTTCGACGAATTCGTCCGCATCCGAACCGAACGCGCCATGCAGCAGACCCGCGCCGCGGAACGCATCGCCCTGGAACGCGCTCATATCCAATCCTTCATCGATCGCTTCCGCTACAAGGCCAGCAAGGCCCGCCAGGCGCAGGCCCGCATCAAGGCGCTGGAACGCCTGCCGCAGATCGACACCGTCATCGAAGACACGCCCACCCACTTCAATTTCCCCGAACCGACACGGATCGCCCCGCCCATCCTGGCGTTGGAGCGGATCGCCATCGGCTATGACGGCACGCCGGTGCTGCGCAACATTTCCCTGACACTCGATATGGACGATCGTATCGCACTGCTGGGTGCCAACGGAAACGGCAAGTCCACACTTGCGAAATTGATCGCCGGCCGGCTGGACCCGCTGTCCGGCGAAATCCGCCGCGGTCCGAGACTGAAGGTCGGTTACTTCGCCCAGCACCAGACCGACGAATTGGTGATGGACGAAAACCCCATCGACCACATGGCCCGCGCCCTGCCCCGCGCGCTGCAACCTCAACTCCGCGCGCAGCTTGCCCGTTTCGGCCTGGATGCCGATCGCGCCGAAACCCCGATCGCCAATCTGTCCGGCGGCGAAAAAGCCCGCCTGCTGCTGGCGCTGGCCACCCGCGACGCGCCGCAACTGCTGATCCTGGACGAACCCACCAACCATCTGGATATCGACGCGCGGGAAGCCCTGGTGAAGGCATTGGCCGATTTCGAAGGCGCGGTCCTGTTGATCACCCACGATCCGCATCTGGTGGAACTCGTCGCCGACCGTCTGTGGCTGGTGGCCGACGGCACCGTGCGGTCCTTCGACGGCGACCTGGACGACTACCGCGCTTTGCTCGCCGAACGCGCCCGTCCGGCGGCAAAAGCCGAAACCGTCACCCGCCGCGACGACCGGCGCGAACGCGCCCAGACCCGCGCCGCGCTGGCCCCGTTACGGAAACTCGCGAAAGATGCCGAAACCCTGATCACGCGCCTGCGGACGGAACAAAAGGCCATCGAGGCCAGGCTTGCCGACCCGGCCATCTACGACCCGTCCCGAATCGCCGAAGCGACCGCCGCGAACACCCGCCTGGCCGCGATCAAGCGCGAAATGGCCAACGCCGAACAACAATGGCTGGAAGCGGAAGAAGCCTTGGAAGCCGCGTGCTGACCAGCACCCGACGAGTCAGCAACGACGCGGTTGTTGCACCAGTTCCGTCATTTTGGCCTTCATGACGAAATCGCCGAAATCCATCTGCATATCGTCGGCCACGCCGTTTTCCCAGTAACGCATCCCGACCTCATAGGCCGGCGTCATCCCGCCGGATTTGCGATCAAAGAACGCAAGTCTGACCCGCGTACTTGGCAATGCCGACAACAGCGGATACTCGGTCTTGAAGGGCTGCTTCCAGTCAAGGATCGCCGCGGAACTGTCCTCTCCTCCATCCTCATCGGTGCCGTCGAACAGAGGAATGGTGATGAACTTCTTACCCTCCCGCGCCGCCACGATAATGGCCGCGGTATGCATCATCGGAAACAACGTGCCCGCGGGAAGTTCCAGCCTGAACTCCCGCGGCATCGTATAACGCGCCTCTCCCGGCCCCTGCGCGCGCCGCAAGGACGCCGTGCCGCCGGTCTGCGCGGTGACCGCGGTATCGGTGGTTTGGCGCATATGAAACCGAAATTTCAACCCGTCCTTGGATTCCCACGTCGTGTAGTCGGACACCATCTCAATGTCCTGACCATCGGCGTTGGTCACGGTCATGCTCAGGCGCTGGCGCACCGCCCAACCATCGCAGGCATCGACGACTTCGTAGCCCATCGTGCCGCGCGCGCCGACGATCTCAGTTCCGCGCACCCGGTCCAGGGTCAGGACATAACTGGCCTGGTGCGCGGCCATGCGCGTCGCGGTCTGCGCCAACGTCGCCGCCGGCGCGTTGGCCGCCATAACCGGCGTGCCCGGAACGGACAGCAGCAGGGCCGCGAGGGCAACGAAAAGACGCATCAATTTCTCCGCATCGGTGGCGAACAACAGGTTCGCCCGCCATAGAACAGGAAAGCGCGCGCCACCACACCAGAAAAACACCAACCCGGAAAAACACCAACCCGGCAAACGCGGTTTCGTGCCGCATCGGGCGGCTGCATTCGTGGGACGGCACCCAGCGGCGGCACGACACCATGGACCCGACGACCAACACAACATGGTATGGCCATTCAATTCCCAACATGATTGCATGCTACGGGGTCATTAAATAGCGGTCATGGACGAATTGTCGGCACGACTTGCCTCCAGCAATTCTCATTTTGGCGTCTGACGGATTAAATTGCGGTTTCTGACTCTGACGGGAAGGCGGCGTTGAGAGATCAAGCGCCTCAGTGCGGTGTGGGCGGCGGTTTGGCGAAGGCCAGGGTCAACGCCAAATCCTCCCAATCCG
>CAMATI010000484.1 GCA_945861095.1 Asaia bogorensis | reverse complement strand
CGCCGCGATCCGCCGCGACCGTTGCCAGCACCTGATCGCAGGTGATCCGGGCCATTCCATGGTCTCGGTCGATCCCGCCGGGGGGAATGATGGGCAGGATCCGGGCGCTGTGGCGCAGGGCCGGGGTGGCGCCGAACAGCCCATAGCTGCGCAGCCCGGCGGCCGCGGCGATGTTCATTACGCCGGTATCGTTGCCGACATAGAATCCCGCGTCCGCCAGCAACGCGATGATCCGGGCCAGATTCCAGCCGGCCGCGATTTCGATCCGGTCCGCCAGAGCCTCGGTCCGAGCGCGGATGGACGCCGCCAGTTCGGCCTCGGCCGTGCCGCCGATCAGAATGACCCGCGACCATCCGCCCTCCAGCAAGGCCCGCGTCAGGGTGGCAAACCGGTCGGCGCCCCATTGTTTGTAGGCCTCCGAACTGCCGATCCCGATTGCCACATAGGTCCCCGGCACCAGGTTCAGGCCTCCGCGCAGAGCCTGATCCGCCGTCAGGGTCGGTTCCGGGTCCGCCATCGGGACGGACGCGGCCGCCAACCACGCCGTCGCCTGGTCATACGGATGCATCCGCAAGACCGGCGCCGGCAGGAACGGCCCTCGATTCAGAAACAGGCGCTGCACCCCGAACCCATACCCGAAACGCGCCGGGATACCGGCCAATGCCAGCAGAAACGCCAGGCTTTTGCTGTGATGCAGCAGATAGGCCGCATCGAACCGGTGCGCGCGCAAGGCGGCAATCAGGCGGATCATCCCGGTGCCGTCATGATCCCCCGCCCCCTCATCCGGGTTGCGGTCCAGCCACATGACGTCGCGGACCAAAGGCTCTCCGCTAAAGATCTGATCCGCGGCGGATCGGGGTTTCGTCAGCACGGTCACCGGCACCCCGAGATGGGTGGCGATGGCGCGGATATGCGGCAGATGCCAGATCATGTCGCCGATCCCGGGCAGCGGCTGGATCACCGCAACTTTCATGCGGCCGCGACCCGGGCGCGTGCTTCGGCCAACCCCCAGCCCAGCAGCAGGAAGAACCAGCCGCCCATCGGCAAGGTCAGGAACCCGCTGGTGGACTGGATCGGCCAGATCTGCACCGCCATCGTCGCAAACAGGCCAATCCGCAGCGGATCCGGGTCCCGCCACAAGCCGCGCCCCAGAGGCATCAGCCAGGCGACGGCCAGCATCAGGAACAGCGCCAACCCGACAAACCCACCATCCGCCAAGGCCTGGACGTAGAAATTGTGCGGATGCACCCAGCAGATCCCCGCGCCTCCGCCATCCGGCTGCTTGCCGTCCAGACTGGGCATAAAATTGTCGGGACGTGGGCAGCCGGTCCGGTAGCCGTCGAAGCCCAGGCCGGTGACCGGATTGTGCAGGCCCACGGCCAGGCCGCGCGTGTAAAGCAGGCCGTAATGGCTGCTGCCAAAGTTCTCCAACTGGGTGGAGAACTTCACCACCAGCCGGTTGTAGGCGGATGGCGCGATCACCGGCGACGCAGCCAGCAACAGCACAATGACCGCGCCCGCCGACAGCACCACCGGCCTTAAGCGCCGCATTAACAAAGCCACAAGCAGCAATCCGGCCACGGTCAGCACCAACGGCATCCGCTGGCCGATCAGCACCATCACCGCGACCCCGCCCAGCAGCAGCCCATAAGCCGAGACCGCCGGCAAAATCCCCGGCCGCCCCAGCAGAACCGCGATCGGAGGCAGCACCGACGGCAGTAAAATCCGCGCCAACGGAGGGCCGGCCCGCGGCATGCCGAACGGCCCGGTCAGTTCGCCATCGGCAAACCGGGGCCAACCGTACAAATTGCGGCCGAACGCGAACTGAAACAGGCACTGCCCCGCGATATAGGCCGCCGAGGCCGCCACCAACCCAAACAGCCAGCGCCGCGACCGCGCATCGCGCAGCACCGCGAATTCCATCGCCGCCGCGAACAGCGGAAACCGCACCGCCATCAGGGCCTGGACGAAGGAGCCGGTTCCCCCCTCGCCCAAAGACAGGGCCGGAATCGGGGCCGAACACAAGGTCATCCAGGCCCACCAGGCCCCGCCGATCACGATCCAGGGCGTGCGGACCCAACCCCAATCCCGCAGCAGCCAGGATCGGCCGAGGAAACACAGAGCGGTCAGCCCCATGGTTCCCTCCCCAATGCCCTTGGCATGCAGCAAAGCCGGGATGGTCAGCAGCACACTCACCAGACCGATCCGGTCCAGCAGGTCTGGCAGTCGTGTGTCTTTTAAATAGAGAGCGATCATCGGGCGGGTTCGTGCCAGCCGAACCGTTCCCCCGCAAGGGCCGAACGTGTCGCGAACCGGGGACCTGGTTCGGTGGGGCCGTGTCGCGGGGCGGCGTTACAGCGAATCCCGGATCAGGGCGAACGCGTGTTCCACCGTGGCGGCGCGAATGGCCGATCGATCCCCCGGAAACACGACCTGGGAACTTGCCACCGGCTGGCCTTTCCGCACGAGGGCGAAACAAACCAGCCCGACCGGCTTCGCCACAGTGCCGCCGCCGGGGCCTGTCACGCCCGTCACCGCCACCGCCATCGTCGCGCGGGACCGGGCCAAAGCCCCTTCCGCCATCGCGCGGGCCACGTCCTGGCTGACCACGCCGTGCCGCGCGATCAACTCCGCAGGGACGCCAAGCAGATCGTGCTTGGACTCGTTGGAGTAGGTGACGAAGCCGCGATCCACCACATCAGACGAACCGGCAATGGCGGTGAGCGCCGCGGCAATCAGCCCGCCGGTGCAGCTCTCCGCCACAGCCAATCTCACCCCCTTCGCTCGGCAGGCCGCCAGCAGCGATTCAGCCTCCAGCAGCAGCCGGTCGGGGAGCATCGTGGATCAGTCCGCCAGGCGGGTGGACTGCCAGGTCACCATACGCCAGGTGCCGCCCTGGTTTTCCCACACATCGGTGAACCGCACCTTGAAGGAGTTCGGCTTGCCACCGGAATTGACGCTGATCGCGGCCTCTCCGGTCAGCACCACGACATTGCCAAGGTCCTGCGCCACCACGTTCGACGGCACGACAGAGGTATAGACCGTGCTGCCGGATTCCATGGCGCCGATCAGGCTGTCCTTGGTGTCCAGACGCGCCGAGGAATGCGTGTAGATCAGGCCCTTGCACAGCATGCCCTTCAAAGCGGCGACGTCCTTGTCCGCCATCGCCTGCATGCGCGCCTTGTCCCGATCGATGATCATTTGTCCGTTGCCGGCCATGGTCTCTCTCCCGCTGTTGCCGGACCGGGGTTGGTCCGTTGGGGCGTATTCTATAGGCGAATGGGCGGTTGGGTCCAATCGGGGTGG
>CAMATI010000483.1 GCA_945861095.1 Asaia bogorensis | reverse complement strand
CTGCGACGTGTCCGATCCGGCATCCATCTCCGCGGCCGTCAACAAGGCGGCGGAGGCGATGGGCGGGCTGGACGGTGTCGTCAACGCCGCCGGCATCCTGGCCGAAACCGGTATCGCCGACACGACGGCGGAGGTGTTTTCCCGCACCGTCGCGGTCAATCTGACCGGCACTTTCCTGGTGATCCAGGCCGCCGCGCCGCTGATGCAGAAAGCCGGCAAGGGCACCATCGTAAACATCGCCTCCGGCGTCGGGCTGATGCCGACCGGGCCGGGCAGCGTCGCCTACGTCGCGTCCAAGGGTGGGGTCGTTGCGCTGACAAAGTCGGTGGCGATGGAGCTGGCGCCGAACATCCGCGTGAACTCGGTCTGCCCGGGTGCCGTGGAAACCGCGATGACCGCGGGCCATATCCGCACCGCCGCCGGCGATCCCAACCCCGCGATCACCGCGCGCTACGCCCTGGGCCGGCACGCCCAGCCCGAGGAACTGGCGGCGGCGATCCTATTTTTGACGACGGACGAATCGTCATTCATGACCGGGATCGCGCTGCCGGTCGATGGCGGGCGCACGTTCCACTGACATTTCCCATTGGCGTTTGCCACGGATTTCGTCCCCGGAATAACGTCCGGGGACGACTTCAGCGCCAATCAAGCCGCGTAATATCCGCCATCCACCACATGCGACGCGCCGGTCATGAACGACGCCTTGTCGGAGCACATCCAGACCACGGCCTCGGCGATTTCTTCCGGAAGGCCCATCCGCTGCATCGGCACCTTTGCCATCAGGGCGTCCAACCGGGTGCGAACCGTTTCCTCGGTCATCGGGGTGGCGATATAGCCGGGATTGACGCAGTTCACGCGGATATTGTCGCGCGCATATTCCATCGCCGCGCTCTTCGTCAGACCCACCACGCCGTGCTTCGCCGCGACATAATGCGCGGATGTCGCCAGCCCGATCAGACCGGCGATCGACGCGGTATTGACGATCGCCCCGCCGCCTTGGGCCAGCATCTGGATGACTTCGTGCTTCATGCACAGGAACACGCCGGTCAGGTTGATCGCCAGCATCCCGTCGAAGGTCTCGCGCGACATCTCATGCAGACGTTGGTTGCGAGGCCCGACCACGCCGCCGCCAATGCCCGCGTTGTTGAACGCACAATCGATCCGCCCGAACGCTGCAACCGTGCGCGCGACCATCGCCGCCACATCGACTTCGTTGGCCACATCGCCGCCAATGGCGATGGCCTGGCCACCCGCGGCGTTGATCAGTGCGACGGTTTCCGCCGAACGCTCCTCCGTCCGGTCGGCCACGGCAACCCGCGCGCCCTCCCGCGCCATTGCCAATGACGTCGCGCGCCCGATCCCCGATGCGCCACCGGTAACCAGCGCGGCTTTACCCGCGAGAATGCCTGTCATCCTGTCCCCCAATTCAATACTACCCAAAATGCTCGGCTTTTCCGAGCTTTCCTGATGAACGCATATCAGGCCCGGGCGATGTCCCGATAGCCCGCGACGACGACCCCAGCGCGATACGTTGGGGCGTCAATGCCGAGCACATGATTGGGGAGGTCTGCATGCCCATTGTCGGGGACGTGATCGTCAGCACGATGAGCGGCATCGGCAGGGCCATATGGCGCAACATGGCGATGGGGCTAGCGCTCTCAGGGAGAGCGGATGCTCCGGATGGGCCGAGGTCCATCCGGAGGCAGTGGGTTACTCCGCGGCCATGTTCGGCGTGAACTCCAAGGGCAGGCCCTTGTGGCCGGTCAGTCGTTCGCCTTCCTCGTACATCTCGAAGGCTCGTTTCTTCAGTGCGGGAATGATCGAGGCGATCTTCTCCAGATCCAGATCAGCGGCGATGCCGGGATAGCCGGCGCGGTCGATCATGGGGCCGAGCTTGCGATTCTCGATCTGCTCGAAGGTCCATACCAGGGGATCGTCGATGATCGTCATGTCCCAGTTGATGCGGTGGTTCTTGTTGCGGGGGCCATAATGGTAATGGGCGCCGTTCCAGAAGCAGTCGAAGGCCAGGATTTCCGTTTCCTCGACATAGGACTTGCCCTTCGACCCGCCGACATCGCCCAGGACATGGATCGCGAGGCCGCCGTCGCCGTTGCGCTGGCGCCGCATTTCCAGGCCGAAGCGGATATTGCCTGCCTCGAAGATCTCGGTGCCGCGATTGTGTTTGACGGTGTTTCGTTTGGCGATGAAGGTTTCCCGCGCGCAGGCTTCCACCTCTGGCAGGATGGTTTGCACGGCGGCGAGGTTGGTTGCCTCGGCGAGGGATTTGTATCCCGCGCGCTCCAGCATCTTCGGGAGTTTGCTGGCGAGGATCCGGACGGTCCAGCCGATGGGGTTGCCATCCGTGATCGGGTCCATGCGGCAATGCACGCCCAGACCACCGCCGACCCGCCCGGGGGTCGTCAGTTCAGGGTTCTCCGGGCCGTAAACATAGCTTCGCTCGATATCGAAGCAATTGAAGCGCAACAGAGTGGTGGGTTTGCCGTCGACATTGGATGTCACCTCGATGGAGACACCCTGGTCGGTGTGATCCTCCACGTTGGCGTCCCACAACTGGTGTCTGACGACAAAGGTCAGCGGATCGGCGGCAAAGGTGATTCCCGGCGATTGCGGCATCTCTGGACACTCCTGTTAGATGGATTGGCAGAAGTGTAGGATAGGGCGTCCGGCGACCGCAAGTATCCCCTGCGGTTGGCCTACCGTGTCCCCAAATTTACCCGGCGGAGCTTCGTACGGTTCTCCGACCCAACCTGGCGAGGTGGGGCATTATGTCGCAGAAAAGCGGTGCGGTTGGCTGTTTGGGGATGGCGCCGGGTGGATGTCGGCACTTTCCTGTTGGATCGTGCCACGGCAACCGGGTCTCTGGTGATCCGCTCGCAAGGCCATGAGATCGGGGTGGGCACAACTCGAGACCACGGTCGTCGAGTTCTCTGTCACTGTGAACGTTCAGCGAAGTGAAAAGAGGAAATCCGGTAGGTGCCCGAGAAGGGGTTGATACCGCTGGTCGAGACATGCGTCGCTATGCTCGCGGGCGGCCCGGTCTTCGAAGAAGCTTTCGGGCTCCTGTAAGTTTGAGAGGAGTCTTGAGGTCCGGGCGCTGTCAGCGCTGTCAGCGTGTCGATGACGCGTAAACATGTCCGCCTTTTGAAGCGCGTGAGTTGTCCGCCAGTCACCAACCGCCATCGCCGTTTTCCGGTTCGGCTGGAGCGCCGTTTTCCCGTCCCGGCCTGAACACCCAACGGCAAGGCGGGGGGCCGCGGTCAAGGATGGCCTCGCCCCTTCGCGAGGCCACCGCCGGAG
>CAMATI010000482.1 GCA_945861095.1 Asaia bogorensis | reverse complement strand
CGTACTGAGCTGTGCACGCTCTTCATCGCTGAGCTTCACGACGTATTTCTTTACGGCACTTTGTTGCGTGGTCACGACTCATCTCCCGCTTTTTCCGGGAGGAGCGAGTCAGAGGTTCGCCACAAAATCAATGACGGGGGGCACTAGTGGTTCCTGGCCACGGGAATGCGGACGTCGGCCACGACCGTTACCCACCGGCCGAGACAACGACCCATCGACATTCCGTCACCGTGATTGCCGGGTTTGACCCGGCAATCGGCGCTGCAAAGCCAGGGGGGCCGGATCAGGTCCGCGATGACGATGAAAGCGGCTCTGACAGTGCGTCGGCCATCGGTTTGACCGGTTGGTGTTTTGGCCGATTGTTATGATAGCGCCACCGGTGCGGAACGGGCGGCTCGTGGGACGGGCCGTCCGTGCACCTTCTCCTGGGCGCTGCCGGGCCGTATGTCAGATGTCCAGAGTACCGGCTTTCGCGGCGGCATAGCGCTTTGCGATCTCAGCCCAATTCACCACGTTCCACCACGCGCCCAGGTAGTCGCCTCGCCTGTTCTGGTATTTCAGGTAATAGGCGTGTTCCCACACATCGTTGCCGAACAGCACGCGGGTGCCATCCATCAGCGGGCTGTCCTGGTTAGGCCGAGCGCTCAGGGAGAGTTTGCCGGTTTTGTCGACGGTGACGTGGACCCAGCCGGAGCCGAACTGGGTCAGCCCGGCGCGATTGAAGCTTTCCTTCAGCTTGTCGAAGGAGCCGAAATCCCGGTCGATCGCCATGGCGACATCGCCGGTCGGCGCGCCGCCCTTGCCGCCCATGATCTGCCAGAACATCGTGTGGTTGGCATGGCCGCCGCTGTTGTTGCGCACGGCGGTGCGAATCGAATCGGGCAGCTCCGGCAGTTTCGCCAGCATCCCCGGGACGCCGAGTGCCACGACCTGCGGGTGATCCTTCAGCAGGTTATTGAGGTTGGTGATGAAGGCCGCGTGATGGCGACCATGGTGGATGGTCATGGTCATCGCGTCGATATGCGGCTCGTTCGCGTCGGGCGCGTAGGGCAGCGGCGGCAAAGTGAACGGCCCGGCGGGTGCGGCCGACTGAGCGGACGCATAACGCGCGCCCAGCACGACGGCGGCACCGCCTAGGAACAGACGACGTTGCAGAAGAACCGACATGAAACTCTCCTCGGGTTGTTGTGGCGACCCCGGATTATGGAGCCTGCTCATCAACATACGACTCAGGTTGGGCCTTTAGATCAAACGCGGCCATCATTAATGTTCGCGTGTAGGGATCCTTGGGGTGCGTGATCAGGTGCTCCGCGTCCCCCTCCTCCACAATTCGGCCGTTGCGCAGGACCACGATCCGATGCGCCAGAGCCCGAACAACCTTCAGATCATGGCTGATGAACAGGTAGGCCAGACCATGATTCCGCTGCAACTCCCTCAACAATCCGACGATCTGCGCCTGGACCGACATGTCCAGCGCGCTGGTCGGTTCATCCAGCACGACAAATCGCGGCTTCAGGATCATGGCGCGCGCGATGGCGATCCGTTGGCGTTGTCCGCCCGAGAATTCATGCGGATAGCGCAACGCCGAGTCCGCCGACAGCCCTACCTCCTCCAACTGTTCGGCGACGCGCCTGTCCCGCTGCGCTCGGCTTAGCCCAGGTTCATGCACGGAAAGCCCCTCGGCCACGATTTCGCCGACCGGCAGCCGAGGTGATAGGCTGCCATACGGGTCCTGGAAGACGATCTGCATCCGCGCCCGCAACTGGCGCATGGCGCGCCGGTTCAGGCCGGCGATGTCCACGCCATCGAAGTCGATCCGACCGGTGGCGCGTTCCAGCCGCAACGCCGCCATCGCCAAGGTCGTCTTGCCGGAGCCGGATTCGCCGACCAGACCGACGGTTTCTCCCTCTCGCACCGTCACGCTGACCCCATCGACCGCCCGGACATAGCCGACGGCGCGTCGCAGCAGACCGCGGCGGATGGGAAAGTGCACTTTCACGTCGTCCGCCCGCAGCAAGGGACGCGCCTTGGCCGGCAACGGAGCCGAGCCGCCGCGCGGTACGGCGTTTAGCAGCATTCTTGTGTAAGGATGCGATGGTGCGTCGAACAACGTGTCGACCGGGCCGGTTTCGACGATCCGGCCGTCCTTCATGACGCAGACCCGGTCGGCAAAGCGCCGGACGATCGCCAGGTCGTGGGTGATCAGCAGCAGCGCGAGTTGCCGGTCTCGTTTCAGGCGCGCCAGCAGGTCCAGAATGCGCGCCTGGATGGTCACGTCCAGCGCCGTGGTCGGCTCATCGGCGATCAGCAGGGCCGGATCGTTCGCCAATGCCATGGCGATTATCACCCGCTGGCGCTGCCCGCCGGACAGTTGATGCGGGAAGGCGTCCAGCCGGGATTCCGCGTTTGGAAAGCCCGCCATCTCCAGCGCCGCAACCACCCGCCGGTGCAATTCGTCCGCGGGCACGGAGCGGTGCAAGGTAATAGCCTCCCCGATCTGCTGGCCGATGCGGTGCAGCGGATTGAGGCTGGTCATCGGCTCCTGGAAGATCGTGCCGGCAATGCCGCCGCGCGCGCGGTGCAGGGTGGCCGGATCGCCGCCGATCATGGCCGCGCCGTCCAGCGTGATCCGACCCGTCGGGTTGGTGCCGCCGCGCGGGAGGAGTTGCAGCAATGACAGCGCGGTCAGAGACTTGCCCGATCCGGACTCGCCAACCAGGGCCAGGGTTTCCCCGCGCTCCAGACTGAAGGAGACCCCGTCCACCACGGTTTTCGGCCCGAAGGCGACCGAGAGGTTCTCGACCTCCACGAGGCTCATACCACCGAACGCCTTGGGATCACGCCGGAAGCCGCCGCGGATCGAACGCGTTGCGCACCGCTTCGCCGATGAAAATCAGCAAGGTCAGCACACTGCCCAACACCAGGAACGCGGTGATGGCCAGCCACGGCGCCTGAAGGTTGGATTTCGCCTGTGCGACCAACTCGCCCAGCGAGGCCGAACCGGGGGGCAGGCCGAAGCCCAGGAAATCCAAGGTGGACAGCAGGGTGACCGAGCCGGACAGGATGAACGGCAGGAAGGTCAAAGTCGCGACCATCGCGTTGGGCAAGATATGCCGCCACATGACCATAGTGTCGGACACGCCCAACGCCTGGGCCGCGCGCACATATTCCAGGTTGCGCCCACGCAGGAATTCGGCCCGGACCACGCCGGTCAGGTTCATCCAGCGGAACAGCAGCAGGAAGATCAGCAGCACCCAGAAACCAGGCGTGATGATGCTGCCCAGGATGATCAGCAGATACAGTTCGGGCATACCGTTCCAGATTTCGAT
>CAMATI010000481.1 GCA_945861095.1 Asaia bogorensis | reverse complement strand
GCTTTCGGCGGCAACGCCGGAGAACTGCGATGGACCGACACCGGCGCCGCTCGCGTGATCCAGGGGGATGTGAACGGTGACCGCATCGCCGATCTGACGATCCGGACCAGCGCGACCGGGCCAGTGACGACGGACTGGTTCGTGTTCTGACCGGCGGTTCCGCCCGCGGCGATGGGGGAGCGGGCGGAGGTGTATTGGACCAACCGCCCTGACCACTGACCGATGGGTGCCCGCTG
Source organism: Asaia bogorensis (assembly GCA_945861095.1). GTDB lineage: Bacteria > Pseudomonadota > Alphaproteobacteria > Acetobacterales > Acetobacteraceae > Rhodopila. The sequence goes on along the minus strand of CAMATI010000481.1, from coordinate 3,114 downwards.
TCATTGCGAGCGCAGCGAAGCAATCCAGGGGCCTGGCACGATCGATCCTGTTGGTTGCCCTGGATTGCTTCGCTGCGCTCGCAATGACAGCAGCCACCCATCGGTCAATGGTTACGCCGGTCGGTAGCAGACCGTTGCGCGCATGATATCGCGGCGGCCAACACATTGGGACGAAGCGGCTGGACAGTGCTCGGCGTCGCCGATGAGGCGCGGTTACCGTCCCCTGCCGTAGCGGGTGGAGCCGCAAACGGCAGAGACGACCGGTTCGCGAAATCAACCAAGTGGAACACGGGTGCGCCCCTTCTCGGTCATAAGACCACTCTGCGTATATCCCGAGTCTATCGAAAAACAGAGGAAACGTAGAAAAGGACGCTGGTCAGTTTGCCTGAACCTGGTTCCAGACATCGCGGTCGGCGTTGCCGTACCTCCGGATGCGGATGCCAACGCGCCCGTCACCTTCGTATCGGCATAGGACAATATCCATGAAAAAATCGCTGTTTTCGATCGTCACCGGCACATTGCTTCTGGCAAGTGTCGGGATGGCATCCGCGCAGACGACAACCACGACCAGCACGACCTGGACCGCCGATCAGGGTGCCGCCATCACCACCTACTCGACGACACAGAAGCAAACCTCATTCACCGACCCGGCGATGAAGCCAATGGTCGGCATGACGCTCCCCGATACTGTCACGATCTACCCGCTTCCCGAGACCGTGAAGATGATGCCAGCCGACCGCTATGCCTATGGCATGATCAATGGGCGTCCGGTGGTCGTGGAGCGCACCAACCGTCAGGTCGTTCACACCTGGTAACGGTCGAAATCCTGCTTTGATTTCGACGACCCAGGCATCTCCGCGGTCACAGACCCGTGGGCACCGCGCTTGCCGGTGTGTCGCAGAGATGTCCGCACTGTCGGCCCAATCTGGCTGACAGGCTGCGCAAAACCCCAGCCACACGTGGCGGGGTTGGGACGCGGAAAGGGCCCCACCTATTCATGGTGGGGCCCTTTCTGTTTGCGGTGCTTCTTTCGGAGACTATCGCTGAACGGCGGTGTCGAGGCCATCCCCGCGGTTTGCCGCCGGCCGATTCTGACTATGCGGCCTCCGCCATCGTCGATCGCTCACACGCCACCGTCGTGCGATGCATGTCGGCGAACTCCGTATTGCCGCCCGCATCCTTATCCCACAAGCCAGGGGCACGTCCGGCCTGTCGCTCTCGAAGCCCCCGAGGCTTTCACGCGCCATCAGGCAGCAGCGCTTCGGGCGTCACGCGCCGCCGCGATCCGCTGTCTGACAAACGTCCCTATCCTGGCAATGGCATCCGAGGTCGCCAGCACACCCGGCACCAACGCATTGCGCCAAATCCGACGCAGCGCGCGACCCAACAGACGCGGCCGGGGTGCGTCCGCGCCATTGTCCCAATAGGCTTCATACCAGCCGTTATCGACCCCGAATGGCACCGGCAAGGTGAACTCGGTCTCGACGATCCGCCGCATTCCGTCCCGGCCCTGGCTCGTCTTCCGCGCTTGGTTATTCATTTGGAGCGTCCTTTGTTTGCGTGGCTGGACGTTATGAAAAGCCGGTCTTAAGGTCTTTGGCGCGGCGCTTAAAAATCCTTAATCGCGAGGCCTGATGTGCCGTCCGATGGTTCCCAGGACATTGCTTTCGGACGGTTCCGGATCGATCGCCGCAACCGGGTGCTAATGCGTGGCGATGCCGCCATCCCACTCGGCGGCCGAGCGTTCGATGTGTTGGTGGCACTGGCGGCAGCGGGCGGGGAGACGGTCGGCAAGGATGCCCTGCTGGATCAGGTCTGGCCCGGGCTGACGGTCGAGGAGAACAACCTCCAGGTCCAGATCGTCGCCCTGCGCAAGGCGCTCGGCGACGGCTGGATCACAACCATTCCCGGGCGCGGCTACCGGCTTGCGATGACACCGGAAACCAATGACGCTCCAGCGCGTGAAGCCGAGGGCAAGCCGGCCATCGCCGTGCTGCCGTTCATCAACCTGTCCGGTGACGGCGAACAGGAGTATTTTGCTGACGGAATGACCGAGGAGATCATCACCGCCCTTTCGCGCGTCCGTTCTCTCGTGGTCATAGCGCGCAACTCCAGCTTCACCTACAAGGGCCGCACGGTCGATGCCCGGCAGATCGGGCGGGAACTTGGCGTGCGCTACCTGGTGGAGGGCAGCGTGCGGAAATCGGGCGATCGCATTCGTATCGCCGGGCAACTGGCGGACGTCGCGACAGGCACGAACCTCTGGGCCGACCGGTTCGACGGAACGCTTGCGGACGTCTTCGACCTGCAGGATCGGGTGGCCGCGAGCGTGATCGGCGCAATCGGGCCGCGCATTCTCTCGGTGGAAATCGGGCGGGCCCAGCGCAAGCCACCCGCGAGCCTACAGGCTTACGATCTGGTGCTCCGCGCAGTGCCCCATCAGCGAAGCGTGCGCCGCGAGAGATATATCGAAGGCAAGCGACTGGTGCGGCAGGCAATCGCGCTTGAGCCGACCAGCGCAATGGCCCATGCGCTGCTGTCGTCCTTTGCCTGGGGCGAGGTGAGCCAGGGCTGGGTGCCGCGTGGCGACGCGGCGCTCGCCGAGGTCGTCGGTCCCGCACGGAAAGCCCTTGAGCTAGGCGGCGACGATCCGCAGGTACTCGCGATGGTGGCCCACAGGATTGCCCTTCCCGGGGGGCGATCTTTCCGGCGGCATCGCCCTGATTGAGCAAGCCCTTGCGCTCAATCCCAACTCCGTCGAGGCGCTGACCAATGGGGCCCACCTCTACGCGTATGCCGGCGACACCGAACGGGCGATTGCCTACGTAGAGCAGGCCACCCGGCTCAACCCGCTGCAAGGAAATTTTTACCGCTTCCTGGCCGTCGCGATCGCTCATTTCGGCGCCAGCCGCTATGCCGATGTGCTGGATGCGACGGCTCGGGTGCTGCGGGATGCTCCGGATTTCTCCCCAGCCCTGCGCTACCGGGCGGCGAGTTTCGGGTTGCTCGGCCGGATCGAGGAAGGAGAAGCGGTCGCACTTCATCTTGGTCGCGTCACAGAGGGTATGACCGTCGCATGGGCGCGTGCGCACCTGGAGTTCGACATGAGAAACG
>CAMATI010000480.1 GCA_945861095.1 Asaia bogorensis | reverse complement strand
ATTTCACGGATTTCGGCCGCGCGATGCTGACTTTCTTGCGCGATGAAGTGCCCGAAAAATGGCAGACCTACTGCGATGAGGTCACCGATAATTTCAGGATCATCGATCCTACGGATTTTCGGATTCTTGCGTGAGCAGGGTATAGATCGCTTTTTCTGGCCGCTTCGTACCAGCCGACCTGACCATCGACCGACAGGCGTCCCCCCGCCGTTGCCCGGCTTGACCCGGCGACGACCAGGCGGCGGCGTATCGGCCAATGGGCATGTCGGTTCGTATAACATTGAGCATGGCGGCAATTTCGGGAGGTCCCTTTGAGCGACGCGACGACAGATCAGAAGCCGCCGGTGCGGGAAATCCCGGTATTTCGCCATATCCGTCGGTTCTTCGCCGACTACGTGCCGAGTGTCATCTTCGACGTCGGCGCGAATGTCGGTCAAAGCTGCCTGAGCTACGCCCAAGCGTTCCCGACCACCCGCATCCACGCCTTCGAACCGGTGCCGGGGACGTTCGACACGCTGCAAGCCAAGGTCGCCAACATCGAATCGATCACGCCCTGGAACATCGCCCTTAGCTCTTCCAACGGCACCGCCACCATGCGGCGCGCCAAGACCAGTGTCGGCGACAGGATCGTCCAGGACGGTGGGGAACCAGACGGTGAGACCGTCGAGGTAAAGACGATGACCGGCACCGCGTTCTGTCAGGAACACGAGATCGACCGCATCTCTTTTCTGAAGATCGATACCGAGGGTCATGACCTTGATGTGCTGAAAGGCTTTCTGGGCATGCTGGACCGCGTTGCGTTCGTGCAGGTGGAAGCCGCGATGAACCGGTACAACAAATCCCATGTGCAGTTCAGCGTCTTTATGGACTTCATGGCGGCGCGGAACTTTCATCTGCTGCATCTCTACGAACAGCGCCTGGAGTTCAAGCTCGGCGGTCGTCCGATCTTGCGACGCGCGGACCCTGTGTTCATCAACGGCGCCCTGGTCGACCTGACTGGGTTGAAGTGATCGTCCTGGTGGGAGCGTCCGCCCGTGCCCGGATCCCGGGATCGTCCGATGACCGGGCCAGGCGGTCGCCCGGCTCCGCACAGACCCTGGTTCGCCTCGCGATCGGTTGCTGACAGGCAGCCACGTGCAAGACCTGCCTCCGTACGTCCAAACCCTGCTGCAATCGGCCCTGCACGCTTACGACGCGGATCAGTGGGAGCCGGCGCTGCAACTGCTGAAAATCGCGCTGACGAACGACGCCGGCAACCACGAAGCGCTCTATCTGCTGGGCCACCTGCAATTCACCCTGAAGCAGTTCCCCGAAGCCGAGAAAGCGCTGCGCCAATCCCTGCTGATCGATCCGGCGCAGGCGCGGGCGCAGAACGACCTGGGCGCCACGCTGTTCGCCATGGGCCGCGATGCGGAAGCGCTGACCCATATCCGCCAGGCCCTGATGCTGGACCCGAACCTGCCGGAAGCCGAGGAAAGCGACGGAATCTGGCTGCTGCGCTACGGCCGTTTCCGGGAGGCGTGGCGGAAATATGAGGCTCGATACCGGACCCATGTCAGCGGCCCCCACCAGCGTCACTTCACGCAACCGCAATGGGCGGGGGAACCGATCGAGGGCCGGACCATCCTGCTGCACGCGGAACAGGGGTTCGGCGACACGATCCAGTTCGTCCGTTATGTGCCACTGGTCGCCGATCGTGGCGCCAAAGTCGTGCTGGAGGTGCAACAGGGTATCGGCACCCTGTTGACCGGGCTGCAAGGCCCGCACCATCTGCTGGAACGGGGCCGCCCCCTGCCCGACTTCGACGTGCATTGCCCGTTGCTGAGCCTGCCGATGGTGTTCGACACGGACCTGGACAGCATTCCGGCGCCGATCCCCTATCTGGCGGCGACCGAGCAGCGGATCTTCGAATGGCGGGCCCGGCTCGGACGTCCCCTGGGACCTCCCCTGGGACCTCCCCTGGGGCCTAGACGCGCGATGCGGATCGGGATCGCCTGGTCGGGCAACCCAGCGCATCGGGACGATTACCGCCGCAGCATACCCCTGGCGCAATTCGCGCAATTGCTGACAAATCGGCCCGATCGCGAGTTCCATGTCCTGCAGGCGATCGTGCGCGACAGCGACAAGGAGGCTCTGCGCAATCTGCCTCATGTGCACGACCACAGTCTGACTCTGGCCGATTTCACGCATACCGCCGCCTTGATATCGCTGATGGATGTTGTGATCTCGGTCGACACGTCGGTGGCGCATCTGGCCGGCGCCATGGGCTGGCCGGTCTGGCTGCTGCTGGCTAGCCAGGCCGATTGGCGCTGGCTGTTGGAACGCGACGACAGCCCCTGGTACCCGACGTTCTGGCTGTTCCGCCAGCGCCACCGAGGCGACTGGGATGGTGTGCTGAAGCAGGTAGCGCAAGAGCTGGATGATATGCTTACCTGACCGCATGGCGGGAACATTACCGGAACCATTCGACACCTGGTTTGCCGAACAAGGCTGGGCACCGCGCGCGCACCAGATGGCGATGCTGGACGCGGTGCGAGACGGCGAAAGCGTGCTGCTGATCGCGCCCACCGGCGGCGGCAAGACCCTGGCCGGGTTCCTGCCGAGCCTGATCGAGTTGGCGGGGGCGCCTCGGGTGGGTCTGCATACTATATATGTCAGCCCGCTGAAGGCGCTGGCCACCGACATCGTCCGCAACCTGACCCGTCCGGTGGAGCAGATGGGCCTTTCCATCACCATCGAATCCCGGACCGGGGACACCCCGGCCAACCGGCGTGCTCGTCAGAAGGCGGCGCCGCCGAACCTGCTGCTGACGACGCCGGAAAGCCTGGCGGTGCTGATCTCGTCCCCCGATGCGCCGGCGTTTTTCGGGCAGTTGCGCTGCATCGTGATGGATGAGGTGCACGCCTTGGCCGGCACCAAGCGGGGCGATCAGCTGGCTCTGTGCGTCGCGCGCCTGCGGTCCCTGTCGCCCCAGGCGCGTCGGGTCGGTCTGTCGGCGACGGTCGCGCATCCGGCGGCGATCCAGGCATTCGTCGGGGCGAGCCGGGTGATTGCGGTGCGCGATGGCGCCCCCCCTGCCCTGTCCATGACCCTGCCGGAGGGGCGCCTGTCCTGGTCCGGCCATATGGGGTTGGAGGCGGCGCCTCAGGTGATGGCCCATATCCGCCAGGCCGGGATGACGATCGTGTTCGTGAACACGCGCGCGCAGGCCGAACTGATGTTCCAGGCGTTGTGGAAGCTGAACGACCCGACCTTGCCGATCGCCTTGCACCACGGCTCGCTGGAAGTAGCGCAACGCCGCAAGGTCGAGGCCGCGATGGCCGCGGGCGCGTTGCGGGCGGTGGTGGCGACGTCGTCCCTGGATCTGGGGATCG
>CAMATI010000479.1 GCA_945861095.1 Asaia bogorensis | reverse complement strand
GTATAGACTCGGTCGCGCCGAATCGCGGCAAGAAAATAATGCGCGGCCGCCCACGGTTTTGCCCCTCTTACCACCAATGGTCCGGGTTCCAAGGGCCGTCGCCCTTGGCGGGGTCCGGGGCGGAGCCCCGCCCTACCCCACCCCGCCTCTATTTCGCCACGCCGCCGGTTTCCTCTGGACGCGAATCGACCAGCACGGGCTATGCATACCCGATTCTGGACTCGAGGGAGGACCGAACATGCGCCGTTTCCTGCTGGCAGCCGCCGCTGCCATACTCCCGTTGATCGCGGCGGGCTGCACCCATACCCAGGGCGACGAACAGGCTCTGGTCGACCGCGCCACGTTGACGGTGCAGGAAATGATGACCCAGACGGTCTCCGAGGACCCGCAGACCATGCTGCGCCGCTCCAAGGCCGCGCTGGTTTGCCCCCGTGTGTTCAAAGCCGGATTCTTTGCCGGGGCAGAAGGCGGAAGCTGCGTGCTACTCAGTCGCTCCGGTAACGGAACGTGGTCCTATCCGGCCTTTTACGGCCTTGGCAGTGGCAGTTTCGGCTTTCAGTTCGGGGTCCAGGACGCCCAGTTGCTGCTGTTGATTCTGACCGACAAGGGGCTGAACGCCGTTCTGGACAGCCAGTTCAAGTTCGGCGCCAACGCCTCGATCGCGATCGCCACCGTTGGCGCCGGCGTGCAAGGCTCCACCACCGCCGCGATCGGGGCCGATATTCTGGCCTTTTCCGCCGTGCGGGGCCTGTTCGGGGGCGTGGCGCTGGAAGGCAGCATCCTGTCCACCCGCACCGAGTGGAATGAGCGCTATTACGGCCAGCCCTTCGCCGCACGCCAGGTCGTGGTGCAGATGCAGGGCGTAAACCCCGGCGCCGATCCCCTGCGTCAGGTCCTGACCCGCTATGGAACCGCCGCGCCCGCGGCCGCTCCATCTCCGCAGGCGGCACCGGGACAGGGGCAAGGTGCTCGCCCGTCGCAATTCCAGGCGCCGCAATATCCCGCCCCACAACTTCAGGCCCCACAATTCCAGGCCCCTGCCCCGCAAAGCCTGCCGCAGCAGCTTCAGGCCCCCAGCGGTCGGCCGCCAATCCAGGAACAGGTGCTAAGCCCGCCGGCGCGCTGACGCGGTTTCAGCGTAGCCGGCGACCACAAGGCCCGCCGGTCGCCCGCCGCTCTCGCCACCACAGCCCGCGCCATCAGATCATCCCGCGGTTCGGCCGGAACCGCACACGCCGCTGTAACCCCTTGTTAGGCAGTGCGTTTCAAGGCCCCGACCCCGCCCTAGCCAGGGAACGCCCGGGCCGGTAAACACCGCGCATGGGTAAGGGCGCATGAGCAGGACAGTGCCGTTCTGGAAGACCAAACGGCTGGAAGACATGTCCAAGGACGAATGGGAGTCGCTCTGTGACGGGTGCGGGCGCTGCTGCCTGCACAAGTTGCGGTATGAGGACACCAACGCCCTGGCGCACACCAATGTCGCCTGCCGTCTGCTGGACCTGGAGTCCTGCCAGTGCACCGACTACGTGCGCCGCCAGCGCAAGGTGCCCGATTGCGTCAGCCTGACCCCCGCGGCCGTGCGAGAGATCGACTGGCTGCCCCCCACCTGCGGTTACCGCCTGGTGGCCGACGGCAAGAACCTGGCATGGTGGCACCCGCTGGTGTCCGGCGATCGCGACACCGTGCACCAAGCCGGCATTTCGGTGCGCGGCCGAGCGGTGAGTGAGAGAAAGGCGGGGCCGCTGGAACATCATATTGTGGATTGGCCGGGTCAGGCGGCTCGCCCGAAGCGCCCCGTCCCTGAAACGCCCCTGACCGAAACGCCCCCGAAGGAGACCAAGTCATGATGAAGAACGCGCTTTATGGCGGCGTGAATGCCGCCGTGCTGACTGCGATGAACGACGATCTGTCGATCGATCTGGACCGCATGGCCGCGCATTGCCGCTGGCTGCTCGCCAATGGCTGCAACGGCCTGGGCGTACTGGGCACGACCGGGGAAGCGAACAGCCTGGGCATCAGTGAGCGCATGACGGTCCTGGAAGGCCTGGTCGCGCGCGGCATCCCGGCGGCGAAGATGATGCCCGGCACCGGCACCACGGCGCTGACCGACACCGTGCTACTGACCAAACATGCCGAGAAACTGGGCTGCCCCGGCGCCCTGCTGCTGCCGCCGTTCTACTACAAGAACCCCTCCGACGACGGATTGCTGGCCTATTTCAATGAGGTGGCGCAGCGCGTCGGCGGCAACATCAAGCTGTATCTGTATAACTTCCCGCAGCAATCGGCGGTTCCGTTCGGCGTGGAGTTCATCGGCCGGCTGCTGGCCGCCAATCCCGGCAAGTATCAGGGCATCAAAGACAGCAGCGGCAGCTACGAGAACGGCCTGTCCTATGTGCAGAACTTCGCCCGCGACGGGTTCGAGGTCTATGCCGGCGACGACACTTTATTAAAGCCTCTGCTGGAAAAGGGCAGCGCTGGCTGCATCACCGCCGCGTCCAACGTGAACTGCGCGATCGGGGCGCAGGTCTATGCCGGCCGGAACACCCCGGCCGGCGCCGCGGCGCATGAGATCCTGGCGGCGACACGCAAGGCGGTGATTTCGGTGCCGTTGATTTCCGGCCTGAAGGCACTGGTGGCGCGCAACACCAGCAATCCGGCGTGGCACAATATTCGTCCGCCCCATCTGCGGCTGACGGCGGCGCAACAGGCGTCTCTGTTCGCCGCGTTCGATGCGTGTGGGTTGGAGATGCCGAAGGCGGCGTGATCCGATTGGTAGCCGGAGCGCGAGGTCGGGGCGGTCAGCCTCGGCCTCTGCCGTCCCTACACCCCGTATAGACGTTCGGCCGTCTCCCGATCGATACTCCCCTCCGCCACATCACGCCGGACCGCATCCCGGTCCCGCTCCCCCGGCGGCCCATAACCCCCGGACCCACCGGTCACCACCTCGATCATCTCCCCCGGACGCAAGCCGCCGCTACCGTGGTCGAACCGCACCGCGCCGCCATGCAGCCTGATATCCGCCTGCCCGCCAGGCTCCCCGCCGAACAAACCCCAAGGCCGCGACAGTAACCGAGCCCCGTCAATCCGCACCCGACAATCATGATCGGCGCGATAGACCCGCCGTATCCCCATCCCGCCGCGATGCCGCCCTGCGCCACCGGACCCGTCCACCAACTCGTAACGCATCAACGTCAGCGGATATTCCAACTCCAAAGCCTCCACCGGCAGGTTCGACGTGTTGGTCATGTGCACATGCACGCCATCCAGCCCATCCCGTTCCGCCCGCGCCCCGAACCCGCCCCCGATCGTTTCCAAATACACCCAAATCCGCCCATCGCTCGGCTGATGCCCGACAAACGTAATGGAGAAACACGCGCCGTTGCTCGC
>CAMATI010000478.1 GCA_945861095.1 Asaia bogorensis | reverse complement strand
TTACCCCGACAGCGGATAACCGCGCCAACCGGCCCGATCATGCGCCGAGTCGCTCGCCCCAGTCCTGAACAAATCGCGCTGTCCCGGAGAGTTTAGACCTGTCCGGTCACAGTGATATCATAGTAGAAAATGAGGGGATTCGTGAGGGTCGGACATGGCTTTCCGCAGGGCGTGCAGGCCGAGCCCGAGGAGATTTCGGGGATTGGTCGGGCGAGCGTAGAAGAGCAGCCGCCGTTTCTTGCCGGTCCGGGGTTCCGCCGGCGGATGGAAAACCGCACGGTCGATCGCGGGTTCAAAGACCAGCCCCTGTCGGGCGAAATCAGGGTAACTGTAGCGACCGGGACCCTGGGCTACGAAATAATCGTACAGCATCCGTTCATTGAAAATGCCGACATGATCCAGGTCGTAAGTCTCCAGCGCCAGGGCATAGTTGCTGGACCAGGCGTAAAATCCCGGTTCGAAATCCTGGATCAGATAAAGTATCCGTTTCGTTTCCATCCTCGGCAAGAAGGTCTTCGCCTGTTGCGCGGTGGTCCAGTGGGTGGCCAGAAACACATCGCGCGGACCGATCGGCAGCGGATGGTTCGGGTCTGTCGCGGGAGCGACAGACAACGTCGCGGGCCGGGTCGCATCGCCCGTTACCGTGGCGAGATGTCGCCAGAACCAATCGCCGTCCGATCCCGGGTCTCCTCGGGTTGTCACCAACCGCACCGGTATGCCGCGCATCGCCATCCAGAAGGCGATATTGACAATGGTATTGGGCCCGCCCGTCATGGATACCGGCGTCAGGATAGGCTGTAAGACATTCAACGTCGGATTGTCGGTCAGAGCCGGGTCGATCCGCACATGGAGCGGTGCGGCGGTCGAGATATCGAGCAACTTCTCCCGAAATTTCTCCGGGTTGGTGAATTGTTGCAGATTGGCCGCGAATTTTTCCGGATCCTGCCGCAAGAGCCGAAGGTGAGCCCGTAGCTTACTGATTAACGCAAACGATGGCGGCATCGGTCCGTGGTCTCCTGCGACGAAGACGGTGGACAGGTTCAATCAGCCCATCACCCACCGGCGCGACGTTACGGTACTACAGTAGCCTCAACCAGGAAACCAGTCAGTCCAGCACCAACGCCATCAGTTCCTCATCCAGGTAGCTGTCGTTGATGGCCAGGGCAAAGCGCTCTATTCCATAGGTTCGGAAGCCCAGACGGTAATACAGTCTCCGCGCAGGCTGATTGCCGACGGTCACCGCCAGTTCGACCACCCGGAGCGACGCCAGGCGAGCCTCGGCGATCAGCGCTTCGACCAGGCGGCGGGCGAGCCCGAACCGCCGGTGTTCGGCCACCACATAGACCCCGACAATGATCCCTTTATGGCGCTGCTTCTGGCGCACCGGTACCAGCAGCCCCGCGATCCCCACCAGTTCATCCCCGGCAAAAGCCCCCAAAGTGCAACCCGGCGGTTGTGAAATCATCCGCAGGAATTCCGCGTCGTCGAGCTGGGCCTCTTCGTCGTAGGAGCTTCCGAAGACCTCCGGATGGCGCAGCAGCGCATCCAGGCGGACAGCGCGATAGGGCGGCACATCGGCCGCCCCCAGACGCCGAATACGATAGGCCGCGGATGCCTTCAGCGCAGCCAATCCGCGATGCGTTGGGCGAGACGGCGCGCGACTTCCTGCTTGGGCACCCGCGGCCAGTCTTCCACCCCGGATGCGGTGATGATGTGCACCGCATTCTCCTCCCCGCCCATGATGCCGGTCGACGGGGACACATCGTTCGCCACGATCCAGTCGGCGTTCTTGCGAATCAGCTTGGACTGGGCGTTGGCCATCAGGTCGTCGGTTTCCGCCGCGAACCCGACAACCAGGTTCGGCCGCATGGGACCCGTCGCCGCGATCGTCGCCAAGATATCGGGATTGGGCACCAGTTCCAGGTTCGGCGCGGCGACACCGGGTTGCTTCTTGATCTTGCCCTCGGCCGCGTTGGCCACCCGCCAATCGGCGACCGCGGCGGCAAAGACCGCGATGTCGGCGGGCAGCGCCGCCTGACAGGCAAGCAGCATCTCGGCCGCGGTTTCGATCCTGACCACATCGGCACCCTTGGGGTCCGGCACCGACACCGGACCGCTGACCAGGGTTACGCGCGCGCCCAGGGCCGCGAGTTCCGCGGCAATCGCATGACCCTGCCGCCCCGACGACCGGTTGGCGATGTAACGCACCGGGTCGATCGGCTCATGCGTCGGTCCGCTGGTCACCAGCGCGTGGCGCCCCGCCAGCGGGAGGGCGCGCGCGCGTGACGTCGCGTGCGCGTCCGATATCGGCGCCAGAATTGCCTCGATGGCGGTTAATATCTCGGCCGCTTCCGACATGCGACCCGGGCCGAATTCGTTGCACGCCATGGCCCCGTCATCCGGGCCGACGACGCGGACACCGCGCGACTGAAGCAGCCGCATATTGGCCTGCGTCGCCGCATGCAGCCACATCCGCACATTCATCGCCGGGGCCACCAGCACCGGCTTGTCGGTGGCCAGCAACACGGTGGACGCCAGGTCGTCCGCCATCCCCGCCGCCATGCGCGCCAGCAGATCGGCGGAGGCCGGGACCACCACCAGCAGATCCGTCGAACGCGACAACTGGATGTGCCCCATCTCCGATTCATCGGTCAGGGAGAACAGGTCCGTGTAAACCTTCGACTCGCTCAATGCCTGCAACGACAGGGGGGTGACGAACTCGGCCCCGTTCCGGGTCAGCACACAGGTGACGGCGCACCCCTGCCGGCGCAGCAGACGGATCAACTCCAGCGCCTTGAACGCGGCAATTCCGCCCGAGACGATCAGCAGGATCCGTTTGCCCGCCAGCTTGCTCATCGCCGCTTCCTATCCGATGTCTCGATGGGACCTGGGTCTGTCCGGGCCATCACAACCGCCAGCCGGCATGGATCGCGGCGATCCCGCCGGAGAGGTTGCGGACCGTGACGCGCGACAGCCCGGCCTGGCGCATCATGGCCGCCAAGCGATCCTGGTCGGGGAAGGTGCGGATGCTCTCCGCCAGATAGCGGTAGCTGTCTTCGTCCCTGGCAATCAGCCGGCCCATCCGTGGCAGCACCTTGAACGACCAGGCGTCATACAAGGGCATTAGCGCGGCCACCTGCACGCGAGAGAATTCCAGACACAGGAACCGCCCGCCCGGCTTCAGCACACGGCGCGCCTCGGCCAGCACCGCGTCCTTGTCGGTGCAGTTGCGCAGCCCGAACGCGATCGAGACCCGATCCATGCAGCGGTCCGGCAGTGGGATCCGTTCGGCGTCGACCACGGCGCAGGAGACATCAGCCGTCCACCCGGTCTCGATCGCGCGGTCCCGGCCGACCCGCAGCATCGCGGTGTTGATGTCGGTCAGCAAAACCGGCCCGCCGCC
>CAMATI010000477.1 GCA_945861095.1 Asaia bogorensis | reverse complement strand
AGCCCGAGCAGGAAGCCCGTTTTGAGTGTGACGAATGGGAGAACGTGATCCGCGATTGGGTCCTTGTGTCGGGGGACGCAACGCAAACCAAGGAAGGGCAGAAGGGACCGCCAATGTCCGGTGTTGCCCCTCGGATACGCTGCACCGTGGTCGAGGTCGCGACTATGGCGCTGGGCATCCACACCGAACGCATGGGGACGCGGGAGCAACGCCGCATATCGGCGGCGCTGCAACGGCTGGGGTGGGAACAGAAGCGGGACAAACACGGCCGTTGGTGGGAACCCAGCGGGAAGGCGGTGACGCGATGACAGCAGGTGACGCCAAATCCCTATATAACCCCCTTACGCGTGTACGCGTGCGCACACACGCACACACGGGACAGGCTTATATGGGAAAATGCCGTCATGTGCCGTCATTGGCGTCACCCGACACCCTGGCATCCTTGGCACAACGCGTGGTCCGGCTATGTCCCGACCATCGAAACCCCGAACGATTTCATGAAGATAAGAGCGAGATCGCGGCCGAGCTTCGGCGCCTCGCTCGCCTGATGGGCATGACACCACTATGAGCGAGCAATTTTATAGGACTGCGGTATGGCAGAAGCTACGCGCGCAAGTCCTACGGCGGGACCCCCGGTGCACCGCACCCGGCTGCACGGCTCGGTCAGTGGTCGCGGACCACATAATCCAGCGGTCGAAGGGCGGGCCGGACATACTGAGCAACCTGCGTGGCATGTGCATAAGGTGCCACAATGCGCGATCATGGGACGCGACGCGGATACGGGGCTGTAGTGCTGACGGAACGCCCCTCGACCCCTCCCATTGGTGGAATGGGAATGCGGTCCTAAAAAATAGCTCGGAGCGGGGCGATATACCGCCTTGGGGAGGTTCTTTCAGAGTAAGTTTGCCCGGCAAGGGGCGCCGCTGATGGGCGCGCGGGGGCCTGGCGCCAAGCCGGTGCGGAAGCTGGCGCAAAAGGCGCCGGATAAAGAGGCAAATTTGCCCCTTTCCGGCCGGACCCGAGCCGAGCGACTGATATCCTGGATCGGCGGCTTGACCGTCCCGAGCGGGCAGCACGCGGGCCGGGCGTTCAAGCTGCGACCATGGCAGGTGGCGATCGTCAAAGAGGTCTACGCCACCAACCGCAAGGGCAAACGGACCGTGCGCCTGGCGCTGCTGAGCATGGGCCGGAAGAACGGCAAGACGGGTTTCGCCTCGGCCCTGGCCCTGGCGCACCTATGCGGGCCGGAAGCCGTCCAGGGGGGGCAGGTGCTATCCGGCGCGGCTGATCGGGCACAGGCTGCAATCGTATATACAGCAATGAAGCAGATGGCGCTTGCTCGGCCGGACCTGGCGGACCGGCTGACGTTCCGGGATTTCAAAAAGGAGATCGAGGACGTTGAAACCGGCTCGATCTATCAGGCGTTGTCGAGCGACGCGCGCAAGGCTCACGGCATGTCCCCCAATTTTTGGATCGGGGACGAGGTTGCCCAATGGCGGGGGCGGGACCTGTTGGAAGCCCTGAGAACCGGCATGGGTGCGCACGCGGAACCGCTGGGGTTCGTCATCTCGACCCGCTCGCCCGATCCCGATAATCCGTTGGAGGAACTGATCGGATATGCCCGCGATATCGAGGCCGGCGCGGTCGACGATCCGGCCTTCCGTGCGTTCCTCTACACGGCCGATCCCGAGGCCGATCCGTGGTCCGAGGCAGCATGGCGGGCCGCAAACCCGGCGCTGGGCGACTTTCGGTCACTGGATGACGTGCGGGTTCAGGCGGAACAGGCGCGGCGCATACCGTCCTTAGAAGCCAGTTTCCGGGCCTATATCCTGAACCAGCCCGTGGCGACGGATGACAGGTGGATTGCGCCCGCCGATTGGGACGCGTGCGGCACCACGGCCGAGGCGGCGGGGCCTTGCTGGGGCGGGTTGGACCTGGCGGCGGGACCGGCGGACCTATCGGCGTTCGCGCTGTTCTGGCCGGACACGGGGGCCTTGCGCGTGTGGGCCTTCCTGCCTTCCATGCTGCTGCACGACAAGGCGCGGGAGGACAACGCGCCCTATCAAACGTGGGTGACGCAAGGGCATGTGGTGGTGGTCCCTGGCCGGACCATAGACCGGGCATGGCTGGGGGCTTGGATTGCGCGCCAGACCGAGGCGCTCGATCTGGTGGCGATTGCGTCGGATCGGTGGCTGATCGAAGATTTGCGGGCACAGATGGACCGCGAGGGGATAACGCTGCCGCTGGAACCGCACGGGGCGGGATATAAAGACGTGTCGCCTTCCCTCACGGCATATGAGGGGCTGATCTTGGAACGGCGCATGGCGCACGGCGGGAACCCGCTCCTACGCTGGGCCATGGCAAACGCGGCAATCGAGGCGGACCCGGCGGGAAATCGGAAGCTGTCCAAGCTGCGAAGCCGGGGGCGGATCGACCCGGCTGTCGCGGCTGTCACTGCGGTAGGTCTGGCTTCGCGGCGGCCGGCGCCGGCTGATTTTTCGTTTACGGGGATGGTGATTGTGGCGTGAGGGCAGACCCCAGACCGAGGCGGCCGGCGCGGGGTGATAAAACCTATTGCCTAAAACAGCAGGATAAGGCTATAGGGTGAACCACCTTGGAGTTTCGCCCTATGCCCGACCATAAGCCTCTGTTCCGAACCGCCCTTGCCTGTAAAATCGTTGGGCTTGACCGTCTGCGATTTAACGACGCGGTAGCCAACGGCGTCTATACATGCGCGCCCCCCACCGCAAAAGGTTCGAGTCGGCTGTTCGATGCCGACGCGATGATCCCGCTCTATCTGTTCGCCCGCCTGACCGATTTTGGTATCACGGCGGGGCGTGCCGGGGCGATGGCTTGCGATGTGGCCAGCACTCTGAAGCAAGACAGTTACAGAGATAACGACCGTATCACCTTGGTCCGCGGCACGCGCGGCGAGCACTTCCGGGGATCGGCGCCTCTGGATCACAAGGGCGATCTGATCGTCAAAGAAGTCTATGACCCGGACCACGAGAAGAATGGCTTCGAATATCGTGGCGCGGGCCGCGTTATTCTGACCGTGGATTTCTACATCTCGCATATCCGCAGCACCATCGCTGACGGAATCGCAGATGAGTTGCGAAAATACGGTCAAGACGATGAGGCCGATGCGTAGTCGGTCCACCCCATGACGGCAGGCAACCCACCCCCGAGCGTCGTGAGACGCCCGATCCCTTCGACGGAGCCTGCCGTCACACACACCCGCGCCTGCGGGATCACGTCGCGTGCGGCGGCGGGGAGCGAACCCCGGCTCGGGAGGCCGGCGCGGCAGTTCCATCAAGCAAGCCGGGGACCGCGCATCTTTTCCAACCTAGTGCCCCCCGTCATTGATTTTGTGGCGAACCTCTGACTCGCTCCTCCCGGAAAAAGCGGGAGATGAGTCGTGACCACGCAACAAAG
>CAMATI010000476.1 GCA_945861095.1 Asaia bogorensis | reverse complement strand
CAAGCAAAACCTCATCGAGGAAGTCGCCGCCTGGGAGGCCAGACGAAACAAACACCACGCCAAGGCGGATTGGCAATTCACCACTGCCGAGGCCCGCGTTAAGCTGAAGAGGCTTTACCCCACATTATGAACGACTCGGGGCACTAGGCAAGTGTTAACTGCCAGGATACGCAACAAAAACCCGTGTTTTCCGCATGGGTCCGTAACGGAAGCCCCCGTTTTCCGTCAGAATTCGCAACGTTCTGGCAGATGTCGGCACCGCCCTCGGCGCGACCCGAAATGGTCGAATACGGTGCCTTGTCAGATGTATAACCGCCCGCGCTCATCCAATATCGCAATTGTCGCGTCGGTTCGGCCTTTGCCAAAGCCGGCTATATCGGGCGCAAGTCCGCGGGCGTTAACGATTGCCTGTCTTTTTCCACAAAGTCAGACTTATCAAAAAGTTCCGCGCCAGAACCGTGGCGCTGAGACAGAGTTCAAAAAATCCCTTGCCACGGCCTCGTCGCCGTCATAGAACATACTAAGAACATAAGGCCGAATGTGATGGCACCTGCGGCCCACGGAACCTCCCCTCGACCAGCCGTTCGGGAGACAGGCTCGCCCGGGGGTGGAACCCGCGGGCAGCGGGGGCGCTCCTGCATCGCGCGAGACCACATGCGTAGCCGAGCGGGATGGCCGAGCGCGCGCCCGGAGGTTCCGTCGCTAGGCTTTCAGCAGGGCGGCCGCGATTTTCTCCCGCGTCAACGGCATATCCCGGATACGCACGCCCAGGGCATGCGCCACGGCATTGCCGATCGCGGCCGCGGTGGGGCCGAACGTGCATTCGCCCATGCCGAGCGTGGGCTGGTCGGGATTGTGGATGATGATGGTGTCGATTTCGGGCAGTTCGGAGAATTTCAGGATGGGATAGCTGTCCCAGTCCAGGGACGTGATCCCGTCGCCGTCCATCGTCACCTGTTCCTTCAGGGTCATGCTGGCGGCGTGGATGATGCCTCCATCCAACTGGTTCTTGGCCCCGTCCGGATTGATCACCAGCCCGGCATCGGCCGCGCACCAGATCCGGCGCAGGCGGATTTCCTGATCGACGTCTAGCTCCACGGCCACGGCGGAGTAGGCGGCGCGATTCTTATAGCGGCTCCAGGCGATGCCCAGCCCCCGCCCGGTTCCCACCGGTCCCCGCGATGCCCAGTCGCAGCGTTCGGCGACGTTCTCCAACAACCGGCGGGCGCGGGTGTCGGACAGCATGGACAGGCGATAGGTCACGGGATCGATGCCGGCCCGTTCCGCCAGTTCGTCCATGAAGCATTCCATGGCGTAGACATTGGGCAATGCGCCGAGACCTCGCAGGGAGGAGGTCCGGACCGGCGTCGTCATCGACAGGTGATGGATGATCCGCTTGGCCGGGAAGTCATACAAAGGTGTGCCGTTGCGGGTGCCGCCGCCGCCATTGGCCTCGGGCGGATCGTTGGGTTTCGGGGCGGGAGGCGGGGTTGGCAGGGCTTCATGGGTCAGCATGTTGCCGCCATAGATCGGGCGCTGGACGTGGGAACCGGCCCAGACCTCGGTCGTCCAATCCACCGGCCGGCCGGCGGGGTCCAACGCGGCTCGCATCCGGGTCATGTGCGCGGTGCCGACTGGCTCGAAGCCGAACTCTTCCTCGCGGCGCCACTGCACGCGGATGCATTTGCCGGGGAGTTGCATGGCGATGACGGCGGCATCGACGGCGGCGTCGTCGGCTCCGTTATGGCCGTAGCAGCCGGCGCCATGCGCGTGGCGGACGGTGACCTGAGATTGGGGAAGGTCCAGGATTTCCGCGATGCTTTTGCGCAGCGGATAGACGCCCTGGGTATGGGACCAGACGGACAGATGCCCGTCGCGGAACTCGGCCAGCCCGCAGGACGGGGCCATGGCGGCATGCGCGACGAAGGGACGGGAGTAGGTGGCTTCCAAAACGTTCGGGGTCACGGCTGGCGGATTGGTGTCCCCGACATGGCGGTCATCGGATGGCTGGGTGCGATACCAGGCCGCTTCCTGATGCGCCGGGGTCAGTTGGCGGACATTGTCCCACTTTGCGTGGGCCGGAGCGGCCACCGCGGCGCGCTGCACCACGGTTTCGTCGTCGCCGACAAAGGCCAGGAAATTGCCGACCCGCACCACCTGGAAATTCCCGCGCGCGGCTCGCCGGACCGGGGTTTCGTCGAAGCTGGCCAACTGGGCGCCGCGGGCCGGTTGGCGCAGGACGCGAGCATGCAGCATGTCCGGGCGGACGATGTCCTGGATGAAGGCGGCACCGCTGATCTTGGCGAACAGATCACGCCGCGGCACCGGTTGACCGACCACCTTGTAGGCACTGGGGGGCTTTGGGATGGCCGTCCCCTCGATATCCGCCGCGAAATCGGTGTCGCTGGCGAAATTCCAGTAGTCGTGACCGGTCGGCTCATCGTCGTGCAGGAACGCACCGTCGTCCACCGTGATGTCCTCGGGCGAGCAGTTCAGCCGCTGCGCCAGGCGCGCCACGACCCGGGCGCGCAATTCGGCGGAGACCAGACGGACGGAGCGACCGGAAACCTCGATCGATTGGCTGGAACTGGTGGAGCCTTCGTCCGGCGCGTCGGCGGTATCGCCCGCCAGGATGGAGAAGCGGTCGACGGCGATGTCCAGTTCCTCGGCCGCGATCTGGGTCAGCGCGATCAGCACGCCCTGGCCGATTTCGACTTTTCCTACCGCCAGGCGAACTGTGCGGTCGGGGCCGAAGCGGAGCCATTTCTCCAGGCGGCGGTTGGTCTGGATGCTCAGCGGCAGGGTGTCGCTCATGCGCTTGCTCCCTCTCGGATCAGGACGGCGGCTTTTTCGATGGCGCGCAGGATGCGGGGATGTGCGCCGCAGCGGCACAGATGCTTGTCCAACGTGGCGACGATCTCCGCGCGGGTCGGGGACGGGTTGCGGTCGAGCAGGGCTTTGGCCGTCATCAGAATCCCGGACAGGCAGTAGCCGCATTGGCCGGCCTGCTCTTCCATGAAGGCGACTTGCAGGGGGTGGTTGCCGCCCAGACCCTCGATCGTGGTGACGGAGCGTCCGGCGACGGAGCCGAGTTCGCGGGCGCAGGAGTAGGCGGCTTCCCCGTCGATCAGGACCATGCAACTGCCGCATTGCTCCAGGCCGCAACCGTAGCGGGAGCCTTTGAGGTCGAAATGGTTGCGCAGCACGTCCAGAAGTGGCGTGGAGGCATCGGCCTCGGTGGTTCTGGGTTGTCCGTTGACGGACAGTACTGTGGCCATGACGTGCCTCTCCCGTTTGTCGCGGGCGCACTGTGCTTGGGGGAGGGGAGAGGTTCAAGGGGTGGGCGGGGCTTCCGCCCCGGACCCCGACCAGGGGCTTTGCCCCTGGACCCCACCAAAGGCCGCGCCTTTGGAATGCGATTCTTTTGTTGTTTGAATTCCTG
>CAMATI010000475.1 GCA_945861095.1 Asaia bogorensis | reverse complement strand
ATTCATCGATAGACGGCGGCATCAGGAAGCCGGTTAGGCGATCGGTGGGGCGGAAGTTGCTCATTGGCGGCATCCGGGGAGGGAGCGAATCGACGTTACGATTCTAACATGAGCCTCCGGTGGGCGTAAGTCCGACAGGCTGCTAGCCTCTGCGAACTGGCTGCCTCGATTGAAATCCGTCTGAAAGCCGGCGACGCGTGGCGGCCGGACGACCGGATTGCACTCGCCGACGCGTTCCACGCCTATATCGGCGATCCCCTGGTATCTCGGCACCTGTCCGCGCCGGTGATCTGAAATCCACGATCGGCCTGGATCGACAGTGCGCCCTTCCAAGCCGGCGTCAGATTTGCCAACATCCGTCCATTGGGTCGGCCCCGGCCCATGCGCCATCTACCCCACAAGGGGGCCGGCTTGCCCTTGGCGCGTCTATCACTCGATTGTTGGCAGGGCCACATGACCGATCCGATCACCGTCGCCGTCCTGCAGAACCGCCTGAACGCCATCGCCGAGGAAATGGGGGAGGCGATGCTGCGCACCGCCTATTCGCAAATCCTGAACTCCTCCCGCGATTTCTCGATCGCGCTGATCGATGCGCGCTGCCGCCTGGTCGCGCAGGCCGACCACATCCCGGTGCATGTCGGCGCCATGCCCTGGGCGGCGCGGGCGAATTCGGAACGCTTCCCCAACCCGTCGCCGGGCGACATCTACATCCTCAACGACCCCTATCGCGGCGGCTCGCACCTGCCCGACCTGACGGTGTTCGTGCCGGTCTTTGCGCCCGGCGAAGATGGGCCGACCCTGATGTTCTGGTCGGTCAACCGTGCCCATCACTCCGATATCGGCGGCGCCACGCATGGCGCCTATAACCCCGCCGCCACCGAAATCTGGCACGAAGGCCTGCGCCTGCCCCCCATGCGCCTGACCGAGAACGGCGTGCTGCGGGAAGACCTGCTGGAGATGCTGGCGCTGAATGTCCGCCATCCCCGCGACTTCCGCGGCGACCTCGCCGCCCAGATCGGCTCCGCCAAACTCGGTGAGCAGCGCCTGGCCGCGGTGATCAAGGAATTCGGCGCCGAGGTCCTGGCCGAGGCGGTCGAGGCGATGTTGGATGCCGCCGAACGCCACGCCCGGTCCACCGTCGCCGCCTGGAAGGACGGCGAGTATTACGGGGAGGCCGTGCTGGACGACGACGGCTTCGGCAAGACCGACATCGTCATCCGCGCCCGGGTCTCCAAGCAGGGCAGCGACGTGACCGTCGATCTGACGGACTCCGACCCGCAGGTGACCGGATTCATCAATTCGTCCCACGCCAACGCGCAATCCGCGGTGGCGATGGCCTTCGCCTTTCTGCTTGACCCGGACGTCACGAAGAATGAGGGCGCGTTCCGCCCGCTGACGGTGAAACTGAAGGAAGGCACCATTGTCTGGGCGCGGGAGGGCGCGCCGGTGACCATGTGCACCAGCCATTGCTCCAACGAAATCGTGGAGGCGATCGTCGTCGCTCTGTCCGGCGCCTGTCCCGATCGCGCGATGGGCGGCTGGGGACGGCGTATGCGGATTGCGCTGAACGGTGCGGACCCGCGCACCGGCCGGCGCTTCATCTGGCACATGTTCCAGGCGCGCCCCGGTGGCGGCGGATCGGTGGCAGGGGACGGGTATTCCACGATCGGCGAATGGCACTCGGCTGGCGGGATCAAGTTCGGCTCGATCGAGGTGGCGGAAACCCGCTTCCCGCTGGTGTTCGAAACGCATGAATACCGCCCCAATTCCGCCGGGGAGGGCAAGCATCGCGGCGGCTACGGCGGTGACATGCGTCTGCGCGTGGAGGCGGTCGGCAACTGTATCGCGAACACCGCCGGCGAGGGCGTCGTCCATGGCGCCCGCGGCATGCTTGGCGGTTCCGACGGTGCACCGCACGATTACACGTTGCTGGCGCCCGATGCGGCTCCACGCAAGTTGAAGACCAAGGAAATCAACGTCCCGGTCCCGACCGGCAGTGTGATCCACGTGCTGTCGGGCGGCGGTGGCGGCTGGGGCAAGCCCGCGGACCGCGATCCGGCTTCCCACGCGAAGGACCTGGCGGAGGGATTGGCGGGCTAGCGCTCGACGTCCCTGAAAATCCGGTTGGTCATCCCGGCGACCCGAAGCCTTGACCGTTATACGGCCCCGGTCACCGTCACTGCCCGGCTTGGTTCGGCAGCCCACGCTTTAACGGCGGGTGGGGCCGGATCAGGTTCCGCGATGATGGTGCCCGGGCGCCCCGGGGCGGGCGGGGCGTGCTGATCCGATCGGCACGTCCATGCCGTGAAGACAATGCAACCAAGCAACGTTGTCCCCGAGGCCGCGTCCGGATCGCGGTGCGCGGGGTTCCGTATTCCAATCCGTCAAATGGCATTGCCTGGGCTGGCGCTCTGCTTCCGTTCGTTTCACGATGGGCTAACGATCGGTCAATCAGATTGCATCGATCCGGGGAGACATGAAGGATGACGCATAGGACTTTGGCCAACGCCAACGCAGCCAGAGGGGCGGCGCGCGAGGGGCTTGATGCACGGTCGATTTCGGGATTCTCCAACCTGCTCGGGCAGCCTGGTCCCCGCCAGCGCAGCAATCTCGGCAACGACCCGGTTGCCGCCCGGGCGGTTCTGGCGGCCCTGGCGAACGGATTGCCGATCGCGCCGTCCACCGAAGCGCCCACCCCATCGCCGCATCCGCTGTGGGGCACCACGGCGTTGAAACCGGGGGTGCATGTCGATGACAACCCGTTCATTCCGGCCGGCTACACCTACCTGTTGCAGTTCGTCTCGCATGACCTGATCCAGTTGAGCGTGCCGTTCTGGGCCGCCGCCGACGCGGGCATTGGCAGTCGCAACCTGCGAGGCGCGGGGCTGCAACTGGACACGCTGTACGGTGGTGGTCCCATGGCCTGCCCGGTCGCGTTCGAACCGGCGGGGCGAGCGACCAGCGAGCGGAGTCTGCTGCGGTTGGGCCGTGTGGCGGGGACGACCGATTCTTCATACGACGGTGCACCGGAAGGGGCGGGGGGCATGTGCCCGTTCCGCGACGTCGCGCGGGTGAACGTCATGAATGGACTGGGCACGCCGGGGGATGCTCGGGATTCGGTGAATTTCGGCAACGCCCACCACACCTACATCGCCGATGCCCGTAATGACGACACCGTCCTGATGACGCAACTGACGGTGCTGATGTCGATGGCGCATAACGCGATCGCGGCGCAGGTCGACACCATGTCGTCGGAGGCCGCGTTCGGCCACGCGCGCAACGCAATGTTGGTGATGTATACCCTGCTCACGCAAGAATCCGAAAATCCGTAGGATCGATGATCCTGAAATTATCGGTGACCTCATCGCAGTAGGTCTGCCATTTTTCGGGCACTTCATCGCGCAAGAAAGTCAGCATCGCGCGGCCGAAATCCGTGAAATTG
>CAMATI010000474.1 GCA_945861095.1 Asaia bogorensis | reverse complement strand
AGGCGTCCCGCGACATGGTGTCCGATCCGCGGGTGAGAGAGGCGATGAGCATCGCGATCAATCGCGAAGACATCAACAAGGGCATCATGCTGGGACATGCCGAGGCAGCCTACACTTATGTCGATACGGATGCCCAGGACTTCGCGCCCACGACAAAAGCAGTGGTCAAGGAAGACGTGGAACGCGCCAAGCGCCTGCTGGACGAGGCCGGCTGGAAGATGGGTTCCGACGGCATCCGTGAGAAGGATGGCGTAAAACTCGCCCCGAAGGTCTACTTCACCATCGGCAACAATTCGGTCCGCCCGGCGGAGGCGATCCAGGGTTACATGCGCAAGATCGGCATCGACTGGCGTTTGAACGCGCTCGATTCCAGCATTTCCCCGCTGAAGATGGGCGAACAGGACTACGAAATCTGGTCTGTCACCGTGCCCTATATGTCGGCGGGCGACCTGATGAATTTGTATTTCGACTCCAGGAACATCCCGACACCGAACCGGATGAACTGGAAGGACCCGCGTACCGACGAACTGCTGGCCGCGGGCCGCATGGCGCTGTCCCCCGCGGACCGCACAAAGAACTATCAGGCGGTGCAGGAACTGGTGATGCAACAGCATCTGTGGATGCCGGTGCTGAACATCACCATCCACCAGGTTACCAACAAACGCCTGAAGAACGCCCGTCCGCACATGCTCTACAACAGCACGATCTACAAGGCGCTCGACTTCTCCTACTGACATCCCCTGTCCGAACCCCGCCACCTGGAGCCTGCATGGCCGAACCTATCCTCCAAGTCCGCGACCTGAAGACCTATTTCGATACCGATCGGGGATTGTTCCGGGCGGTGGATGGCATCAGCTTCGACGTGGCGTCCGGACGCACCGTCGGGCTGGTGGGGGAATCCGGTTGCGGCAAGAGCGTCACATCCCTGTCGATCATGGGACTGATCCCGATGCCGCCAGGGCGGATCGATGCCGGGGAAATCCGCTTCGAGGAGCGGGATGTCCTGAAACTGTCCTCCGACGAACGACGCATGCTGCGCGGCGGCAAGATGTCGATGATCTTCCAGGAGCCGATGACCTCGCTGAATCCGGTGCAAACCGTCGGGCACCAGATCATCGAGTGCATCCGCGCCCACACCCCGATGTCGCTGGAAGCCGCCCGCAAACGCGCGATCGAGATGCTGGACCTGGTGCGCATCCCCTCGGCCGGGTCGCGTATCGACGATTATCCCCACCCCATGTCGGGCGGCATGCGCCATCGGGTGATGATCGCGATGGCGCTGTCCTGCGATCCCAGTCTGTTGATCGCCGACGAACCGACAACCGCCCTGGACGTGACGATCCAGGCGCAGATCCTGGATCTGTTGCGCGACCTGCAATCCCGCCTGGGCATGGCGATCCTGATCATCACCCACGATCTGGGCGTGATCGCCGAAATCGCCGATGAGGTCGTGGTGATGTATGCCGGCAAGATCGTGGAAACCGCCCCGGTGCGCGACCTGTTCGGCGACCCGCAGCACCCGTACACGATCGGTCTGTTGGGCTCGATCCCGCGCCTGGACGCCGACCGCGAGCGCCTGTCCACCATCGAGGGCACCGTGCCCAGTCCCAGCAACCAGCCGAAAGGGTGCCGGTTTTCGCCGCGCTGCCCGTTCGCGGACCGGCGTTGCCGAGAGGAACCGCCGCCCTTGCTGGAAATCTCCCCCGGGCATCACGCCGCCTGCTGGAAGGCGCCCATCGAACTCAACGTGGGGGTTGCGGCATGACCGAGGCACCGGTTCTTCAGGTCCAGAACCTCGTCAAGCATTTCCCGATCCGCCGCGGCATGATCTTGGCCAGGACGGTCGGTCATGTGCGCGCCGTCGACGATGTCAGCTTCGAGATCGCGCGCGGGGAAACCCTGGCCCTGGTGGGCGAGTCGGGCTGCGGCAAGTCCACCACCGGGCGGCTGATCCTGCGCCTGATCGAGCCCACAACCGGGTCCGTCAACTTCCAGGGCACCGACATCGCGGGCCTGGACAAGCCCACGCTCCGCAAGATGCGCAAGCATATGCAGTTCATCTTCCAGGACCCCTACGCGTCCCTGAACCCCCGCATGACCGTCGGCGAAATGCTGACCGAGCCGTTGAACGTCCACGGTCTGGAGCAAGGACCGGCGCAGCAGGCACGGGTGCGGGAGTTGCTGCAACTCGTCGGACTGCTGCCCGAACATGCAAGCCGCTATCCGCACCAGTTCTCGGGCGGGCAGCGCCAGCGCATCGGCATCGCCCGCGCGCTGGCGGTGCAGCCGGACCTGATCATCTGCGATGAGCCGGTTTCGGCGCTGGATGTGTCGATCCAGGCGCAGGTGGTCAATCTGTTGCAGAACCTGCAGCAGCGCTTTGGCCTGTCCTATCTGTTCATCGCGCATGATCTTGCGGTCGTGAAACATATCAGCGACCGGGTTGCGGTCATGTATCTGGGCAAACTGGTGGAGGTCGCCGACAAGCGGTCGCTGTACGCGAACCCGCTGCACCCCTACACGCAGGCACTGTTGTCGGCGATTCCGAAGCCCGACCCGACCCTGGACAGCGAGCGGATCATCCTGACCGGCGACGTCCCCAGCCCGATCAATCCGCCGCCCGGATGCCGGTTCAACACGCGCTGCCCCTACGCTCAGGACCGGTGCCGCGGCGAGGAGCCGCTGCTGCGGGACGCAATCGGGTCCCCCGGCGGAACGCATCGGGTGGCCTGCCATTTCTTCGAAACGATCGTGCCGGTGGCGCACCCCACAAGCGGCAAATCGACACTTGGCGGCAAATTCGCCGAACGCCTGGCCCTGTTCGAGGCCGCGAAGACCCGCGCCGCCTGACCGTTCGGCCGCCCGACCGTTCGGCCACCCGACCATGCCGGCACCCGACCATGCCGTCATGGGCGGGCCTGGGTATGGGCGGGCCTGGGTATCGCCCCATTCATGCGCTATCACCTCCATCGGCCGCGGCGCATGTCGGCGGCCGGTGCGTGGATGCCATTGGATCATGGAACGGGAGACGGCCATGCGTAAGTTCTGGTTGGGAGCCACGGCGATCGTGGTCGTGGCAAAGATGCTGTCCGCGATGCCGATCGCCTCGGCACGCGCGCAGACCGCCGCGGCAGGCTGGCCGCATACGGTTGCCATGGGCCAGGCCTCGGTCACCGTCTACCAGCCGCAGGCAATGGCGTGGCCCGATCAGAAACGCCTGACCGCCCGCGCCGCCCTCGCCATCACCCCCCAAGGCGCCACAGCCCCCGTGCTCGGCACGATCGAACTGACCGTGGCAACGACCGTCGACCTAGTGCCGCGCGCCGGAAATTTCGACGCCAATTCCCTCAAGCGGCAAGCGGCTTTCCCGTCTTGGTCCACTTGAACGGCTTCGCCATGGTCCGGTTGAAGTAGGCGATGAAGCGCTCGATCCGCTCCTTGAGGTCTTCTTGGG
>CAMATI010000473.1 GCA_945861095.1 Asaia bogorensis | reverse complement strand
GTGTTCGCTAGGCTGCGCAGCTTTGCCTACAATATCCTACGTCGAAACAAGACTAGTACCTTCAGTCAAGACAGATACGCCGCGGCTCTGCAGGGCCTTGATCCCCTTCTGAAGTGGTGCGTCAGTTGAGAGCGTTGAACAGCCCTGGGGTACCCGGAGGCCGGTCCTGGCCGGTTGGCCGGCGCCCCCATCGATGCGCCGCCAGCGCCGATCCAGGGATTCCCTATCGAATGAGGAGGCCTGGCGGACTAAACCCAGCCCGCCCGCGGTCGCCGTAAAGCAATTCTTCACACATCGCCGCAATACTGGCCGCGATGCGCCTGTCTTTGTCCCCCTTGGCCCTGCCCGCCAACCTCCTGCCCGGGCTTTGCGCCGGCCTCCTGTTCGCCGGCGCCCTGGGTTCGGCCGCGCTCGCCCCCATGGTGTTCTGGCTGCTGCTGGTTGGCACGGTTGCCGCCGGTGTCGTCTACCTCGCGTTCCGCCACACGACGACGGTCTGCGTGATCTGGCTGCTCATCACCGCCGGGTCGATCGAAATGGCGATGTCGGACCTGTTCGGCCTGTCCGCCTTCCAACCGACCATCGCCGCACTGAAAGCCAGTCAGATCGCCCTGGCCGCCATTTGCGTGGTGCGGTGGGGGCCGCGGCTCGATCCGTTCAATCCGGCCTGGGGCTTCGGCCTGATGACGCTCTCTGGCCTGGTCGGCGGTCTCCACCCTGCCCTCACCCAAGCCGACTCTCTCCGCTCCATGCTCGGCTCCATCGCGCCGTATGCCTTCTGCTTCGCCCGCCCGTCCCTCGCCTGGGCCAACCCCATCCTCAGCGCCGTCCGCTGGGCCCCGATCGTCGCGGTCGCCGCCGGAATCGCCGCCCACATCACCGGCATACGGCCCCTGTTCGTCGATAGCGGTGGCGCGCGTCTGAGTGGGCTGGGCCACCCCGCGTTCCTCGCTGGGGTCTGTCTGGCCGGCATCTATGCGGGCCTGATCGAGGCCTATCGTCATGCCCGCCCGGTCGACCTGGCCATGCTGGCGACAAACCTGGCGATCCTGTTGCTGACCGGCGCCCGCGCCCCGCTCGCCTACGCCGCCGGCGTGATCCTGTTGAGCCTGGTGTTCGTGCGGTCCTCCGCGCTGCCCGCCCGCTTCCGGCTGCTGATGGTGCTGGCGGCGGGCGCGATCCTGCCCGTGCTGATCGTCCTGGCCGGCGAATTCGCCTTCATCCGCGCGTTCAACGTGCTCAGCGAGAACCCGACGCATCTGAGTGGGCGAGACTATCTGTGGCCGATCTTCGAGCGAGCCGCCGCGGGGGCCCCCTGGTTCGGCTGGGGCGTCGGGGCCGGCAATGTCATCGTCCAACCCGACAGCGAGATCGCGCAGATGCTGCGCACCTGGGCGGCTCACAACGAATACCTGCGCATCCAGGTGGAGGGCGGCTATGTCGGGCGCGCCGTCCTGGTCGGGCTGTTCGCTTTGTGGGCCTGGCGGCGAACCGTCCGTCTCAGGCAGTCCGACCGGGTCATCATACGCCTCGTCTTTCTGGCCTTCGCCGCCCACGCCGTCACGGACAATGTGCTGATCTCCACCCCGTCCTGCGTTCTGTTCACCTTCGCCGCCGCCGTCTTCGCCCGCGGGGAGCGGGAGGCCCTGGCCGCCAAAGCGGAGGCGTTCCCGGTGTATTTGGACCGAGGTGCCGTGGCGGGCTGACAACAGCCGGTTGCCGCCGTCAATTGTCGGACCGAACAACCGAACCATCCCGGCGCCAGGGGGCTGGTGACAGCCATGGCCCTGCTGCTACTGGCATGCAACGCGGCGCCAGCCAGGCACGACACCGAAAGACCAGGGGAGAACATACAATGACGGCAACCGAGATCGGCGTGGTCGAATCCATCGCCCGCTACCCGGTAAAATCCATGCGTGCCGAACCCCTGCAATCCGCCGATATCGGTTGGATCGGGCTGCACGGCGATCGGCAATACGCCTTCGTGCGCGCCGACAACCGATCCCGCTTTCCCTGGCTGACGGGGCGCGCGGTGTCCGAACTGGTCCTGTATAAGGCCCACTATGAGGACCCGACCGACCCGCGCAATGCCGCCGTTCGGATCACCGCCCCCGACGGTGCCGAGTATGCGATCGAGGACCCGGCCCTGCTCGACCGTCTTTCCCGCGCGGCGGGTGAACCGGTCAGCCTGATCCAGGTCGGCCGGGGCTGTTTCGACCAGATGCCGGTTTCGGTCGTTTCAACCGTGACCCGCGATGCCTTGACCGAGCGGCGCGGCATGGCGGTCGGACTGCAACGTTTCCGCATCAACCTGACTATCCGCGCCAACCCCGGAATCGGCCGCGAGAGCGACTGGCTCGGCCGCAAATTGCAGTTCGGAGACGCGGAGGATGGACCGCGGCTGAACCTGGGACTGGGCATCGCACGCTGCGCCATGGTAACGATCGACCCGGATACGGCCGAACGAGACCCGTCCATGCTGCGCACCGTCGCACAGGATTTCGACAACGAGATCGGCGCCTATGGGTCAGTCGAAACGCAGGGGATCGTGTCCGTCGGCGATCGGGTGCGGTTGGCGGCTCTATGGGTGTGACCCTTCAAAGAGTGACAATACCCTCGCGCTCCGAAGAGTGGCGCGCGCGATGCCCGAATTCATGAACAGAGGTTACTGCGTCCGTGCTATGGACATGTTGCTTTCATCGTCTCTATTTTGTCAGACGCGCGGGGGCCGACTTCAGCCGCAACCAGCGTTTCGAACGCGGTCAGGGTTTTCTGCCTTTGATTTGCAGGAAAACCACACCACGGCTTGTGCAATGCATCAACCACATCATACACTACGTAATTTCTGAGAGGAGGAGGGCTATTATTTGTCTTTTGCCGAACGAAAGATGTATGCATAGATCCTGACAAAAGCGAACGCAGCGGGTCGAGAAGTTTCTCTAGTGGGAGGCTACGGCTATGCGTGCGGCCTTGGAGCAGCCATCCTGTTGTCTCCTTTGCTGCCAGCCGAAGCGACCGATCCGGATGGGTGAAAAGCGCGACAAGATAGCTGGCTTGCTCCCCATTTAGCGCGATCAGCAACGATGCGGCAGCCTCTTTACCGGCATCACCGGTACGACGGAGCTGGCCCAGCCAGGCAGAAAGTAGACCGAGATCATCATCGTAATTACTATTGCGGACATGCCAAGCAGCCGCAGCTGTAGAAAACGCATTTTGACTCGTCAACGCCTGTGTCAATGCGTCACGCGCCACCTCAGCCATCCCCTCATTTTTTCTCCTGTGATTCCAAGGCAGTAGGTTTGGATGCCAAGTCGCCCCGCCACCTGCAACGGGAAGCTGGCCCAACTGACCGGGTCGTACCTCGAGTCACGTAACCCAGCCTGATACAAAAAGCGGTGTCCAGGAGAGTCGTGCCTGCTTGGGCATAGTAATGCAGGAGTCGAAAATGAGGGGAGTCATGAG
>CAMATI010000472.1 GCA_945861095.1 Asaia bogorensis | reverse complement strand
CAATCGTTCGACACACCGCGCTGAACCTGCTGTCTGCCGCCAGACCCACCACAAGCTTCAAAAACCGCCGCAAGAAGGCCGGGTGGAACGTCGATTACCTGGAGACAGTGCTCAGAGGGAACGCATGACGTTCAAGCGATTCGCCTGGCTGGCGAGCCTCGTCGATTGAGAATATCAGCGAACCACCGTAATAGGGATGATTGCCGAATTGCATGATGGCCAACTCCGAAGCGGGCAGGCTCCGCGCGGTCACCTCGACATTCGCGGCAGGCACCAAATAGGCGTTGATGTTTTCCGTGTCTTTGGCGACGGTTACGCCATTGTCGGCGATCGAGAACAGCCTTCGTATTTTCCCGGGTTGCCGCGAAATGCCGATTATCACCACGGTCACGCCCGCGTTGTGGCTCGCAAGATTGGTCCATTTGAAGCTGGTGTGCGCAAAGGCAATCGCGTGATTCGTGGCAAAAATAGCCGGCCACAGAATGGGGACGTGCTGGCCCTGGCAAATGGAGTTCGTGGTGACGAAGGCAGCCGCGGCGCTGGTGTGAGTTCCATAGTCCGCGGCCTTCATGAACCAGCCGGCGACATAGTCGAGAGACCGCCAACCTTTCACCCTCTCTGCGAAAATGGCGCCAAGGTCAGACTTGTGATCGTCGCCCTGCCACTTGGAGCCGAGATACGGCGGGTTCCCGCAGATATACGTCTCCCCACCCTCGTTCTCGAAGTCGATCTGCGCCTGATCCAGCGGCGTGTGGAACAGATCATCCGCCTGGTGCTTCACCCCGGTTCCCGTCGGCGGGCAGATGCTCAGCCAGTCCAGCCGCAGCGCATTGCCACAGGTGATCCAGTTCATCGCATCCAGCGGCAGGAAATCTCGCACCGCGTCCTGCTGTCCGCGATACAGCACGTTGCACTGATACTCCGCGATGATCAGCGCCAGCCGCGCGATCTCGGCCGGGAAATCGCGCAGCTCGATGCCCCTAAAATTGGTCAGCGGAATGTCGCTGCTGCGCTCCGCCTCGCCGCGCCGCCGGCCGACCTCCGCCTCGATCGCCCGCATCTCCTTGTACGCGATCACCAGGAAATTGCCCGACCCGCAGGCCGGGTCGAACACCCGTATCCGCGCCATCCGGCCGCGCAGGTTCAGCAGCTTGCGCGGGTTGTCCGCCGCCTCTGCCAGCCGCTCGCGCAGATCGTCCAGGAACAGCGGGTTCAGCACCTTCAGGATGTTCGGCACGCTGGTGTAATGCATGCCCAGCGCCCCGCGCTCCTCATCCTCCGCCACCGCCTGGATCATCGAGCCGAAGATGTCCGGATTGATCTTCCGCCAGTCCAGGATGCCGATATGCAGCAGGTACGATCGCGCAATCCGGCTGAACCGCGGCACCGCCATCCCGCCGGAGAACAGCCCGCCGTTCACATACGGGAACCCATCCGCCCAGCGCGGAATCCCCGCCGCCGCCCGCTCCGCGCCCTTCGTGTTCATCGCGCGAAACAGCGTGCCGATCACCTCATGCGTGTTGGCCGCATCCCCGGCACTCATTTGCGTGACGGTCTCGGTGAAGCGCCGCGTGCCGGCAAAGATGTCGGTGTCCTCGGCGAAGAAGCAGAAGATCAGCCGCGCCATGAAGTGGTTCATGTCCGGCCGCCGCGCCGCACTGCCCCAGTCCGGATTGTCCTTCAGCAACTGCACGTAAAGCCGGTTCAGCCGCCCGGTCGCCTTGATGTCGAAGGCGCTCTCGCGGATCTGCTTGACCGTGCTGATGCCCGCCAGCGGCAGGAAGAAGCCGAAATGGTCGGGGAAGTCGCGCCAGGCACAGGCAACCGTCTCCCCGCTGCTCAAATCCTCCGCCTCGAACACCTCGCCATCGGTGGCCAGGATGAAGCGTGCCTTGGCCCGGCCCGTCGCCGGGCTCGCCCGCAACGTCGCCAGCCGCCGCCCGACCTCGCCCGGCGGGCAGCTCGCCAGGTGGATGTTACTCGTCTGCAGCACGCCGCCACAATCGGACCGGTTGGACGCCCCGCTGCGCAGCCGCTTGATCGTCGTCTCCTTGTTGCCGAACGCCGTCAGGAAGGCGAAGGGGAACTCCGCCGCGTCGAACACCTGCTCGGCCAGCGTCGAGATGGCTTCCTCGATCTCAACCGCGTTCATGCCACCTGCCAGGGATTGCTGAGCGCCATGCCGCATCCCGCGAAATCCGCGGTGTTGCGCGTGGCGACGGTGAAGCCACGGGCGCGGGCAATGGCCGCGATCTGGCAATCCGCGTGCGCGATCGGCCGCCCCGCCGCCCGCCGTGCCGCGCCAATGGCGGCATAGGATTCGGCCGCCCCACTGTCGAACGGCAGGATGCGCCCGGCGAAATCCTCCCGCAGGATGCGATCCACGGCTTCGGACAGCGCAGCACGGCGCCGCCCATCCGCCATGATGGCCAGGCCAAAGCGCAACTCGGCCTCGCTGATCGCCGTCAGGTAAACTGCGGCCCCATCCTGCGCCGCCAGCCACGCCTCCACCCGCGGCTCAGGCGCCGGGCGCAGCAACTCGGAAAGCACATTCGTGTCGAGAATGACCATGCGCTTCTACTAGCCGAAGCTCGGCGGCTCGCGCATCGCCTCACGCGGCGGAATATCGAGCTCCACCCCACCCAGCGGCGCAACCCGCGCCCGGATCGCCGCGGCCAGGTTGCGCGGCGGTCGGGCCGCCCCCGTAACCTCCCGAAGGATCTCCCGCGCCTCCTCCTCCATCGACCTACCATGCTCCGCCGCGCGAACACGCAACTGATGTTTGATGGCATCGTCGAGGTTGCGGATTGTGATGCTCGCCATACCGGGCCTCGCGCAGTGTTTTGATAGAAATAGCGACTGATTGCATTGCAATCAACCCATTTTGCGCAAGCGCCCGGGGCAGCTACTGCGAGGCACACAGCCCCCGCCGTGCTGGCTGCTGTGGCCGTCGCGCAGGGCAGCCTGGGGTTCGACTTTGTGCCTTCGAACCCGATATTTCGATCCCAGCACATCTCGCACGGTCGATAGGTTTGTCGAACTCGGCGCCCTGCCGCCCACCGGCAACACATTGAATTACCGACGCTTTCGAGAAGCGTACTAAATCACGCCAGTCCACAGGTCCGGAGACATACGGCCGTCAGAGAGCCGCATTCGGCCCTCGTTGCACCCCTGGCGGTCAACAGGTTCGTCCGGAAAACCGCAGGAATCCTGTGCTTTTTCTGGCCCGGCCAACGAACGGAGAACCTGCTTGGTGAGGAAATTGGCGGAGGGAAAGGGTCTGGCATCCAACCGTCTCCAAGCAGGCGCGTGCAGAAAGGCCGTGAGTAATACCAACCGCCCCAACCTCGGACTCTCGGCTGTTTCCAACGGTGGCATTCTCTGATTCCCTCGTCTCTGGCTGCGATTCGCGGCGTTGAGGGCGGTCATGGGCACGGCGATCACGATCACCAATCTGGCGCACTCATCGTCTTCG
>CAMATI010000471.1 GCA_945861095.1 Asaia bogorensis | reverse complement strand
ATCAACAGGTGATCCGACATGACACAACAAGATGCCCGCGACTCCCCCGCCCGAACGTTCTTGAGGCCTGGGGATCAATTTCCCCAGACCGTGGCAATTCCGACTCACCCGCCGATACGGAGTCGCCACTTCCAGCGCGCGGCACTAGTGGCAGGGCCAGGCCATTTTTGGCGGCGTCCATCAGCCAATCTCTTCCCGAACCACCCGCAGTGGCCCGGCCTTGATCCGATCAGGTCAGTTGGCAAAAATCCGGAAAATGGCGGCCAGTTGCCAAGCCCCAGTCCGGGATCGCGGGCGATGTAAGGTAACCGGATCAGGGCTTCGGGCCGGTCGGATTCCGCTGATAACGCTCAACGTCCATTGGCCGTTTGCCGACGAACCAGTTCTCTGGTGGTAGCTGGTCATCAGCGGTGGCAATCAGCAGCTTGTTCCCTGCCCCGCTGTCGAACGTGCAATCCGCTTCCGCATAACCAGGGATGTATGGCCTCACCAACCGACACATGGTGATCCGTGGCTGGCCATGACGGATCAGCTCCCCGCCGGCGGTCAGGAGATCGAGCTCACGCGCGCGGCGGTTATTGATCGCATGGAGGAGGCCCGAACGCTCTTCGTGGAGGGTATAATTCCCAGTGTCACGGTCCCGGACAGCATAGCCGAGCTGCGGCAGGTAGTCCCATCTGAAATCGGTGACACTGCCGCGTCCCTCATCCCAACCCAGCACCAAGTGCGCAGCAATCGGCTTCTCCGGCTCGCTGGCGAGTGGCAATTCCGAGATGTCCACGATCAGTGCTGCGGCCGGTGACGGCGTGATGCGCGTTGCGGAGGCGAGTTCGGCTCCCCGCTCCTCATCCAGTTCGGTGAGCTTGAAGAATCGCCGAAGAGTTCCGACCGCGTGTCTGCTGCCACCGATCACGAGCGTGGCGGTGCGCCGGTCGAGGAGGAATGTGTTGACGCCCATGGTGCCTCCTTATGCGGGATTTGGCTCTATGATTGCCATGTGTCATTGACCAGGTTGAAAATCGTTCTCATCGCATCGTCGAATTCCACCTGCTCACCGTAGACCATGATCGCCAGGAAGCGATCGTAGCGCAGGCGGTGCACCGGATCAGTGCGCAGGGCATCGAGCGCCTTGTGCGTCTCGCCGGCGATGTCGGTATGATAGGCAGGATACTGGTTGCGGAACTCGTCGGCATCGGCCGCGGCGATGTCGCGGGCCAATGCGATGACGGTTCCGCGATCGACGTGATCGCGTAGCACATGCAGATCATAGATATGGCGCACCAGTGCGGGATCGAAATCCCGGCTCAGGCCAGCCAGGTCCATGGCGGTGCGGCGCGTGAGGGAGACCAGCTTCTCGGCTGCGGTCTCGGTGACGTTCATGCACGCGATCGCCGGCACCTCGGGTGCACGATTCAGGGCTTCCGCGATAAATGACGACACGGGCAGCGTGACGCGCGGCAGCCGCAGCGTCGCGTGCTTCAGCTCGATCTGGATCGTTGGACGCAGCCCCTCCCCTGCCCCGCCGGCGGTGTAGGGAAGTTGAAAGATCGTGTAGCTGCTTTCATCCCGCGATCTGACCGCATCTTTTGGATCGAAGGCAAAGCCGGCGGCCTGAAGCGCCGTCGTGACGCGATCACGCAGTGCGCTGCGCTGGCGGTGAAGTCCGCTGCGGCTGACCGGCGCCGCGGGCGTTGGCACGATCTTGAAATCCACGTCCTCGGACATGCGCTGGACGAGTTTGTGTGCGCGGGCAAGCGCGGTGCCGCCGCCGAAGACCAGGGTGAAGGGTGCCGCATCGACGGCGAGCAGGGCGCGGATCGCGCGCAGGACATGGACATCCTTTTCGACCAAGGCCACGCTCGGCAGATTGAAATGCGCCTGGACTTCCAGGAACTGGCGAAGGGTGTCATCGCTCAAGGACGAGTCCCCTGCCCTGGTAGCTGAGTTGGCGCGAAAAGCGGCCCTTCACCCGGACCCTTGGATTGAGCGGCACCTGGGTTGAACGGCCTTCGTTGTAGGCACGTTCGGCTTCCGTGGGTTCCCATTTCACGCCGAGTTTGGTCAGCGCCTTGCGTGCGGCGCCGATGAATCCACCTGGGCTGTAAAGGATCGGCTCGCCGGAAATCCGCGACGTGATGGCCCGGCCATAGACGCCATAGCCGAGCCGGATCAGCTTGCCCTCCTTGGTCAGTTCGCGCAGGGCGCGGAGCACCTGATCCTCGCCGCCGAGATCGCGGAACTCGCGTGGCAGGAACACGTCGTCCCGCTTCCGAACGATCCGCTCCTCCACCCTCTCCCGCAATGTCCGCGCGCGTTTCATCTCCTCAGGCCCCATCTGTCGTCGTAAAAAACCAACATTTACTATATGCAAAAACCCGACACAATACAAGGTAAAAATATAATCTATTCAGATATGTAGGCTCTGATTTTGCCAGTGGTGGCGAGTTCCTCACAAAAGCACGAAAGCACGCAAAACGGGCAGAGATCGCCAAACGGCAGCGCGCGCTGGGTTGCTACATCGTGCCTGTCGTATTTCCCCACCTCCGGGAACTACGACAGATATAATATACCGTCCCCTCCCCTGCGGCCGTCAGGGTGCGGCGCCCGGGCGGCGGCCCTCGATCGCTTCTGTCGTCACTGGAGCCGGCGTTTCACTACCCAGGCAGCCAGCTTCCCGCGATGTTCGAGATGCCCGAGCGCTTCCGCATCCGTGCCAAAGCGGGCCTCGACATGAATCTCGAAGAACATGCCGCTGACCGGGTAGCTCTCGGCAGCAGCGATCTGCCGCGCGGCTTCGCGGAGGCTTTCGAAGCTGCCGGCTTCAACCCATTCCTTCGCTGCGTTCGTCATCCATAGCTGCCACATCCGTTCCTCCTCGGCGGCCAGCTTATACATTCCTTATTCAGAACGAAACTATATCGTGATCCGGGCGCGACCCGTCACTTGTGAATGAGTGACCGGTCAGGCTCTACTCGCCAGTCACATGCAAGAAGGTGACTGGCTCCCCGAACCCCGCCACGCAAGCGAAGAGGCGGGTTTCGGCCCTTTCCCTTCCACGCCAGGACTTCGGCGGGCAAGCGGGTGACGATCCTTCGCGCAAAAAGCCAGAAAGCACGAAGATCGAACGGCAAAGACCCCACCACAAACATCACCGATCCTGAAAACAGGCCGGAACTAACCAACTGGCCTTCTGGTACGCATAAGGGGACGGAACCAGAACAGTCCGGCGGTCCATCCTCAGAAACCCGTCAAATTCGAGTGCCGGCGGTCGAGCGGGCCTTCGATGACGATAACGGAAAACAGATGGTTTCCGACATCTTCCGCTCGTCGCCCTGAAAGGCCATGAACAGACCAATTTTCTGTGCGACAAACCCTGTCGGAGTGGGAACCTGTGCGGAAACCACGATGCGAGGGGTTTTCCGACAGGCTGTCCGTTCTTGTTATGTCTGCTTATGCGTACCAGGAGGCCAGTTGGTTAGTTCCGGCC
>CAMATI010000470.1 GCA_945861095.1 Asaia bogorensis | reverse complement strand
TACGCGGCCTTCCCCGTTATTCAGGCGGGTCGGCATCCGCAACTTCACTTTCGAGGCCTGCTCAGACTTCACTCACGTTACGGCCCGCTGGATTGCTCAACCGCCCAAGGCGGCCTTTGTCACGAGGCTTCGACCCGGCCGGTTACCCGGACAAGCCGCTCGTCAGCTACCAGATCAATCGACAACTCCCTGGGTGGATCCTTCCTCCACTGGTGACACGCGCCGTCGGGGCGCACTGAATAAGATGGGCTAGTCACCAAAATGAACATCAAGCGCAGCGATCAGATTCCGACGGCGTTTGGGAGTCGGTAGGCGCCGTCAACTGATCCTTCGGTCGGATATTGCAGCAGATCGTGAGCTCGCCGGAGGTATGGGTATCGTAAGAATAATCGTCGAGTGCATGAAAAAATGCATGGGCGCACTCATCGTTGTGCAGTTCAATGACGATATTTCGGACAGTCGGCAACCACCTGTCAGCACCGTGAGAAAATAGTTCAATTTCGCTGCACTCAATATCGATCTTGAGTAAATCGATCCGTTCCAGGCCAAGGCTTGGCAGGTCGATGGCGGGTATGTCTGCGGTTTCCCCGGGACGAGCGGAGCGCACATCGAAGCCCCACTCATTTCCCGCCTTATGATCGGTAGTTAAACGTCCACAGTGGCTCCATACCGCAGCATGGACTACTTTGGCGCGACTTCCATAATAGGCTAGATTACTGCGACAGATGTCGAAATTCGATCGAAGCGGTTCGATAGCAATGACGCGGCATTTGGGAAACAGTGTCAAGAAATAGGCCGACGTGTACCCAACATTCGCACCGCAATCGACGATTATCTCCGGCGCGATATTCCCGACAACGCTATATTGTTCCTCCATCAGAACTTGCCTGAACACCACAAAATCGGTCGAAGCGAGGCGGGCAAGAACCTTTCGCTCGAGCTTCGGATGGCGCAACCATGTTGTTTCAAAAT
Organism: Asaia bogorensis; assembly: GCA_945861095.1. GTDB lineage: Bacteria > Pseudomonadota > Alphaproteobacteria > Acetobacterales > Acetobacteraceae > Rhodopila. Next base: position 2,517 of record CAMATI010000470.1, on the reverse strand, counting down.
TCATCAACCTCAAACGACTAGCAATCATTGATAATCGGACTCGAAATGCCTGAAACAACCCGATGCAATCAATCAAAAACCGAAGATACTCCCATTGCGTTTGCGCTCTTGCCATATTATCATCGCCTTAGGTGTTATAAAAATCATCGTGGGTGGAATATTTATTAAGCGACGGCTGGGTACAGGTCAACCCAGGACGATAAACCCAGCAGGCGGATTGCACTTCAGATTCGCTCGAACGTGTCAATATCCGTTTGGTGAATTGGCCATTTTCGATTCTACCGCCTCGGGTGTCAAAAACACCCTGGGGGGCGACATCGAACCGGCTCAGCGCCTGCCCCGAAGACATGGACGACCCAACAAGCGGCAATGCCGCCCTACACGACTGTCATGCCCCGCTGATTATCGCCTTGGATACAGTTTTGTGCGGCGGTCAGGGTGCCGGGGATATCGCGCCGTTCGCCAACGCCAAGGAGATATTCTTCCGGGAGCTCCCCGATCGCTAAGAAGGTTCGCCCGCCCACGATATGTTCAGTCGGTTTTTCCGCCGCCTGGATCCCGATCAGTTCAGGATTGCGGTCCAGCGATCCATGACAGAATTATTTTAAATCTGTCAAGATGTTGTCGCGATCAAGAAAAAGACGCTGCGCCGTCCAGTGGCCATCACCAGATTCAAATTCCCGTTGCACATGGTCAGCGCCTGGGGTTGCGAACGACTGGATGGACCTGGGGCACCAGCCTGCCCACAACAGTCCCCATGGCACATCCGCCACTGCCTCCGGGTGGCGCCAGCCTCGCGGTGGCAAATTTTACCAAATGGCGTTCCGCGCATCCGATGCCCGCGGTCGACCGGCCACGAAACACCCTCATGGCCCAGGCCGCCAAATCCAGCACAAGGTGCCTCGGTCATTCTGGGTTGAAGCGGGGGCGCCATCAGGCAAGAGTGGGAGATGGCCGATACACCTCCATCCCAAATTCTCGAAGCGCTGCACCGGATGCGCCTGATCGCAGGTGATCCAGCGGTCACGGGCGAGCGGCTGACCGGCGGGGTGTCGTCGGATATCTGGAAGATCGACCTGCCGGCTGGCCCGATCTGCATCAAGCGGGCGTTGGCGAAACTGCGCGTCGCGGCGGATTGGCACGCACCCGTGGAACGCAATCTTTATGAGGCCCGCTGGATGCGCCGCGCCAACGCCGCGGTCGCCGGATCGGCGCCCGTGATCCTCGGGCAGGACCGGGAGTCCGGCGCTCTGGCCATGGCATTCCTGCCGCCGGACAACCACCCGCTGTGGAAAGCGCAACTGCGCGACGGCCACGCCGATCCGGTCTTCGCGGCAAGGGTCGCGGACACCCTGGTGCGTATCCACGCGGCCACCGCGTCCGACCCCGCCATCGCGGCCGAGTTCCCCACCGACACGATCTTCCATGACATCCGCCTGGAACCCTATCTCGTAGCGACCGGGCGAGCCCATCCCGACCTCACGTCCCGGTTCGATGCCCTGGTCGCGACGACACAGGCCAACAAGCAGGCTTTGGTGCATGGCGATGTCAGCCCGAAGAACATCCTGTGCGGTCCGTCCGGTCCCGTTTTCCTCGATGCGGAATGCGCCTGGTGGGGCGATCCGGCCTTCGATCTGGCCTTCTGCCTCAATCACCTGTTGTTGAAATGTCTTTGGACTCTGGCGGCGACGGACGGGTTCCTGGCCTGTTTCGATGCGATGGTGGCGACCTATCGTGCCGGCATCACGTGGGAATCGGCCGACGGCCTGGAATCCCGCGCCGCCGCCCTGCTGCCCGGGCTTTTCCTGGCGCGGGTGGATGGGAAGTCTCCGGTCGAGTACATAACCACCGACGCGGACAGGGACCGGGTGCGGCGGGTGGCGCGCCCGCTGATCGCCGATCCACCGGACCGCCTGGCGACCGTCCGCCTAGCCTGGACAAGGGAACTGACCCGATGACCGACACCGCAATCGCCTTCGTGCATGGCCGCCGGGTCTGGGACAGCCGCGGCCGCCCGACCGTGGAAGCCGACATCCTGCTGGAAGGCGGCGCGGTGGGGCGCGCCATCGCCCCGGCCGGCGCCTCCACCGGATCGGGCGAGGCCCTGGACCTGCGCGATGGCGGCGACGCGTTCGGCGGCTACGACGTGACTCGCGCGGTGGAGCACGTCAACACCGAGATTGCGCGCACCGTCCGCGGCATGGACGCCAGCGACCAAACCGCGCTGGACCGGCGGTTGATCGAACTGGACGGCACGCCCAACAAATCCCGTCTGGGCGCCAACGCGGTGCTGGCGGTGTCCATGGCCGCCGCCCACGCCGCCGCCGCCGCCGCCGGCCAGCCGCTGTATCGCTACCTCGGCGGGCCGGAGGCCGACCTGATCCCCCTGCCGCAAATCCAGATTTTCGGCGGTGGCGCCCATGCCGGCCGCCGCGTCGACATCCAGGACTTCATGGTCATGTGTCCGGCCGCGGACAATTTCGCCCAGGCCCTGGACTGGACCGCCGAGGTCTACCG
>CAMATI010000469.1 GCA_945861095.1 Asaia bogorensis | reverse complement strand
CAGCAGGGTCGATCCGGACCGCGGCAATCCCGAAATAAAATGAATGCCATTCTGCACTTTGCTGGCCCTTTGGATTGTCTCGCCTGGGATCGGATCGCACCGGCGCGACCCTACAGACCCGCCCGGTCGCGATCAACCGAACCCGCTCCAACGCCCTCCCGCTCGGCCCCACCGTCCGATCCGCCGGTCGCCAACGCCCTACCATCGCGTGATGCTTCAACAAAAGGATAACGTTGCGTTAATAGTGCGATGGGTGCATGGTTGAGACACAGGGGAATATCTCGGCTCACCGCAACACGGTGTGTCGTGCGTCGTAAGCTCTCGGAACGAGGATGCCGCTATGTACAGCAACGTCACGGGCACGAACGGGACCGCCGGCACCTAACTCCCCCAGGGGGCAACGGCACCGCGGGCGGCGCGGGAACGAACGCCACCGTGACCATAGTGGGCTCGCCCGACGCGACCAACAATGCCATCGCGACCGGCGGCAACGGCGGAGCGGGCGGCAGCGGCGCCTATAATCCGGGTGGCACCGGCGGCAACGCCGGGGCGGGCGGCAAGGCCGGCAACGCGGTCGCGAGCGCCACCACAAATGGCACCTTCGTCGTCACCAACTATGCCTATGCGCGGGCTCGAGGCGGGGTCGGCGGCGGCGCGGGCAACCCGGGCAATGCGGGCACCGCCAACACCGGCATCGGCGCCAACGGCGCGGCCGGCGGAACGGCCAAATCCACCGCGACCGCGACCAACACATCGGCGGCCTATAACCTCACGAGAGCAGCAGCGCGGGCCTATGGTGGCGCGGGCGGCCGAGGCACGGGCGTTGGCAAGGTCGGCGGCGCCGGCGGGATCGCCAGCGGCTCCACCGCAACCGCGACCGGCAACTCCATAGATGTAAGGGCCCGCCAGTGGGGCGGCAACGGCGGCCAAGGGTCCTACGGCGCCGTCGGCGGCGCGGGCGCGGCCAGCACGATCTCCAACGCGGTGACAGGGACCACGACCGGCGGCACGATGTTGCTCAGCCAGGACGCCGCCGGCGGGAACGGAGGCGTCTCTTATTCTTCGGGGAGCGGCGGCAGCGGCGGGTCCGCCACGTCCAGCCTGACCTTCGACGATGCGGCGATCAACAAGAGCACCGCCAGCTATATCCGCGCGGCCAGCGACGCCGATGGTGGGAACTCGGGCATCGGCGCGACCGGCGCCAAGACGGGTGGCGCGGCAACGGCGAACACCACCATTGGCGGCGCGCATGTCGTCATCGCCACGGCGGATGCCAGGGGCGGTAACGGAGGCAGTGCGAATTTCTTCGGCTCGATCGCCAGCAGCGGCGCGAAGGGCGGCACCGCGACCGCTTCGGTAAAGGCGACCACCTCCTCGGCAACTGAACAGGCCAGTGCCAGGGCGGCCACGATTGGCGGTACCGGCGGCACTGGGGCCGGTGTCGGCGCGATCGGCGGTGCCGGCGGCGTCGCGGGCCCGACCACCGCCACGGCCAGCGGATTTTCCGCCTATGCGAGCGCCACTGAAACCGGCGGTGCCGGCGGGACGGGAACGAACGGCGCCAAGGGCGGGGCTGGCGCGGCATCCGACCTGACCAATCAGGTAAGCGGTTCTACCACCGGCGGCACGCTCACGCTCCGCCAGCAGGCGACCGGCGGCACCGGCGGTTCAGCCCCCGATACGACCGGCGGTGCGGGCGGTGCGGCCAACTCCGCTCTCACATTCAACGACGTTACCGCGAACGCGATCCACGCCAACACCGCCAGAGCCACCATCAACGCCTATGGCGGCGCCGGCGGCGCTGGTACCGTTGCCGGAGTCGGTGGCAAGGCGACCGCGTCCGCCGCGATGACCGGCGCACAAACGGTGTCCTCCGACAGCACCGCCCGCGGCGGCATCGGCGGCACGACAGGCGGCGGTGTCGGCGGCACAGCCACCGCTTCGGCGGCCGCGACGACGTTGTCGGCGGGCGGAAAGTTCCAGGCGGACGCGCGGAGTCGCGCCTATGGCGGCCGGGGCGGCCATGGCTCCGGCGTGACGGGCGGCACCGGCGGTGTGGCAAGCGGCACGACCGCGACCGCATCCGGATATAACGCCTATGCCTCTGCCCGTCAGGCCGGCGGCTATGGTGGGAACGGCCAGGTCGGCGCCAACGGAGGCGCCGGCGCGTCCAGCACGCTCACCAATGCGGTCACTGGATCGACGGGTGGCGGCTACCTGAACCTGGTTCAGAGGTCGTTGGGCGGTAACGGCGGCTACAGCTATGGCGGCACCGGCGGGGCTGGTGGCGCGGGGCAATCCAACCTCAGCTTCAACGATGTCACTGCCAACGCGATCGATTCCACAACCCTGCGTGGCACAAGCGACGCCGAGGGCGGCAACGGCGGCTCCGGCACGAAGGGCGGCGCTGCTGGGAACGCGACATCCGTCATCGCCGTGACCGGCGCCAATCGGGTCTATGCGACCGGCCGAGCGTTTGGCGGCAATTTCGGTTCGTCTTATGTCAGTGGCAACTCGGGCGGCGCCGGTGGCGCGGCGTCCCTGACCGCCTCGGCAACCAGCACATCCACAACGGCCCATCTGGCCAATGTCACCGCCTATGCGGCGGGCGGCACGGGCGGCCGGGGGTCGGGGGCCGGCAAGGTCGGGGGAACGGGTGGCTCCGCCACCATCTTCGCCACGAAGGCCACCGGCTTTTCAGCCACGGTCATCGCGAGGCAGACCGGTGGCGCGGGTGGCATTGGGCAGAGCGGCGCGAACGGCGGGGCCGGCGCGGCGAGCACCATAACCGACATCGCGGCCGGCGATACCTCGGGCGGCGGCCTGACCCTGCCCCAAACGCCACGGCCGGAGCCGGTGGAAACAGCGACATCGCGACCGGCGGAACCGGTGGGGCCGCGTCGTCCAGCCTGACCTTCGACGACATCGCCGCGAATGCGATCGACGCCAGCAGCGTGACCGGTACGGTCGACGCCAGGGGTGGGGTCGGCGGCAACGGCGGTCAAGGCGCGAAGGGCGGCGCCGCGACCTCCACGATTGCACTGACCGCCACGAAAGCAGTCAACGCGTCGGCCGCGGCGACGGGGGGCAACTCCGGTGCCTCGACCTATGCCGGGTCCAAGGCCAATAACGGCATCTCGGGCGGCGCCGCGACGGCGAGTGCGTCCGCGACGTCAACGACCGCGGGTGCGACCGCGACGACGGCGACCTATGGCGGCGCCGGCGGCCAGGGTGCCGGGGCCGGCAAGGTCGGCGGTGCCGGCGGCATCGCAAGCGGATCCACCGCGACGGTCAGCGGTGCATCGGGCTATGCCCGCGTGACCCAACAAGGTGGCGCGGGCGGAACCGGCCGGTACGGTGCCGGCGGCGGCGCGGGTGCCGCGAGCACGCTGACCGACGCCACCAAGGGCTCGACCTTGGGGGGGGGCTTGCAGTTCACCCAATACGCCCGAGGTGGGGCTGGCGGCCATTCCTATGGCGGTGGCGCCGGTGGCGCCGCGGGTGCCGCGACATCCAGCCTCAC
>CAMATI010000468.1 GCA_945861095.1 Asaia bogorensis | reverse complement strand
GACCGACCCCGGGAGTGAAGCCCATGAGCACGCACGCCTCGCGCCGCATGATGAGTCTGGGTGCCTTTGTCCACGAAACGGGCCAGCACGTCGCCGCCTGGCGTCACAAGGACGCCTTTGCCGAATCCGGCACTGTCTTTTCCCAGGCGATGTCGGTCGCGCAAACCGCCGAACGCGGCAAGTTCGACCTGTTGTTTTTGGCGGACAGTGCCGCCGTCAGCATCTTCGGCAATCCGGAATCCCGCGGCCGCATGGGCAAGGTCGTCAAGTTCGAACCGATGACCATTCTCTCCGCCCTCGCCGCGGTGACATCCCGGTTGGGCCTCGTTGCCACATCAACCTCGACCTACAATGAACCCTATACTTTGGCGCGTCAGTTCGCGTCCCTGGACCAGATCAGCGGCGGGCGGGCCGGGTGGAATCTGGTCACATCCAACAACGAAGCCGAGGCCTTCAACCACAATCGTGACGAACACTATGCGCACGCTGAACGATATGATCGCGCATTGGAATTCGCAGAGGTCGTGACCGGTCTGTGGGACAGTTGGGAGCCGGACGCGTTCATGCGCGACAAAGACAGCGGGGTCTATTTCGATCCAGAAAAAATGCATGTGCTCAATCATCGCGGCAAGTATTTCAAGGTGCGCGGGCCGCTGAACGTCGCGTGCTCGCCGCAGGGCAGGCCGGTGCTGGTGCAGGCCGGCGCGTCCGACACCGGGCGCGATCTGGCGGCGAAGCTGGCGGAAGTCGTGTTCACCGCGCAAACCACGTTCGACCAGGCGCGGACCTTCTATGGCGACGTGATGGCGCGCCTGCCGCGCTTCGGTCGGTCCCCGGCCGAGGTGCGTGTGATGCCCGGCATCTACCCAGTCGTTGGCCGCACGGAAGCGGAGGCGCGGGAGAAATTCGATTACCTGCAATCCCTGATCCATCCCAGCGTCGGCCTGTCGGTGCTGGAGCACACGATCGGCGTCGGCGGCCTGGATAAGTATCCGCTGCACGGGCCGGTGCCGGATATGGGCGATACCAACGGCCCGTTGTCGCGCCAGCGATTGCTGCTGGAAGCCGCGCGCCGCGACAACCTGACCTTGTGGGAACTGTGCCTGCTGAACGCCGGCCCGCGCGGACATCTGCTGGCGATCGGCACCCCGTCGCAGATCGCCGATGTGATGGAGGAATGGTTCCTGAACGGCGCCGCCGACGGGTTCAACGTGATGCCGGCCTGGCTGCCTGGGTCATTGACCGACTTCGTCGATATGGTGATCCCGGAACTGCAGCGCCGGGGCCTGTTCCGCACGGAGTATGCGGGGACGACATTGCGCGAACATCTCGGCCTGCCGATCCCGGCGAGCCGTTGGCGGAATATGCCGATGGTCGCCGAGTAGGGCAGGGGGCCGGTAAGTGGGGCCGGTAAGGCGGGCGCCATTGCGCCCCAAACCAAACCGGGGCGTCTCGGCCTGGACGCCGTCCATGCGTCGGCCTGTCGTGTCCGGAGGCTGGCGACCCTGCCTTCGTCCAAAGTCACGGGCGTCCAAAGTCACGGGCGTCGAAAGTCACGGGCGCCTCAGGTTACGGGACGATTCTGCCTCGGTGAAAGCAAATGCCCAAGGTCAGGGCAGGGGTAAACGATAGGTTAACCGCATGGAATGGCAACGATACCCCCCGTTTCCGGCGCCAGTTCGTAACGAATACCCCGTGTATCTGCAGGGTTCTGCAACGATGCCGTGACGCGGGACAGTTAAAGTAATCTCTCAAGAACACCGGAAGTTACGTGCAGGTTCAGTCCTGTGCGCGCCGGTCCTGACCCCAGGTGTCAGGTGTTGCCACAATCGCCGAACCGTGCTTTTCGTCCCGATTCATAAATTGGGGTGCCGCTGTTAACCAATGCCTGGAATCCGGGCAAAACGCCGCAAAACCCTCATTCGGACGGATTTTTCGGATCTCGACCCACCCGAACTCACATTTCGCTTGCCATTCTCCGCGTCGCTAAATTAGAATAAAAATCGTAACTGCCCAGGTAGCTGACCGCTGATCAGCGCTTGACACGCGAGTCGGGGCATGAGTCAAGCTCCCCATGTGCCCGCCAATGGATTCGGATTCGCCTGAAACCGCTGCCCCGGTGCCGCCCAACCCGGCGTCGCCGGATGCCATCATCGCCGCGCAGCAGGCACTGATCGCGGAACTCCGTGCACGCACCGCCGAACTGGAGCGCCAACTTGGACTAAACAGCGCCAACAGCGGCAAGCCGCCTTCCAGCGACGGTCTGAAGAAGAAGCCGGCCCGCATCAAAAGCCTTCGTGTACGGTCAGGCAAGCAGACGGGTGGGCAGAAAGGCCATCCCGGCAAGACCCTGAGCCGAACAGAGAACCCGGATGCCACGGTTGATCATTTCCCAGAGACTTGTGCCGGTTGCGGCGCAGCCCTGAACGAGGGGATGACCACCGGCCATACCGCGCGCCAGGTGTTCGACCTGCCGGAACCCCAGCCGCTGATTGTCACGGAACACCGCGCCCATGCCTGCCTTTGCGGGAAATGCGGCGCCGAGACACGGGCCGCCTTTCCCGAAGACGTGACCGCGCCGGTGCAATACGGTGCGCGCCTCGCCGCGGTGGTGGTCTATCTGTTGCACTACCAGTTGCTGCCCGAGAAGCGTCTGGCCGCGCTGATGGCCGATCTGTTCGGCGTGCACCTGGTCACCGCGACGATAGCCGGCATGAGCCGGAGTTGTGCCGCGCGGTTTCAGGGCTTCGCCGCCGCGGTGCGCGACCATGTCGCCGCGGCGCCCGTCAAACACATGGACGAAACCGGCTTCCGGATCGGCGGAAAGACACAATGGTTGCACATCGCATCGACCATCTGGCTGACATTTTACCGCACATCCCCGAAACGGGGCAGCCTGATGGAGAACGTTCTCGGGATCGTCGTCCACGACCACTGGAAGCCGTACTACACCCTGAAAGGCGTTTTGCACGCGTTATGCAACGCGCACCACCTGCGCGAACTTCAGGCGTTGATCGAGATCGAGAAAGAAGACTGGGCGCGTAGGATGCAACGTCTGTTGCGCCGGGCATGTCATGCAACGAACCTTGCGCGTGAGCAGGGTGTGCCGTTGTCCCCCGGGTTCATCGCGCTGATCGAACGATGTTACGACGCCATTCTCACCGAAGGCTTCGCGTTCCACGAGGCACAACCCGCTCTGATCTCCACTGCACGGAAACGCCGGGGCCGTGTGCCACGGCGGACCGGCCACAACCTTCTGCTGCGTCTCCGCGTCCGTAAGGCAGATGTGTTGCGCTTCCTGTCCGATCCAACAGTGCCGTTCACCAACAACCTCGCGGAACAGGATGGGCGGATGATGAAATTGCGCCAGAAGATTTCCGGTGGCTTCCGTTCCGTCGACGGTGCGGAGGATTTTGCTGTGATTCGATCGCTGCTTTCGACAGCAAGAAAGCAGGGGTGGGATATCTTACGGGCATTGGCCAGTCGGCCCGATCGTCTGATCGCGGAACTCCAGACCACCTGATCAAAGCCCGCCCTACCTGGGCTGTTAC
>CAMATI010000467.1 GCA_945861095.1 Asaia bogorensis | reverse complement strand
GCCGTGGCGTTGGAGGAACGCGGCTTCGAGTCCGTCTGGGCGCCGGAGCATTCCCATATCCCGATCAGCCGCAAGAGCCCGACACCCGGCGGCGGCGATCTGGCGAAGCATTATTACGATGTGATGGACCCGTTCGTGACCCTGACCGCGGCGGCCATGGCGACGAAGACCCTGAAGATCGGCACCGGGGTATGTCTGGTGAACCAGCGCGATCCGATCCAGACGGCGAAGCTGGTGGCCTCGATCGACCAGATTTCAGGAGGGCGGTTCCTGTTCGGCATCGGCGTGGGCTGGAACCAGGACGAGATGGAAAACCACGGCACCGTCTTCGCGAGCAGGGCCAAGCTGGTGCGAGAGCGGGTGGAGGCGATGAAGGAGATCTGGACCAAGTCCAAGGCAGAATATCACGGGGAGTTCGTGAACTTCGACCCGATGATGACCTGGCCGAAGCCTGTCCAGAAGCCCCATCCGGAGGTCATCGTCGGTGGTGCCTTCCCGCATGCCGCAAGGCGCGCCGTCCGTTACGGCGACGGCTGGATTCCGCTGGCCGGACGCATGGGCGAAGACAGCGACGTCTTCACCATCGTGCCGAAATTCCGCCAGATGCTGAAGGAAGCCGGGCGCGACCCAACCACCTATCCGATCAGCCTGTTCTCCTCCCCGGAGGATATCGAGGTGCTGAAGCGCTACCGCGACCTGGGCATCATCCGCGTGGCCGTCAGCGTCCCATCGGCAAAGGCCGATGTCGTGCTGCCGATCCTGGATCGGTGGGCCGCCCTGATGCGTCAGCTCTGAAAACGGAGGACAGGACCATGGATTTCGGCGCATCGATGTTCTTCACCGACTATTCCATGACCTCGGCCAATCTGGCCAAGGCGTTGGAGGAGCGCGGCTTTGAATCGATCTGGGCGGCGGAGCACTCGCATATTCCCCTGTCGCGGAAATCGCCGTGGGGCGGGGGAGGGGACCTGCCCAAGCAGTATTACGACGTGATGGACCCGTTCGTGACCCTGACCGCGGCGGCTTGCGTGACCAAGACGTTGCGGCTGGGCACGGGCGTATGCCTGGTCAACCAGCGCGATCCGATCCAGACGGCGAAACTGGTGGCCTCGATCGACCAGGTGTCGGGCGGCAGGTTCCTGTTCGGGATCGGCAACGGCTGGAACCAGGACGAGATGGAGAACCACGGCACGGTCTTCGCCAGCCGCCACAAGCTGGTGCGGGAGCGGATCGAGGCCATGAAGGCGATCTGGACCCAGACCAAGGCGGAATATCACGGGGAGTTCGTCAATTTCGACCCGATGATGACGTGGCCGAAACCGGTCCAGAAGCCGCATCCTCCGGTGATCGTCGGCGGCGCCTACCCTTATGCCGCCCGACGAGCGGTTCGTTATGGCGATGGCTGGATCCCGCTGGCCGGACGCCCCGGCCAGTATGGCGATGTCTTTGACTATGTTCCGAAATTCCGGGCGATGCTGACGGAGGCTGGGAGGGATGCGACGACGTTCCCGATTTCCCTGTTCAGTTCTTCGGACGACCTGGACACGCTGAAGCGCTATCGGGACCTGGGTATCGTCCGCTCGGTGGTCAGCCTACCCGCCGCCAAGGAAGACGTCGTCCTCCCGATCCTGGACCGGGTCGCGGCTCTGATGCGACAGATGTGAAGTTTGCGGTTCCAAGGGCCGCAGCCCTTGGTGGGGTGTCCAGCGACGGCGACTTGCATATCGTTGGATCAGGCGGTGACTTGGAGAAAATTCTCCCCCTCCCCTTGCGGGAGGGGGTTGGGGGGAGGGGGCGCACGCAATATCCGTGCGAAATTCCCCCTCCCCCCGGCCCCCTCCCGCAAGGGGAGGGGGAGAATTTTCTACGTTGCCGGAATTTGTGGGAGCGGTGGGGGGTGTCGGGGGCCGCAAAGCCCCTTTGGCCTACCTACCCCGAAGCCAACTCCTGCATGGTCACCGACAAATCACTGATCCTCTCCGCCGTAAGTTTCTTACGCCGCTGCACGATCCGCCGCCCGCCCATGAACTCGGTCGAGGCGTTCACCGCCTCCACCGCCTGCACCGTCCCATCGTCCAGCAGATGGAACAGCGCGAACTTCCCAGCCGCGATATCGCCGCGCACCACGATGCGGGTGGCGTCGAACGGAATGCCGGCGATCTGCAACCGCAGATCATACTGGTCAGACCAGAACCATGGCACCTCCGGCACCGGCAGCGGTTTGCCGCAGATCGAGGCGGCGGCCTGGCGCGCCTGTTCCAGCGCGCTGGGCACGCTTTCCAGCCGCATGGTCCGGTCGTAAAGCGGGATCGGACGATGCGAGCAGTCTCCGATCGCAAAAATCGCCAGATCGGAGGTCCGGGCCGACTGATCGACGACGATGCCGTTGTTGCAGGCGAGGCCGGCCTCGCTGGCCAGTTCCTGGTTGGGCACCGCGCCGACGCCGATCAGCGCGGCATCGCATGGGATCAGACGCCCATCCCCTAACCGCACGCCGGTAATGCTGCCGTCGCTGCCTTCCAGCGCGGCGACCTGGGCGTTGACCTCGATGATCACGCCTTGCCCGCGGTGAAAATCCTGGAAGAAGTTGGACAGGAGTTCGCATGCGACGCGCGCCAGGACCCGAGGTTCGCGTTCGACCACGGTGACTTCTGCGCCCAGGGCACGCGCGGATGCCGCCGCTTCCAGCCCGATATAGCCGCCGCCGATCACCGCCAGACGCGCGCCGGGGACCAGCACCGCCTTCAGCCGATCCGCATCCGCCGCGTTCCGCAATTCCAGCACATTGCCCAGGTCCAGACCGGGCAGCGGGATGCGCCGTGCGCGCGCACCGGTGGCCAGGATCAGCGTGTCGTAGGGCAGCGCCTCTCCGGTCGTCAGGGTCACCGTTTTGGCCGCTCGGTCGATCGCGGTGGCGCTGGTGCAGAGCCGCAGGTCGATGTCGGCCCCGGGGTAGAAACTGGCGGGCTTCAAAGCCAGCTTGTCCGCATCCGTCTCCCCCTTCAGCCACGCCTTCGACAACGGTGGGCGTTCGTAGGGGGGCAGCGGCTCCTCGCCGATCAGGGTGATTGGGCCGGTAAACCCCGAGCGGCGGAGTTCGGCCGCGGCCGAACCACCGGCATGGCCGGCGCCAATAATGACGACGCGGTTGGTTGGGTCTGTCATGCGGTGTCCTCCCTCCGATCCCGGCGGCGGTTTCTGGCGTTTCGCCTGCCCCGGTGGAGGAACCGAGTTAGCCCCCGACGTCGGTTGGATCAAGTTGGGAGGGCGGCGTGTCTGGGGTACTCCCCGGACCGGACGAACGGCGTTCCCACATCCCGCCAACCCGTGGCGGTTGGAGAAAGAGTCTCCCCCTTCCCTTGTGGGCTTGGGCCGCGAAGCGGACTAAGGTTTGGGGGCGGGGCTACGCGCGATATCCGTGCGAAATCATCCCGCCCCCCGCCTTAGCCCATCTTTAGCGTTTTTTCCACCATATACCGTAACGACTACGGAAAACCCCTGATATACAGTCGACCGCCCCTGGAATCTTCAATGTAGTGCCATAATTATTCTATAACCCCTTGACGCCACGCGCCGCCACGCTCACCTTCCC
>CAMATI010000466.1 GCA_945861095.1 Asaia bogorensis | reverse complement strand
TATGCTGGCGCCCCTGCGCGACTTCGTGCGCTCCAATGAGGAACCTCTGCGGCGCATTGCGGCCAATACTCCGCGCCTTCGCTGGATGACCGGCTATATCGATTTCATTGTCTGGCGTGCCCCCAATAGAAACACCAACCCCGACACCATCCCATAAGGCGCCACCCATGCCCCGCAAACCCAAAATCTGGATGGCCGCCCCCGCCCGCCGCCCCACCCCGAAACCCTCACCGATAGAAAAAGCCGCCATCACCAAGGCCTGCGAGGCGCTGATCACCGAAACGATCATCCCGCGACACCTGCCCGAAATCTGCCCGACCGAGTTCAACTACCCCGTAGCCATCTACGGCAAGTGGCTGGGCAACAAATACCGTTTCATTACCAAATTCCGGACCGACCGCCCGGACAGAATCAGCCCGGAGTTCGAGGCCCCCTTCGCCCGCATGGACTACGACGGACCAAACCGGTTCAGCGTCTGGTGGCACCGCCACACCGGCGAATGGCGCTGCGTCTTCGAAGACCAAACCCTGGACGAAGCGATGGAGTTGCTGGCAACCCAGCCCTTCTTCCACCCTCCCACATGACAGCGCCGCCCGGCCCCGACCGGTCGGTCCACCGGCCAAGGCCACGCGCAGCAGCGGTCGCTGTCTCAGGAGCACTGACGGACGCTCCCAGCGTGGTCCGCTCCGGTGAAGGCATCCCCGACTTTCACTGTAGAGCTCGCCGAGGGCGTGGACGACGGCCCCGCGGCCGCCCTGACGAAGTTGTGGCGACGGTGCGTGATTGGCTCCGCCGGTTGGTATGACGCCGCGACATACATGCGATCATACAAAACGACCGCCAACCACTCGCAAGCGGTCATGCCCCGACAGCGGCCCCACCCGGACCAGGCGCCGACGCTCGCCCCTATCAACGGGGGGCCAGACATCGTCCGCGGCGCTCACAACCCGCGCACGCCTGCCCAACCGGGAGACGCGCGCGGGATCCACCAAAATCAGGCCGGCACGAACACGCCCTGCTGTTCTTCCAACTCCGGCAGGGACGTGATGATCTCCGGTTCCGCCGAGAACAGCGGATCGTTCTGCAGCACCGGACGCACCTTGTCGGCGAACAGGCGCATGTTCACCTCGGCTTCGTGGTGCGGCAGGCCGCCATAGCCAAATTCGCAGACCAGATGATCCAGACCGGTCAGCTTGCGCAGTTCGGCGATCTGCTCGATGCAGTCGTCGGGCGTGCCGACCACCTGGATCTTCACATAGGTGTCCGTCATACGGTTGCGATACGACATGTCGTTCATTTTGGCATACGTACGGCCGATACGGTTGTAAGCCTCATACCCTTTCACGGAAGACAGCCCGCCGTCCGAGAACCGGTAATGATTATCGACCGAATCCCATTTCTTACCCAGCCAGGTGACGGCGCGGTCCTGGGCTTCGTCGCGGGACACGGCGCAGGATACGTTGGTCAGGATAACCGGCGGACGCGGCGCATGGCCGGCCTCACGCGCATAGGCATGGAAGTCATAGACTTCATGCGCGGCTTTCGACCATTCGTTATGCATGACGATCAGCAGGCCCAGCCCGGCGCTGGCGATCAGTTTCGCCGATTCCGGGCTGTTGGCGGACCCATAGAAGCGCCGCTCGGGATGGGAAATGGGGGCCGGACGGATCGACGTGCGGGGGATCTTGAAGAACTGCCCATTATACTCGAAACTGGGCTGGCTCAGGGCCTGCTGCACCACTTCCAGTCCTTCCTTGAAACGAGGCCGCGCCTCGTCCATCGGAATGCGGAAACCTTCGTATTCGGTGCGCGCGGCGCCGCGGCCAAAGCCGAACAGGCAGCGCCCGCCGCACATGATGTCCAGCAGCGCGATCTGTTCAGCGATGCGGATCGGATCGTGCCACGGGATCACGATCACCGACGTGCCCATCTGGATGCGCTTGGTGCGTCCGGCGAAATAGGCCAGCAGTTGCAGCGGCGCCGGCGACATCGCGTAACCGGTGAAATGGTGCTCCAGCGCGAACAGCGAGTCGAAACCCAGCGGCTCCGCCAGGTCACCCAACTGCATGTGCTCGTTCAGAACAGCAACATCCGGGCGGTCCGCCTGGCTGAGCATGTTCAGGGCAATTCCGACCTTCATGAGCGCATTCCTTCACTGAGTTTGTCTTGGAAGCCAAAGCTACCGACCGGTAGCCTCCCCGTCAAACGCCCACCGGCAAACGCCCACCGGCAAACGCCCATCGGCAAACGCAAGCCGGCAGCCGCCCCTCCGCATACGCCGGCCATCAAATGCAGGCCGCGGTCCGATGCCAACAGACGCTGCCTTCCGATCTCCGGGCATCTGCCCACCCGATCCGCGGCCGGCGAACCGATCCATCCCCTACAGCACCAACACCGGCACGCCGCGCACCCGCGCGATCAGCGACGCATCGTCGATCCCCAGATGCACCATCGCCGCCCGGGTCAGCACGATCAGGCGTTCGCGAGCATCGGCAAGCGCGCGCAGCACGTCGTCGGCATCGCCTCCCCCGGCGTTGCGAACCGTCACCCGATCGAGCGGGATTCCCAATTCCGACGCCTGGAACTGCTGTTCCGCCGCACTCACCCCGCCATCCGGAATTTGCACTACGAACAGCCGGTCCCGCGTCGCCAACGCGATCCTCGCCGCCAGCGCCAGCGCCGGATCGCCCGCCGGTCCCGCGACCACGGCCACCGCCCGTGCCACCGCGCCCCCGGCCACCGCCCCTGCCATCGCCCCTGCCATCGCCCCTGCCATCGCCCCTGGGCGACGCCCCGGATGGCGCGGCACCAGCAGGACGGATGCGGCGGATTCCTCGGCCGCCCGCAGCATATCCGGCCCGCCGGGGTCGGTCGCCTCGATCGCCGGCATCACCACGATGTCGGCCGCGGTGCAGACCCCCGCGATGCACAGATGCGGCACCCCCCGGCGCACCTCGAACGCCGCGTGAATGCCCAGTTCGGCGACCACATGGCGCAGCCGCCGATGCGCGGTTTCCGCGGCCAGGTGCAACTCGGCCTCCATCCGCCCGGTATCCATCGGCTGCCATTGGTGCGACGGCAGACGGATCTCCCGCGCGAAGGGCATGGCGGCGACATGCAGCAGGGCTTCGTCCTCGATGAACAGCCCGTGCAGGTCCAGCCCCATCCCGCGCGCGAATTCAGCCGCCAGACGGATCAGGGCATCGTCGGACGTCCCCTGCCCGAGTTCGACAATCAGCCGTCGATATGCCTGGTTCATGTCATATCCGCCTTGCTATCCTTGTCGGCGTCCCGGCGCAGTCTGGCGAAGCGAGCCAGCCGGTCCTCCACCAGCCGGTTGACCGAGCCTTCCAGATAGGCGCCATCCGCCCCGCGGTCCCCGGCGGGATGGCCGGTCAGCAGCGCGATGCCCTCGTCGATGGACGCGATCGGGTAGATGCGGAATTTCCCCTCCGCGCAGGCCCGCACGACATCGGCGCGCAGCATCAGGTGGCGGACATTGGCGCGCGGGATCATCACGCCCTGGGTGCCGCTCAACCCCCGAGCGGCACAGATGTCGAAAAACCCCTCGATCTTGTCGTTGGCGCCCCCGAT
>CAMATI010000465.1 GCA_945861095.1 Asaia bogorensis | reverse complement strand
AGTCGAAGCTGTTCTCCGCCAAAACCTGGAGCAGGGCCAACCCGCCATCAGATCCATTCATCAGTTTCTCAAACGTTGCGGACATTATGAATCCTTCATGATCCGGGATTGCCCCGATGCACGGCCACCTTGGCCATTACGGAGGCACGATAGCCACTAACCCGGGCGTTCGGCAACGGTGACGCGCCGGGAAGACGGCTGGAGCCCTGCCGACTGATCGTCGATCGTTGTGTCGGCGGAAATCTGGGCACGCACGCCTGCATCGGGACGCACGTCTCCAGCCGCCAGCCAGATAGGCCAGAACTAACGGAATGCCCCAAATTTGACAGTTGTGGGACGACCCAGGAACAAACAGCCCATATCTCCCTGATGGAGCGGGTTTTGGTCGCTCCACGGTCCTCTTTGGCGTCAGGCTACCTGTCGGAAAACAGGTGTTTTCCGACAGCCCGCCTGGCATCAAAAAGGATGGTGGAACGGCCATAACCCGCTCCGTTGAAGAAATATGGTCGACTTGTTCCTGGTCCGTCCCGTAACTGTCAAATTCAGGGCGTTTCGTTAGTTCTGGCCTGAAGGGTGATTTGCCGCTTGGGGTGAGGTCGATTTCCGGGAGGCCGCCCCGATGCCCAGCACCACGGCCAGTTGCCGGGTGATGGCGCGCATGGTGGCGGCGTCGATTTGGCCGATCACTTCGCCCATAGCGGAAAGTCGGACCGTCTGCGGCCAGTCCACCATGATTTGCGATGCTGCCCGCAATCCGTTTTCGGCGGTTGGCGAGACGCCGACTCGGAGGCTGATGTCCTCGCGCAAATCCGATGTGACCGGCAGGACGGTGGCATAGCGCAACGCCCCCAGCAGGTCGGAGCGCACCACGACAGCCGGGCGCGCTTTATCGCCTTCCATGCGAACCACAACCACAGCCCCGCGCCGAAGGGCGTCAGGCTCTACCGCCATCCAGGCGTCTCGGCTGCGTTCCGCTCAAAAGCATCCGCCATTGCCTCTTCGTCCGCCGTCAACACCGAGAGGCGCCGGCATTCGTCAGCAACACGCGCTCGGTAAGCCGGATCGTTCACATCAGGCAGCCACAACACGACTGCACGCAACCCGCGCTCACGTTGGGCGGTGCGATGGCGGGCGATGCGATCACGGGACGAGGCGCGGGCTTCCATCCGTTACACGTAACACCTGGGCTAGGCGCCTTCAAGGTTGCCATCGTCCATGTTCCAGGACGCGGCACCAACAACGGTGCGGTTTGGATCGTGCGGCAGTCTGCGGCTAGCGGCCTGTCGAGGCGCAGCTGCTGGTGGTTCGCTCATGCCGTGCCCACACCCCCTCCCCGCGCCGGTTCCTGGCGGTGCCGATTGCCGGTCAGGATCGTCGGACCCTGCCCCCTGGCTGTCCAGCCGGGACGGAGATGTAACCAAACGGGCGGGTGGTCCATGCCGTCCCCTTCCCCGCCCTTCCCGAGCGCTGGGTTCTCTTACTCAAAAGGACGTAAAGCGACACGCGTTTGTCAAAAAACAGCTGAAATACGCCGTTTTAACGACTTCCGTCCCCCATTTTACCTCGCGTTTCCGGAGCCAGATTTTGGGGTGCCGATCCGGCGGTACCCTGGCGCGTCCCCCTCCGTGCCAATGATGATGAGACATCTACCCCCGGGAGTTTAGACCCGCAGGCGCGGAAGGATCATCTCGCTCATGCCCATGCTTTACACACAGATCGATGCCGAGGCGGGTGGCGCCCCGAACGTAGGCCGTAGGCCGACGGTCGTGGCGCCACCCGCCTCGGCATCTCCCGAATTATCGAACCGCCCCCGCCGGCGGACCTTCACCGCCAGGGACAAGCTGCGCATCCTCGCCGCTACCGACCGTGCCGCTGAGACCGGCGGGATCGGTGCGATCCTGCGCCGCGAGGGCATCTACTCATCAACCCTTTGCGATTGGCGCCGTCAACGCGACGCAGGAGCCTCCGGAGCGCTGACACCGGCCAAACGCGGTCCGAAGCCCGCCGAACCCAACCCGCTCCTGGCGGAAGTGGCTCTGTTGCAGAGAAGCAACGCCCATCTCACGCGCTGCCTCGCCCGGGCCGAGGCCATCATCGAGGTCCAAAAAAAACTTGCGGACCTGCTTGGCATTCCCCTGGGCATCCCCCTGGGCACCCCGCCGACGCCGAACGGCGACGCGCCTTGACCGAGGCCGTCGCGGCCCTGGCACCGGTCGGCGGCATGACCGCCGCGGTCTGCGCGGCGCTGGGGGTTTCGCGTGCCACGGTGCACCGCCGGCGAGCAGTTTTGGCCGCGCCGCCGACGATCCCGCGGTCAAGGCCCGCGCCGCCTCGGGCTTTGACCGTGCCGCAACGCCAATCGGTGCTCGATCTGCTGCACGCAGACCGTTTCGCCGATCAGGCGCCCGCCGAGATCTACGCCACCCTGCTCGATGAGGGCGTCTATTACTGTTCGATCCGCACCATGTATCGCATTCTTGACCGGAACGACGAGGTGCGCGAGCGGCGCCAGCAGTTGCGCCACCCGGTCTACCAGAAGCCGGAACTTCTGGCGGAGAAGCCCAATGAAGTCTGGTCCTGGGACATCACCAAGCTGATGGGGCCAACCAAGTGGAGCTACTTCTATCTCTACGTGATCCTCGATATCTACAGCCGCCGCGTGGTCGGCTGGTGCGTGGCCGATGCCGAAAGTGCCGCCCTGTTCCAGCCGTTGCTCGACGATGCGATCGCGAAACACAACGTGCCGCCCGGTCAGCTCACCTTGCATGCCGACCGCGGCGGCCCGATGAAAGCCAAGGCCACCGCGTTCTTGCTGGCCGACCTGGGTGTCACCCGCTCGCATAATCGTCCGCACACGTCCAACGACAACCCTTTCTCCGAAAGCCACTTCAAGACGCTGAAATATCAACCCCGCTTCCCCAAACGCTTCGGCTGCATCGAGGACGCCAGAAGCTTCTGCCGCCCGTTCTTCGATTGGTACAACCAGGACCACCACCATGCCGGGATCGGGTTGATGACGCCGGACCAGGTGCATTACGGCCAGATCGACACTGTTCATGCCGCTCGCCAGGTTACACTCGATCGGGCATTCCGTGAAAACCCCGAGCGCTTCGTCAAACGAGCGCCAACGCCGCCCGCTAAACCGACCGCCGCTTGGATCAACCCGCCTACGCCGAAAACCACCACCTGAATGCTGGCCCCGGTGCCTTCAACGTCATCGAACCGTCCCGTGCCTTCCTCCGCCCCGGCTTCGCAACTGGCATCGACAGTCTCCGCCGCCCCGCACGCCAAGGGCCGCCTCCACTGCGTTCCGTTACGTAACGCCTACCGGACCCACGCACGACGACGCGCCGATCCTCAATGCGCCGGGACAGCAGGCTCCCGATGCCTCACGTGCCCAAACACCCGACACCCAAGCGACGCCTTGTAACCGAGCTTAAATTCCGAACCCGGCTGTATCAAAGTCGTTGACACGTTCCGTTCGGCCTCCGGCTGAGCCGGCACCGCTCGCAGCGTCAAGTTCGGGGAACGCGGTGGGAGTCTGGGGGATGAGCATAGGCATGCGCGTGGTGATCCTTCCGCGCCCTCAAGTCTAAATTACCTGGGGTGGGT
>CAMATI010000464.1 GCA_945861095.1 Asaia bogorensis | reverse complement strand
ACACCGCTTTTTGTATCAGGCTGGGTTACGTGACTCGAGGTATGACCCGGTCAGTTGGGCCAGCTTCCCGTTGCAGGTGGCGGGGCGACTTGGCATCCAAACCTACTGCCTTGGAATCACAGGAGAAAAAATGAGGGGATGGCTGAGATTGCGGTCAACAGACCGCACGCGGCGGTGTTCGTGGGTACCGGTGGGCTGGCTTTCTGTTCCATTGGTTGAACAGAACAGTCCGATGTGATCGACTGCGGACGGGCGGTCACGCGGTCCGGGTTCAATTCGGTTTGCGGCGGCTGTTCGGGATGGGCTGCGCAAGATATTTTTCTGCCTCCGACACAGGACACGACGCATGATCGACGAAACTCACGATCCGGCTCGCACCAGTTGGGTTGTCTCGGCGAACGGCCATTCGGATTTTCCGATCCAGAACCTGCCGATCGGAATATTCTCCCCGCCCGGTGGGGTGCCGCGTGGCGGGATCGCGATCGGCGACCGGATTCTGGATATCGGTGCCGTGGTGGAAGCGGGGCTGCTGAGCGGCGATGCGCGCGATGCGGCCGAGGCCGCGAGTGGGCGGACGCTCAATCCGTATATGTGCCTTGGCCCGGTCGCCTGGACCGCGCTGCGGCGGGCGGTGTCGGGCCTGCTGGATGAAGCTGGCGCCAGCCCCGCGCGAGCGATGGCCGGGAAGTTGCTGCACGACGCGGCCCCATGCGCGATGCATTTGCCGGCGCGGATCGGGGACTTCACGGATTTCTTTGCCGGCATTCATCATGCGACCACCGCGGGCAAGATCAACCGGCCGGACAATCCGCTGATGCCCAACTACAAATACGTACCGGTGGCGTATCACAGTCGCGCGTCGTCCGTGCGTGTGTCCGGGGAGATGGTCAGCCGCCCCAATGGACAGCGGAAACCGCCCGAGCAGGCCGAACCGGATTTCGGACCCTGCCGTAACCTCGACTATGAGATGGAACTCGGCGTTTGGGTTGGGCCTGGCAACGAGTTGGGCTTTCCCATCCCGATTGCCCGGGCAAGCGATCAGATCGCCGGGTTCTGCCTGCTGAACGACTGGTCCGCTCGCGACATGCAGACCTGGGAATCGCAGCCCTTGGGGCCGTTTCTGGCGAAAAGCCTGTCGACGACGGTGTCGCCCTGGCTGATCACCGCCGACGCCTTGGCGCCGTTCCGAGAAGCCCAACCGGCTCGGCCCGAGAGCGATCCCGCGCCCCTGCCATACCTGTTCGATTCACGCGACCAGGCAGAGGGCGCGTTCAATATCGACTTCGATGTCTTGTTGCTGACCCCGGCTTTGCGTCAGGCTGGCATTCCGGCGCATCGACTGTCACGGTCGAACGCGCGCATGCTGTATTGGACCGTGGCACAAATGCTCGCACATCACACCTCCAACGGCTGCAACCTGCGACCTGGAGATCTGTTGGGCAGCGGCACGGTATCGGGAATCGAACGCGGATCCGAGGGATGCCTGTTGGAAATGACCCGTGGGGGGAGGGAGCCTGTCACCCTGCCGAACGGAGAGACGCGGCGTTACCTGGAAGACGGCGATGAGGTGATCTTCCGCGGTCGTTGCCGGCGCGACGGGTTCGTTTCGATCGGGTTTGGCACCTGCATGGGGGTTGTCGGGCCGGCGGTCGGTTCGTAGTCCCCGTTCCGCCGCCGGTTGTTTTGGTCTCCTCACTGGATGCGTCAACGCTGTTGCGGGATGAACTTGGCGGTCAGATAGACGCTGTTGCTGATGCCCATCAGTGCCAGAATGCCGGTCGGGATCGGCGGGATCATGCTTTCGTTGCCGATACTCAGTAGCACGAAGCCCGCCGCGATCAGGGTAAACAGCAACATCTGCACGCGCGTGACGTCGATCTCGTTCAGGCCGTCCCAGATGATCAGATCGGCCCATCGCGGTACATGCACGGTCGTTCGACCCGGGTCCGGCACCATCAACCACGGGCTGACCGCGCCATTGGCAATGGCGGCGACGCGGAATTCATACTCCGTGTCCGGTCGCAAGCCGTTGATCGTGCGCTGGGTCGCGGATACCGGCCCTGTGACGGATGTCCAGGCCGTGCTGGTGGCGGGTCGATACTGCAACCAGTAGCCCGCCGGTTCCGCGGCTGGCGCGGCCCAATTGACGGTGATCGAGGTCTCGCTGCTGGCCCCGATGGTCGGTGCCGAGGGGGGATCGGGCGGTGGCACCGCGACCGCCAAAGTGGAGACCGCGAGGGGTGGGGAGGCGGTGCCTCGCGTGCCTTGCGCATCCACCGCGATGACGCGGAACTGATAGGCCGAGCCCGCGGTCAGATTGTTAACGACAAGCATCGGTTCGGTTGTTCCGTTGACCTGCGACCAGGCAACCCCGGCATTCGTAATCTGTTCGACGATATAGCCCGCGGTCGGCAAGCCAGCGGTTGGCGGGCGCCATGTCAGCACGACACTGGTGGCGTTCGCTGTTCCGACCAGATCGGGGGTGGCGACCATGCCGGGCGTGGTCGTGCCGCTGGCCGTCGCTGGCGCGCTGGTGGACGCCGATGCCCCCGGCAATGCCGCACCCAGCACGGCCACGCCGGAAATACCGAGCAGGGTGAGGGCCTGGGTGGGAATGTCGATCAGGTTGCCCGAGAGCGCCATCACGTAGATCGCTCCACCGGCGATCACGAAGGTCCAGGTGGTGATCTGCAATTGCGACAGGCTGGCATATCCGCTCGGGTTGGAAATCATGCGCAACAGGCCGTCGCCTCTGATCTTGGGATATGATTTGGCCAGGTGCAGCACGACGACCCAGGCAAGTACGATGGCACAGACGGCGATCAGGAGGGCCAGATAGCGCAAGGTGATGCCAACCGGAATGCTGACGTCGAGGGTTTTCCAACCCAAACCTGTGCCGGAGTAGGCAAGGATCCGAAGGTCGGATACGGGCACCAGTCCCCAGCCGTCATAGGTGGCCTGCGATGCCGTTGCGCAGCGGCTGACCTGGTCGCACCACCAGTTCGGGCGTTGCTTCAGGATGGCGTCTGGAACAATCGCGCCGAGGGTCAACTTGTCCTGTTCGGCGTTCAATACCTGCAAGGGAACCGGCGATGACCAGCCTTGGTTGGGTTGACCGGTATTCCAGCCAAAGCAGCCGACGATCTGCATATTGCTGGCCGTGAGGCCGATGCCCGCGACGGTGAAGCGCACCATGCCACCCCCCGGCTGCCATCGCGTCGCGGGGTCCAAGGTGACCGTCAGTTTTTGATTCCCGTCCGGCAAGGAGTCGGTCGATCGAGGCTGCACGCAGTCCGGAATGCGTGTCGCTGGCGCTGCCTGTGCTGCGCCGCCAGGTGTCGGGGCCGAGGCGGGATTGGCGGTCGGTGGCGTTGCTGTTGGCACCGCCGGTTGCGGTGTGGTCGCCGGTACCGGGGCCGGCTGAGCCGAGGCGGACGCGATCCACGACGATTGAACCCCTTCCATGACACCCCATGAGCTGAGCTGCCCTAAGGCTACCGCGAGTGTCAGCATAACCCATCTTTAGCGTTTTTTCCACCATATACCGTAACGACTACGGAAAACCCCTGATATACAGTCGACCGCCCCTGGAATCTTCAATGTAGTGCCATAATTATTCTATAACCCCTTGACGCCACGCGCCGCCACGCTCACCTTCCCC
>CAMATI010000463.1 GCA_945861095.1 Asaia bogorensis | reverse complement strand
CGCCAGGGCTGCATGCTCTATGAACTGATACCCACCATGCCAGAACACCGGCTGTCGCCCCTGATGGCGCGCTTCGCCGAGACCGTCTCACAGTCCCGTTGGTTCTCCGGAATGTTCGAGGTCGTGTGAAATGAGGGGATAGCTGAGGGTGGAAGCACCGATCCAGGTCACCTTGCATGTCCGCATCGCCGAAATGTCGCGCCAGGTCGTGCGCAACTTGGGCATCAACTGGTCGGCGCTGACGACGATCGGCAGCATCGCCGGCACCCCCGCGCTGATGCTGAACGCCAATAACAACCTGCTGAGCTGCGGCGGCGGTGCCGGCATCATCGGGGTCTGCCCGGGTGCCAATTTCAACGGCGTGATCGATGCCCTGGCGCGCGACAATCTCGCCCAGGTGCTGGCCGAACCCAACCTGACGGTCATGAGCGGACAGGCCGCCAGCTTCCAGGTCGGCGGCGAGTATCCCATCCCGGTCAGCCAAAAGAACGGCGAAGTCACCATCGCCTACAAGAATTACGGCGTGATGCTGACCTTCGTGCCGACCGTGTTCAACAACGGCCGCATCAACCTGCACGTCAAGCCGGAAGTCAGCGAGACCAACAACCAGAACAGCGTCCAGTTGGTCGGTGGCAATTCCGTCCTGAACGTGCCGTCGCTGACCGTGCGGCGGGCTGAAACCACCGTGGAACTCGGCAGCGGGCAAAGTTTCTCCATCGCGGGCCTGTTGCAGCAGCAGACGGCGGATACCGGCAGCGGCTTGCCGTTCCTCGGCGATACGCCGGTGCTGGGGTCGTTGTTCCGTCGCAGCGGGTTGGACCGGACAGAGAAGGAACTGGTGATCGTCGTGACACCCTATATCGTCCGCCCAGTCAGCAATTCGTCGCAGCTTTCCTTGCCGACGGACGGCTATACGCCGCCCCCGGATATCGAGCGGCTGTTGTTCATGCGGCAGGTTTCCGAACGCCAGGCGCCAGTACCGGTTCGCATTCCGGGCGCCGCCGGGTTCATCGTGCAATGAGCCGGGCAATGGAGCGCGGCGGCGAAAGGGCGACACAGATGTCCGAAGGCAGGATATCGGACGCGTTCGATGACAGGACTTGCAGTATGATCGCACCCACCGACGCAGTGCCCCGGACCCAGCGGATCGGCCGAGCGGTGCTGGTGGCGGCGAGTGTAACGGTGCTGGTCGGGTGCATGGATCGGGACCCGTATCGCCGCACCGATGTGTGGCGTCCGACCGGCGCGAATTCGAGCAATATTGCCGCCCAGGTAGCCAATCCTAACGACCTGATCCGGGGCCAGAGCGGCGCTCGCGCTACCTCCGCCGCGCAGGTCCTGGCGGTCGATCGCATCGTGACCGACCAGGCGCGTCCGCTGAACCCGTCGGCGCCGGCCGGAGGAGCGGGTGGCGGAAGCGGCGGTGGTGGTGGCGGGTCCGGCGTCGGCGCCGCGGCGGCCGGGGCGACCCCGTAGCGTCCACATCGGAACGGTAAGGAAGCCAATACCAATGCCCGTCGATGGAGTCGTTCTCGGTCCAGGATCCGCGCAAGGAGCGGATGGTCCGGCCGTTCGACACGACCGGCCGTCGCTGATGGCGTTCGTGACCGACGCGAAGTCCGAAGAGGCCCTGCGGGACGGGCTTGCCGATGTCGTAAGCGGCGAGCCGGATATCCGCCGGTCCGGCATCCGGGCCGCGATCGCTGTCATGCAGAAGCAGGCGACGCCGCTGACCCTGATCGTCGATGTCAGCGGCGAGGACCAGCCGCTCCGCGCCCTCGGCGAATTGTCGAATGTGGTGGAGCCGGATGTCTGCGTCCTGGTGGTCGGCGAAATCGAGCATCTGGACTTCTACCGCGAAGTAACCCGCGGCCTGGGCGCCACGGAATATCTCGCCAAGCCGCTGACCCGCGACAAGGTGGCGCGCCATTTCGGTGTCAGCCTGCGGGGCGGCGTGGCCACCACGACCGAGGAGATCCTCAGCGGGCGGGCGGTTTCGATCACTGGGGTGCGTGGCGGCGTTGGCGCCACCACCATCGCGGTCAATCTCGGTTGGCACCTGGGGGTGACGATGCGCCGCCACACGGTGGTGTTCGACCCTGACATCCATCTGGGTTCGGCGGCGTTCCTGCTGAACACCCAGCCCGGCCCGGGTCTGCGCATGGCGCTGGAAGCGCCGGAGCGTATCGACGCCCTGCTGGCGGAACGCGCGGCCCAGCCGGTGAACGACCGGCTGCACGTGCTTGCGGGCGAGGAAATGGTCTCCCTGCCAGCCAACCATGCCTCGGGCGCGGCCGCCAGCCTGCTGGATTCACTGCGCCGGCGATTCAATTTCATCGTCGCCGACGTGCCGTTCGGGCCGGTCCCGCTATATCGCGATCTGCTCGATCTGGTGGACCAGCGGGTGCTGGTGATGGACCCGTCTTTGGCGTCGGTCCGCGACACGGTGCGTCTGCTGGAGTTGCGAAAAGGCCAGGGGCAGGAACAGCGCGCCATCGTCGTGCTCAATCGCATCGGCATTCCGGGTGGTCTGACCCGCCGCCAGATCGAGGACGCGCTGAAGATGAAAGTCGACGTCGCCATCCCGGATCTGCCACGCCAGATCGCCAACGCAGCCACCATGGGGGAACCCGCCATCGGCGCCAGTACGACGTTTCGCACCGCCATCACCGATATCGCTCGGCAGGTCGGATCGATCCGCCTGCTCGATTCCGGGGACGGCACCGGCAATATGGTCAACGGCGGCAAGTCCGGCTTCTGGCGCAAGCTCCGGGGGCGCGGATGAGCGCCAGCTTCGTCCCGGCATTCGGCCGGCGTGCCACCGCCACCCATCCGCGGGTGGAACGCATCATCGAGGAAGCCCAGAAGCAGGACGATCTCCCCCCGGGTCTGGCGCCCCTGCACAACCCGGAAATCACGGATCTGCGAGAGGCGTGTCTGTCGCGCCTGGACCCGAACGTCGTGTCGCAGATGACGCCGGAACGGCTGACGGTCGACGTGGAGCGGCTTATCTCGGAAATCGCGACCGAGCGGCGGGTTCAGTTGAACGCCCGGGAACAGCGGGCGCTGGCCGGCGAACTGGTGCACGACATCCTGGGGCTGGGACCGCTGGAGCCGCTGCTGGAAGACGATTCAATCGCCGACATCATGGTGAACGGGCCGGACAAGACGTTCATCGAGCGCCACGGCAAGGTCGTGCTGTCCAATGTGCGATTCCGCGACACCCAGCATCTGATCAATATCTGCCAGCGGATCGCCGCCGATATCGGCCGGCGGGTCGATGAATCGAGCCCGATGGTGGACGCCCGCCTGAAGGACGGATCGCGCGTCAATATCGTGTTTCCGCCGTTGGCCCTCGACGGCCCCTATATGTCGATCCGGAAATTCGGCCGCAAGGCGATCGACTTCGCCCAACTGGTGCAATGGAAAGCGCTCACCCTCCAGGTCGCCAAAGTCCTCGAAATCTGCTCCCAGGCTCGGCTTAACGTCGTGATTTCCGGCGGCACCGGGTCCGGCAAGACGACGATGATGAATGCCATGTCGCGCATGATCCATCCCAGTGAGCGGGTGGTCACGGTGGAGGACGCCGCCGAACTGCAATTTCAGCAACCGCATGTGGTGCGCCTGGAAACCCGGCCGTCCAGCCTGGAAGGGCGAGGGGAAATCACCCAGCGTGACCTCGTCCGCAACGCGCTGCGT
>CAMATI010000462.1 GCA_945861095.1 Asaia bogorensis | reverse complement strand
CCCGCCACCTGCAACGGGAAGCTGGCCCAACTGACCGGGTCATACCTCGAGTCACGTAACCCAGCCTGATACAAAAAGCGGTGTCCAGGAGAGTCGTGCCTGCTTGGGCATAGTAATGCAGGAGTCGAAAATGAGGGGAGTCATGAGATCTGTTGCAGCACGAAGCCCGGAAACACCGTCAGGATCTGCAACTGGATGTCGTCGCCAAATTCGTTGCGTCCGTTCATGAACGTCGGATCGGACAGATGGAACCCCTGATCGTCGGACCGGATGCCGGCATAACTGGTGTCGTGCTGGGGCGGCGCCCCGCGCGTGGCGCTGGCATGCGCGACCCCGTTCTCACTGACCAGCACGCCGCCGCCCTGGCTGAGGCGCGTAATACGGAACGTGGTGAAGAACAGATGCAGCAGGCTCGCGTGGTAGGTGTCGCGCACATTCTCCATGTAGAGCTTCCAGTTGTTGGGAAGCGCCTGGGTAAAACGGCCGATCACTTCCACCGGCCCGCGCAGGACGCGGCGAATGCGGGCTGTGATTTCGGGACCGATATAGGTTTCAATGTCGGGAGCGTCGTCCGCCAACGTGCCAAACACCAGGCCATGCAAGGTGGTGATGCGCACCTTGCGGGGATTGTGATCTTCCATGCGGAAATCGGCGGGCATGCCGCCCTGCCCGTTCACCCCGTGGCGGAAGGCGATGGACTTCAGATTGCCGCTCAGGTCGTAGCGCCAGGCGTGGTAGACGCAGTGGAAATCCTTGACCCGCCCGCCATCCTCCAGACAGATCATGGCGCCGCGATGCACGCAGCGGTTCTCGAAAGCGGCGATCGACCCGTCTTCCGTGCGCGCCACCACCACGGGCATGGTGCCGATGAAGCTGGCGCGGAAGTCGCCGATTTCCGGGATGTCGGCTTCCAGGCACAGATAGTTCCAGACCGGGCCTTCGAACACGCGGGCCTGTTCGTCGCGCGCGACGGCGGGATCGCGATAGACCCAGTAGGGGACACGGGTCAGTCCCGCGGGCCAACTTCCAACCGAAAGATCACGGGTCGATTGATCCATGGGCTCGGCTTCCTGCTTGCGGGGACGCGATCACGCGCCGCCGGATGATGAAACCTGCTGCCGCCCGACACGGGCCGATCGCCAGGTATGACCGTATCGCCAGGTATGACCCGATCGGCCCACCGTTCGCGCTTCCGTTCCGCGGTCCGGCACACCGCGCGGCCACCGGCAACGCACCGACCCGGATCATACTCCGGGCCGGCATGGCGGGTGGCGGCACGCCGAACGGCGGCGTCGGATCAGAGGCGGAATGCCTGACGGGCGAGGAGCTTCCAGCTATCTTTTTCCTGCCGCCAGACCATCAGCACGCCGATGTTGATATCGTTGGTCTTGCCTTCGCTTTCGGTCTGACCGGTCAGGATAAAGCGCGAGATCCCTTCTTCGCCCGCCACCTGATTGGTGACCTTATCGAAATTGATGGTCTTCCAGGACGACCTGCCACTGGTTGACGCGGCGATGAACTCGGCCTTCGTCTCGATCTTGCCGGCCGAGTGGCCGTAGCTGAGGTGTTCGGAGCACAGCTTGTCGAACGCCGCCTTGTCGGCCTTGTGCATGGCCACGCGGAAGGCTTCCACCGCGGCGGCGAGGGATGCCGCGTCCTTTTTCTTGTCATCGGCCTGGGCCGGGGCGGCGATCCCGATGGCGGCCATGGCGAGCAGCCCGGCTCCGGCCGTGGCGATATGACGGCGATTGATGCTCATATGATGTTCCTCCTGTGCGACCCCAACTCATTACGGATGGGATTCGGTCGGCCGACACCGCTGGCCTTCGGTCAGCGGACAGGAAGATGGTCGCACGCGCCCGGCCGGCGTTCAAGCGGTGTCGCACGGGAGAGGCCGCGGGGCGCTCTCCCGTGCGGACTGGGGTCAGTCCTTGTAGTCGGGTTCCTTGCGATCGAGCATCCGCTTCAGGGCATCGAAATGCCAGTCGCAGTTTTTCCGCCCGCCATAGGTAGGCGCCGTCCGGCGGTAGGTGTCGTAGGTATGGTCGACCACCTGCTGCGGCAGCGTCTTCAGCGGGCGTCCGGTCCACATGGCATAGAGTTGCACCTGGGCCACGCGCTCCACGTAGTACAGCCGGTCGTAGGCCTCGGCCACAGACGTGCCGACGGTCGCGACCCCGTGGTTGGCCATCATCAGCACGGATTTGTCGCCGATGACCCCGACCAGACGTTCGCCCTCGGCCGGATCGAAGGCGGGGCCGGTGTAGGTGTCGTCATAGGCGGTATGCATCATGGTGCCGAGTTCGGTCTGGCCGATCGGCAGGATGCTTTGGTCCTCCAGCCGGGAGAGCGCGCTGGCGTGCGGCATGTGGGTGTGGAAGACGGCGGCGGCATCCGGGATCAGGCGATGGATGGGCGCATGGATGCAGTAGCAGGACTGCTCGATCAGGCCTTCGCCGGCGAGCAGGGTGCCGTCAAAGCCGACTTCCATGAAGCAGCTTGCGGTGACTTCCGACCAGTGCAGGCCGAACGGGATCTGGTAGTAGCGGTCGTTGGTGCCGGGCACGCGCAGGGTGAAATGGTTGAAGATACCTTCGTGGAAGCCGTGCATGACGGCAATACGATGGGCGGCGGCCAGGTCGACCCGTGCCTGCCAGCGGATGTCGTCCAGCGCGAGGTCCTTCGGTTGCAGGGATTCCAGGGGCATTGCGAGACCTTTCATACGAAAAATGTGGCTGATACTTGGCTGGTTGGGGTGGGGCGGTCAATGCGGGTGTGCTGGGGAAGGGCGGGGCTTTGCCCCGGACCCCACCAGGGCTTTGCCCTGGACCCACCAAAGGCGCGGCCTTTGGAATGCGATTCTTTGGGTGCCTTGAGGGATGGGGCGCTACCCGGACGGTGAGAGGTCCGAGTAGCGCCCCATCCCTCAAGGCAACAATGGTCCGGGTTCCAAGGGCCGTCGCCCTTGGCGGGTCCAGGGCAGAGCCCTGGTCGGGGTCCGGGGCGGAAGCCCCGCACTGCCTCCCCCCAATTGCCGACCCCGCCCCAATCCGGCACCCTGCCCTCCAACAAAGACAAGGTGCCCCATGACCTTCATCCTAGGCCCGGAAGTTCAACTGGACCGCCCGGCATTCGTCGATCCCACAGCGCGCATTTTCGGCCGCGTCAGCGCCGGGGAGGGCAGCAGTTTCTGGCCCTACTCCGTCATCCGCGCCGAGGGCGCCGGCGTGCGCATCGGCCGCGCCTGCAACATCCAGGACGGGGCAGTGATCCATGTCGGCGGCGGCAAGGGCACGGTCATCGGCGATTATTGCTCGATCGCCCATCGCGCCGTGGTGCACGGGGCGGAGATCGGTGACGACTGCCTGATCGGCATTGGCTCGGTGGTGATGGACGGTGCCAAGATCGGCCGGCGCTGCGTGATTGGCGCGATGGCGCTGGTGCCGCCGGGCATGGACGTGCCGGAAGGGTCCGTCGTCATGGGCGTTCCCGGCAAGATCGTTGCAACACGCGACAATTTCGTCGCCACCAGGCGCAACGCCCTGGTCTACCACCTGAACGCGCGCGCCTACGCGGAAGGCCGCCACGACGCCTGGCGCGGGGAGGATTTTGCGCGTTGGCGGGAAGACCTGGCGCGTCGTCTGGCGGCCGGGGAGGAAGTGGGAGTCTGATCCCGGCCCAGGCCGGGATAATCACGCAGCGGCG
>CAMATI010000461.1 GCA_945861095.1 Asaia bogorensis | reverse complement strand
TCAGAGGCCGTGTGCTCGGTTCGAGTGACCGCGATTGCCTTGCCCATTCGATCCCTCCTTGGCCGCGAATCGGCCGACGAGGGTATCGAATCGAACCCGGAGACCTTTGCATAGGGGGGTGAGTCGGTGTTTCGGACGGTTGGTATTAGACCAACCGCCGCAACCATGACCGATGGGTGGCCGCTGTCATTGCGAGCGCAGCGCAGCAATCCAGGGGCCTGGCACTATCGATCCTGTTGGTTGCCCTGGATTGCTTCGCCGCGCTCGCAATGACAGATTCCGTTGTCGCCGCCGTTCATTGTTTCGGGCGGTTGGTCGTGTGCAGACTGGCCGCAACCACTGACCGATGCGTGGCCGCTGTCATTGCGAGCGCAGCGACGCAACCCACGGGTTGGCACGATTGATCCTGTTGATTGCCCTGGATTGCTTCGCCGCGCTCGCAATGACAGCTTCCGTTGTCGCCGTCGGTCACCGGTTCGGGCGGTCGGTAGTGTACAAACCGGCCGAAATCGACGGAACCATTTGCTCTCCCGTCAGTGCATTCCGGGCATGATTTCCCGTCCCCCCTTGCGGGCTTTGACCACGACACGGACCGAGATTGGGGCAAGCATGCGATATCCGATCGGGACGGGTGGTCTTGCCGCAATCCATCCACCGGTCCACATATGGTCCCTGAAAGGCGACCCGTGACGGACAGGTGGTCGAACGGGAAGCCGTGCCTGACGACATGATCGCCAACCGCTCCGTGGCACGCAGCCCGCGCCTTCCGTTGCCCGCGGCAGTCGATCGCACGCGAGTCGTCTGGTCGTACGCGATCACCGTCGGCGTCTATCATCTGGTCGCGCTGCTGGCGGTATTGCCCTGGTTCTTCAGTTGGACCGGACTGATCCTGGGGGCGGTCGGCATCTTCGTGTTCGGCAGCCTCGGCATCAACCTGGGCTACCATCGGCTGCTGACCCATCGGGGCCTGGTCTGCCCGAAATGGCTCGAACGCGGTTTTGCGATCCTGGGGATCTGCTGCATGCAGGATACCCCCGCCCGCTGGGTCGCGGTGCACCGGCGACATCATCAGTTTTCCGACCGCCAGGACGATCCGCACAGTCCTTTGGTGAACTTCCTTTGGGGCCATGTCGGCTGGATGCTGGTGGAAAACCGCGATCTCGCCCGCCTTGGCATCTATGACCGCTATGCGAAGGATATCCTCCGCGACCCGTTCTACCGGCGCCTGGAACGGTCGTATTTGTATCCGACCATCATCGTTTCCTCCTGGGCGGTATTCTTCGTTCTGGGAGCCACGATCGGAGCGATCCAGGGGTTCGGGCCGGCGGAGGCTGCCCAACTGGGCGCCAGCGTGCTGCTATGGGGCGTGTTCGTACGCACGGTCGCCGTCTGGCATATCACCTGGCTGGTCAATTCCGCCGCGCATCTTTGGGGCCGCCGCCCTTACGACACGGGCGATGACAGCCGCAACAACTGGGTCGTCGCCCTGCTTTCGAACGGGGAAGGTTGGCACAACAACCACCACATCGACCCACGTTCCGCGTCTCACGGTCGCACGAAATGGGAGATCGATGGCGTTTTCGCCTGCGTTAGAGTGCTGGAGGCGATGGGCTTGGCAACCGACGTGGTGCGGCCCAACCTGACCTTGCCGGTTCAGCCGGCGGCGAAAAGCGGGAAACGTTAGCTCGACTTGCCGCGGTCTTTGATGCCAACCGGCCGAACCCAGCCATACCACGGTGCACACCGACCATGCCCGCATGGAGACCTGGACCGGGGAGGTGTCGACGGATATCGCGTGGCTTCAGGAACGCCATGTCTGGTCGGGTCTGGCCGCGATCGGGAAGATGGTCCGTGCCCGCGAGACCCGCACCTGACGTCCTGGTGAACAATGTCGGCGGCTCCGCGCCCGGCGATCCGGTCCTGAATGTGACCATGAACGAGGACAAGACGCGCCACTGCAAATATTGGGCTATTGCGACGGCTGGCACTCATCTCGCCAGGTTGGAGGAATCCATTGGCTCGACGCAGGGCAGGCGCAAGCGCGCCGGCTGGAATGACGCTTTCCGTACCGGGGTCCTGATGCGATATATCATGAGCGACAGCCCTCCCTTCGCTACGCCGCGCCGATACGCCCTGCCATTGCGCAGATGGCTTGTCGGTTTCACTGTGATTTCGAGCGCAACGAAAATCGCTGCCGCCGCCGCGACCCTATGGTAGAGAATGGCGGTTTTCTGCCGCTTCCTCGGTACCTGGCTTCTGTTTTCAGGGTCGTTCGCCAACGGCCCGGCAGCCGACCCATCCTGGATGAAAGCGTCCTGCATCAAGAGGTTGTCCCATTTCTCGTGCGGACTACTCGTTAGCGACGAAGGCCACGAAGAAAAGAGGTTGTGGCCGTTCCACCGGCGGATCGGGTCTCCGGGCTGACGCAAGCCGCCCGGCCCCAACAGATAGCGCCAAAATAGCCAAAAAAATCGTCAAATACGGACCAAGGGGGGCTAGTGCCCCGAGTCGTTCATAATGTGGGGTAAAGCCTCTTCAGCTTAACGCGGGCCTCGGCTGTGGTGAATTGCCAATCCGCCTTGGCGTGGTGTTTGTTTCGTCTGGCTTCCCAGGCGGCGACTTCCTCAATGAGGTTTTGCTTGTCGGGGATGCGTCGATCGAGACACTGACCGGACAAGAAGCTGAGTTCGGATTCAGCCATATCGAGCCAACTGCCGTGCTTGGGCGTGTAGTGCCACTCGAACCGTTCGACGAGACGGCGCGCTTCCTCCGGGGGAAACGCCTCATAAAGTGAAGCCGGTTTATGGGTATTCAGGTTGTCCTGCACCAGGACGATCTTCTTGGCCCGGGGAAAGTGCGTGTCGGACAGGTCCTTGAGGATCTGGGCATAATCCACACCGGTGTGGCGATCGGTCACTTCGACATGCCGCCAGCCTTCCAGTGGCGCGAATATCATGAACAGATTGGCAGTGCCATTGCGCTCATACTCGTAGTCATACCGCGCGGGGTGTCCTGGCTTAGCCGCTATCGGAACCCGGGTTTCGGCGATGAGTTGCTTCGACGTCTCATCCACGCAGACCACTGGGAACGCAGGATCGTGAGGCCTTTGATAAACCTCGAGAATATCTTCCATGGCGGCTACGAACGCGGCGTTGGCGTCCGGGGGGATAACCCATTGCTTCTTGAGGTGGGGCTTGAGTTGGTTTTTTTTAGCATCCGCGCGATTGTGTTGTCGCTGGCACGATCGACGATCTTCAACTCCACGACCTCGGTTTCCAGCAGTTGCAGCGTCCAACGCACGCGCCCTCTGGGCGGTTTCGAGCAGGCCAGGGCGATCAATTTGGCCTCGGCGGCGCCGTCGAAGATGCGCTGTCTGGCCGAGGCAGGCGAATGTTTGCGGGTCAGCACGGCCTCGAACCCCTCCTCTACCAGAAGCTGGCGGGTTCGGCTGACCGTCGCGACGGTCGTATCCAAGGCCGCGGCAATCTGACTGTCGCTCCATCCCTCGCCTGCCGCCGAGGCGTCGGCTTTCAGCAGGATGCGGGCCTTCGTGATCCGCCATGCTGGGTGTTTCCCCTTATGAATCATCGTGCTGAGCTGTGCACGTTCTTCATCGCTGAGCTTCACGACGTACTTCTTTACAGAACTTTGTTTCGCGGTCACGACTCATCTCCGCATTCTTCCGGGAGGAGCGAGTCCGAAATTCACGACAAAATCAATGACGGGGGGCACTAGCCC
>CAMATI010000460.1 GCA_945861095.1 Asaia bogorensis | reverse complement strand
ACCCCCTCCCGCAAGGGGAGGGGGAGAAATTTCTCCTTTGCCGGCATCTCATTCCGGGATGGGTGAATACCGGAGCCCATCATATGTATGTCCCCGACCGGACGGATCGCGGACCATCCCGGGTTCGTTCAGGTAATCCGGCCCGATCGGCACTTTGCCGTATCCGCCGGGGATATCCAGGACATAGGTCGGCCAGGCCAGCCCGCTGACCCGCCCGCGCAGACCGGCGAGCAGGCGTCTGCCTTCCTCGATCGGCACATGGAACCGCGCGGTTCCTGGCGCCGCGTCCAACTGGTGCAGGTAATAGGGCTTTATCCGTGCGGCGAGCATGGCCCGGAACAGGGCCTCCAATGCCGCTTCGCTGTCGTTGACGCCACGCAGCAGGACCGATTGGCCCAGCACCGGAATCGCGCGCGCCTGCACAAGTCGCAGGGCCGCCCGAGCGTCCGGCGTGAACTCCCGCGCATGGTTGGCATGCACGACCAGCCACATGGATCGGTCGGTTTCCAGCGCCCGCGCCAGGGCTTCGGTCAACCGGTCCGGTTCGGCGACGGGCACGCGGGAATGGATGCGGATGGTCTCGATATGGGGGATCGCGGACAATGCCCCCACGATCGCGCCCAGGCGGCGAGGGGACAGCATCAGCGGATCGCCGCCGGTCAGGATGACTTCGCGGATGTCCGGATGGTCCGCGAACCAGGCATAGGCGGCAGCCAGTTCCGCCTCGGTCAGTAGGCCGCCATCCGGGCCGACATGTTCCCGGCGGAAGCAGAAGCGGCAATAGACCGGACAGATCAGCAGCGGTTTCAGCAAGGCGCGATCGGCATAGCGGTGCACCACGCCCTTGACCGGAGACAGCGCGTCGTCGCCGATCGGATCCGCGCGCTCATGCGGCGCGGTGTCCAGTTCGGCGGGGTCTGGGATGAACTGCCTCCCGATCGGATCGTCGGGGGACCGGATCAACGCGCTCATGGCTGGTGTGATCGCGATCGCATAGCGATCCGCGACGGCGTTCAGGGGCGCCCGCAGGCTGGGATCGGTGAAGGTGGCGGCCTCTAGCCCCGCGATGTCGCGCAGGGTCTGGCGTTCCGAAGGCCCGGGAGTTGGCATGGCGTGGTTCATAGGGGCAAGGGCGGGCCTTGTCAGCGTGTGTCGGTCGGTGTGCGTGCGATGCCGAATGAGGCGGTGCCGAGTGGGGCGATGCCGAATGGGGCGATGCCGGGTGGGGGCGATGCCGGGTGGGGTCATGCCGGGTGGGGGCGATGCCGGGTGGGGGCGATGCCGGGTGGGGGCGATGGCCGAGCGGGGGGCGTTGCGGTACGGTGATGAATGCCCAATCCTATCTGGCACCCCGACAGCCTGGCCGACCGGTTGCCGTTCCTGCGACGGCGCGCCGCCCTGACCCGCGCCACCAGGGTCTTCTTCACGGACCGCGACTATACCGAGGTGGAAACGCCCTATGCCGTTCCATCTCCGGGGGAGGAGGTGCATCTGGGGGCGTTCGCCACCGAGCGCCTCCACCCGGACGGCACCAGGGAGCGTCTATGGCTGCATACCAGCCCGGAACTGGCCATGAAGCGCCTGTTGGTCGCCGGCGCCGGCCCGATTTTCCAGTTCGCGCGGGTGTGGCGCAACGGCGAGGGCAGTGCCCTGCATGCCCCCGAATTCACCATGTTGGAATGGTATCGTCCGGGCGCCGATATGGCGTCATTGATTGAGGAAACCACCGCGCTTCTGCGGGCCGTTCTGGCGCCGGTGGTCGCGTCTCGCGGCATCGTCACCGATCTGTCGCGGATCGAAATCCTGACGGTGGCCGAGGCGTTTCGTCGCTACGTGGGCGCGGACGTGCTGGCGACGGAGGGCGACGCCCCGGGCCTGGCCGCCGCCGCCGGTGTCCGTCCGCGCGATGGCGAGACCTGGGAGGATCTGTTCTTCCGCCTGCTGCTCGAACGGATAGAGCCACGGATCGGGCGCGACCATCCCACATTTCTGACCCACTGGCCGGCGGCACAGGCGGCGCTTGCGCGTCGGGATCCATCCGACCCGCGCGTCGCCGAACGGTTTGAACTGTTCGTCTGCGGCATGGAACTCGCCAACGCCTTCGTCGAGTTGACCGATCCGGTGGAGCAGCGCGCCCGGTTCCAACACGATCGCATGCGACGGCATGCGCTGTATGGGCCGGACTGGCCGCTGGACGAGGATTTTCTCGCCGCCCTTGCCCACGGAATGCCATCATCGTCCGGTATCGCGCTGGGGTTCGACCGATTGGCGATGATCGCGTCGGGCGCGGATCGGATCGGGCAGGTGCTCTGGTTGCCACCGGCCGATCTTGCATAGGGCGCCGAACGCCGTGGGAGACGATGATGCGACTGTCCATTCTGTCCGTTCTGAGCGTGACCGCGGCGCTGTTGGCGGGGTGTGTCAACAATTCTGCCGCGCGCCAGACCTATCTGAACCAATTCGTCGGGCGGTCGGAAACCGATCTGGTGCTGGCGCTCGGTGTGCCCAACCGAACCTATGAAACCGCGGGCGTCAAATACCTGGCCTTCGAGGACCGGCGGGTCGAGGTCATACCGGGCGCTCCGATGTATGGATTTGGGCCTTATGGCGGCTGGGGCATGGGCGGATTCCCGCCGCAGGTGATCAATCTGGCCTGCGAAACGACGGTTGCCGTGGCGGAAGGGGTCGTCCGAGGCTTTACCCTGCGCGGCAACGCCTGCGGCTGAGCCTGTCCGGCATGGTGTTGCTTTGATGCAACATTGATCGCGCGCACAC
The DNA here is from genome assembly GCA_945861095.1 of Asaia bogorensis. GTDB lineage: Bacteria > Pseudomonadota > Alphaproteobacteria > Acetobacterales > Acetobacteraceae > Rhodopila. The sequence continues at coordinate 966 of CAMATI010000460.1, read as the reverse complement.
CGCCCGGGTGTTGGGTTTGACCTGAATCAAAGCCTCGGACCCTGTCCGGGGGGAGGCTGTCCCCGTCGCGCGATGTCCGCGCGCAAGGGGGCGCCGAGATGGCCCCACAGTCACAAGCGTGGCTGGATCGCCGGGGAACAACGATGAAAACAGCATTGCTTGCCGCAACCTTTCTGGCCGCCGCCGCGGGCCTGAATACTGCGATGGCACAATCCTTTGACGAACCGCCCGTTGGCAAGGAAGCGGGCACGTTCATGATCCGCGGTCGCGCGATCGGCGTGATTCCGTTGAATTCCAGCAGTTCGATTTCCGCGATCGGCGGCAAGGTCGAAACGTCCAACTCCGCGGCGCCGGAACTGGATTTTTCTTACTTCTTCACCGACAATATCGCGGTGGAATTGATCGCCGCCACGACCAAGCACACGCTGTATGCGAAGAATTCCGCCCTGGCGCCGAACGGCAGTGCCAAGGTTGGCAGTACCTGGGTTTTGCCGCCGACGCTGTTGCTGCAGTATCACTTCATGCCGAAGGAGCGCTTCAGTCCCTATATCGGTGCCGGGGTGAACGTGTCGTTCTTCTACAGCAGCAGCCCGTCCGGCGGTGCGATCAATCAGTTGGCGATGACCAACAATGTCGGCGCGGCGATCCAGGCGGGGTTTGATTACAACTTCTCCGGCCATTGGTTCCTGAACTTCGATGTGAAGCAGATCTTCGTCAACACCACCGCCAGCATCAATGGCGGCGCGGTGAAGGCCAAGACCGCGCTTAATCCGATGGTGATCGGGGCGGGTATCGGTTACCGGTTCTGAGAGCGGGGGGGTAGGGCGGGGCTTCCGCCCCAATGGCCCTTGGGGACCCCGACCGGGGCTTCGCCCCTGGACCCCACCAAGGGCGACGGCCCTTGGAACCGGAACATTGGTGCGTTGATGGATACGCCCCTACACGGACCGATCTCCGTCCGTGTAG
>CAMATI010000459.1 GCA_945861095.1 Asaia bogorensis | reverse complement strand
CGGTTTGTTGCGCTCGAATTTCGCCTTGCCCATAGTCGTCTTCTCCGCGAATCCGTGTTCAGGGTTCGTGTTGCTGAAAGCTGCCGTTACCAGCGGTAATGGCTGAAGGCCTTGTTGGCCTCGGCCATCCGGTGGGTGTCTTCACGCTTCTTCACCGCTGACCCGCGGTTGTTCACCGCATCCAGCAGCTCGTTCGAAAGCCGATCCTGCATCGTGTGCTCGCCGCGCTTGCGCGCTGCGTCGATGATCCAGCGGATCGCCAGCGCCTGCCGGCGTTCGGTGCGCACCTCGACCGGCACCTGGTAGGTGGCGCCACCGACGCGACGTGACCGCACTTCGACGGCAGGCTTCACATTGTCCAATGCCTCATGGAACATGCGCACCGGGTCGGCCTGCTGGCCGCCGCGACGCTTCAGCACATCCAGGGCTGTATAGACGATGCCCTCGGCGGTGGACTTCTTACCATCATACATCAGCGCGTTCATGAAACGGCTGAGCACGACGTCGCCGAACTTGGCATCCGGCAGAATTTCACGCTTAACGGCTCGGCGGCGACGAGACATGGTCTGCTCCCCTTACTTCGGCCGCTTCGCGCCGTACAGCGAACGACGCTGACGACGCTTGGCGATGCCCTGGGTGTCGAGCACGCCACGCAGGATGTGGTAACGCACGCCGGGCAAATCCTTGACGCGACCGCCGCGGATCAACACCACCGAGTGTTCCTGCAAGTTATGCCCCTCGCCAGGGATATAGGTCACGACCTCATACCCGTTGGTGAGGCGCACCTTCGCGACCTTCCGCAAGGCCGAGTTCGGCTTTTTCGGCGTCGTCGTATAGACGCGCGTGCAAACACCACGCTTCTGCGGGCAGCCCTGCAGCGCCGGAACCGTGTTCCGAACTTTCTGCGGCTCGCGCCCCTTGGCGATGAGCTGGTTGATGGTCGGCATGGACCTCTTTCTCTTCTCCGTTCCGCCTTGCCGGGATCACTTTAAGTGAGCCACCTGCTAACAGGCATAACCCGCCGGTCTGAGGGACTGCCCCAACCTGCGGGTTCCATGAGGCAGGCGGCCTAAGCCCCGGTAACCGGGGCGGCGCCGCAAGCGTCGTTGGCCTGTATTCGGTGGCCACCCAAAGACGTTAACGCCGGGGTTGGCCGAGGGGGCGGAACCTAGTTGGGGGGCGGCGGCGAGTCAAGCGGTTGCAGGTAGTTTTGTGGCGATCTCTCGATACACCTTGGATATCGCCGCTGTTGACGCTTCACCTCGCCCGATTTTGGGTTCGCAAGCACCAATCGCAGGATGCCGCGCTGCATCATGCCAACGTGACGGCTGCCGAACCGTACTGGTTCTGAAGCACAAGGCCGAGTCGGGCGTGGGCGCGCTGGATGGTTCCCACCATACACCGCCGACCGCCCCCGGCCGGCGCCCTGTCTGTCACGCGATAGAGGGCCAGCACACAGAGGGGCCGCCCTTATACAAGAGCGGCCCCGGTGTGATGTCAGGACGGCCGAGCGCGGGTTATTCCGCGGCCTTGACGTCCTCGGTGATGCGCGGCGTTTCGAGCCCCGCCAGGTGCCGCTGGTCGCGACCAGCAGCGATCGCCCGCAGACGGTTCATCACCGCCCCCGTGCCGGCCGGGATCAGACGCCCAACGATGACATTCTCCTTCAGCCCCATCAGGCTGTCGGTTTTGCCAGCCGTCGCGGCCTCGGTCAGCACGCGGGTCGTCTCCTGGAACGACGCCGCGCTGATGAAGCTGTTGGTCTGCAGGGACGCCTTGGTGATGCCCTGCAGCACCGGCATGGCATGCGCCGGCCGCTCATCCTTCATCAGCTTGGAGTTGATCAGATCGAACTCGGTCCGATCCACCTGTTCCCCGGTCAGGAATGTCGTATCGCCCGGATCGAGGATTTCAACCTTCTGCAGCATCTGGCGGACGATCACCTCGATATGCTTGTCGTTGATCTTCACGCCCTGCAACCGGTAGACGTCCTGGATCTCGTTCACGAGGTAATCCGACAGCGCCTCGACACCCAGCACCTTCAGGATATCGTGCGGCACGCGCGGGCCATCGACCAGCGGGTCACCCCGGCGGACGAAATCGCCTTCCTGCACCGAGACGTGCTTGCCCTTCTGGATCAGATACTCGGTCTCCTCGCCGGTCTCGTCGTTCTTTACGATGACCCGGCGCTTGGCCTTGTAATCCTTACCGAATTCAACGCGCCCGTCATTTTCCGCGATGACCGCGTGGTCCTTCGGGCGACGTGCCTCGAACAATTCCGCCACCCGCGGCAGACCGCCGGTGATATCACGGGTCTTGCTGCCCTCTCGCGGGATACGCGCCAGCACGTCACCCGCCGCGACCTGTGCCCCGTTATCGACCGACAGGATCGAGTCCGGCGACAGGAAGTAGCGCGCATCGGTGTTGTTGGTCAGTTGCACGACTTCCCCGGCGGCGTCCTTCAATTGCAGGCGCGGACGCAGATCGATGCTCTTGGCGCCCTGCTTGTAATCGACGACCACCTTGGAGGTCAGCCCGGTGACCTCGTCCATCCGCTCCACCAGGGTGATGCTGTCGATCAGGTCGATATATTCGACCTTGCCAGCCCGCTCGGTGATGATCGGCAGGGTGTAGGGGTCCCATTCCGCCAGCTTCTGGGTGCGGGTCACCGCCTGGCCCTCATCGACCAGCAGACGAGCGCCGTAGGGCACGCGGAAACGGGCGCGCTCCCGGCCCTTGTCGTCCGTCAGGACGATTTCGCAATTCCGGCTCATGACCACAGGCACGGCCTGGCTGTTCATGACCACGTTGCGGTTGTTGATCTTGACCGTGCCTTCATGGCTGGCCTCGACCGCGGATTGCTCCGCGCCGCGCTGCGCCGCACCGCCGATATGGAAGGTGCGCATGGTCAACTGCGTGCCAGGCTCACCGATCGACTGCGCCGCGATGACCCCCACCGCTTCGCCGATATTGACCGTCGTGCCGCGCGCCAGGTCCCGGCCATAACAATGGCCGCATACCCCGATCCGCGACTCGCAGGTCAGCACCGAGCGGATTTTGACGGATTCAACCGCTGCCTTTTCAATCAGTTCGGCTTCGATCTCCTCGATCAGCGTGTTCGCCCGCAGCAGCACGGTATTGGTTGCCGGATCGATGACGTCCTCTGCCGTGGTCCGGCCCAGGGTCCGTTCCGCCAGGCTGGATACGACCTCGCCGCCATCCATCACGGCGCGCACGGTCAGGCCGCGGTCGGTGCCGCAATCGTCTTCCACGATGATGCAATCCTGCGCCACGTCCACCAGACGCCGCGTCAGATAGCCCGAGTTCGCCGTCTTCAACGCCGTGTCCGCGAGCCCCTTACGGGCGCCGTGGGTGGAGTTGAAATACTCCAGGACGGAAAGACCTTCCTTGAAGTTGGCGATGATCGGCTGTTCGATGATCTCACCCGACGGCTTGGCCATAAGCCCGCGCATGCCGGCCAACTGGCGCATCTGGGCCGGCGACCCACGCGCGCCGGAATGCGACATCATCCACACGGAGTTGGTGGGAACGCCGGGTTCCTGCTTGCTGATTTCCTTCATCATCGCGCCGGCAACCTCATCGGTGCAGCGCGACCACGCATCGACGACCTTGTTGTAGCGTTCGCCGGCGGTGATCAGCCCGTCCTGATACTGCTGCTCGAACTCCTTCACCTCGGCCTGGGTGGAGCGGATCATGCCGCCCTTTTCCTTCGGGATGATCATGTCATCCTTGCCGAAGGAAATCCCGGCCTT
>CAMATI010000458.1 GCA_945861095.1 Asaia bogorensis | reverse complement strand
GAGATCGGCCGGTTTGCAAATCCACTCCCTGGGCGGGCAGGACGATTGTCTTTGACCTGTGGCGGATCGGACTCAGCGAACACTCGCCTATCGCTCATCGCCGGACGGGAATTGAGATTGCGATTCGTCCGCATTGAGAACTGCTGACGTATGACCCCGCGGCTTTACAGCCGACGCCTAGCCCGCAATGCGGTAGCCAGGGTGCCATCGTCCAGTACGTCCAGCGCGCCGCCCATCGGCACGCCCTGCGCAAGGCTGGACACCTCCACATGGAACGGGCGCAACCGGTCCATCAGCCAGTGCGACGTGGTCGCGCCATCGACCGTGGCGCCAAGCGCCAGAATCACCTCGGACACCCCACCCTCGGCGATGCGCGACAGAAGCGAGGTTAGGTTCAGGTCCTCTGGGCCGATCCCGGACAAGGCCGACAAGGTGCCCCCCAGCACGTGATAAAGGCCGGGATGCACGCGTGCCCGTTCCAGCGCCCATAGGTCGCCGACCCCCTCCACCACGCAGACGATCGAGCGGTCCCGGCGTGGGTCGGTGCAGATCGAACATGGGTCGCAACTGTCGAGATTGCCGCAATCGGCGCAGGACTTTACCGCCTCGGCCGCGCGGGCCAGGGCGGTGGCCAGCGGCAACATGCGCGCTTCCGGCTGTTGCAGCATACGCAACGCCGCTCGCCTGGCACTGCGCGGCCCCATGCCGGGCAGTTTTGCCAGCAGGGCGATCAGTGCTTCGATCTCCGGCCCGCCCACCGACCCGATCCTAGCTGGCGCGCAGGGGCCAGGAGGACATGGACCAGGGGGAGATGGCCCACGGGGAGATGGCCCACGGGGAAATGACCCAGGGGGAAATGGCCCAGGGGAAAATGGCCCACGGGGACACGGACCGGGGCGGCACAGACCGGAGGGAAGCGGACCAGGGCACCATCAGAACGGCAGCTTCAACCCGGCCGGCAATTGCATGCCGCCGGTGACTTTCTGCATCTCGGCCGCCGCCGCGGCCTCCATCTTCGCCTTGGCATCGCGATGCGCCGCCAGGATCAGATCCTGCAGCATCTCTGTATCCGCCGGATCGACGATCTTGGGGTCGATGCGGATGCCCCGCATCTCGCCCTTGCCGTTCATGGTGATGCGGACCAGCCCGGCCCCGGCTTCCCCGACCAGTTCCATCGCCTGGAGCGCGGTCTGCATCTCCTCCATCTTCGATTGCATCTGCTGGGCCTGCTTCATCAGACCGGCCAGGTTCTTCATGCGTCGGACTCCCACGGAGATGAGGATTCGTCGTCGAATTCGCCGTCGACGAGTTCGGCGTCAATGGGCGCGAAATCAGGCATCAGGGCCATGTCGGTATCTTCGGTCAGGGACATTCCGCCGTCAGGCGCGAGCATCGACCCGATCGCGGCGGCGGGCGCGTGCATAAGCCCGTAGGCATCCACCCTGCTGTCATGCACCGTGTCGATCCGGGCGCCCGGGAATGCCTCCATGATCGCGCGTACCAGCGGATGGTCGGCGGCGGCGGTTTTCCGGGCACTGTCGGCGGCATTGCCCTGATCGGCCAATGTCGCGTCCCCCCCGGCCGCCGAAAGCGCGATAGTCCAGCGGGTGCCCGTCGCGTCGGTCAGCATCGCGGCCAGCCGCGCGGCCAGGTCACGCGGCGCATCCGGCTCGGTGCGCAGCTCGATGACCGGCGGAGCGAAGCGGACCAGATGGGTTGAATGCAGCAGATGCGCGTGCAGCATCGCCTCTCGGCGCGTGCCTGCCAGGGCCACGACATCACGGAAATTCGCCAATTGCGGCTCGGCCGGCACCGGTGTCACGGCCGGTTCGGCGGTGGCTATCATCGGAGCGCCACCCGCCACCGCGCGGGCGCCGCCCCCCTGCGCCATACCCCCCGGCGACACACCACCGTGCGTCATGCCACCCGGCGTCATTCCACCGTGCGTCATGCCACCCGGCCTCATGCCAGCAGGCGCGCCGACATTGACAGCTCCCATGGACGCCGCCCCAGGCGCCCCAAGCGGAACACCGACCGGAACACCAGCCGGAACCGCACTGACGGCTCCACTGACGGCTCCACTGGCGGCCCCAATGGCGGCTCCGCTCGAAAGCCCGATCGAACTTCCGCCAGAGGCTCCCCCTGCCCCCCCACCGGCAGCAGGCGCCGCACCCGCGACACTCCCCCCCGCCGAGATCCGGCGGATCAGATCGGCCGGTGTCGGCAGGTCCGACACATGGCACAGCCGGATCAGCACCATCTCGGCCGCCGCGCGCCGGTCGGGCGCGGCTTCCACCTCACCCACACCCTTCAGCAGCATCTGCCACGCGCGTGCCAATGCCGGAACGCTCAACCGGTCGGCGAACGATGCGCCGCGAGTCCGTTCGGCTTCCGGCAGTTCCTGGCTGTCCCGCAAGCCGGGGATCGACTTCAGCCGCGTGACCGTGTGCAGCAGTTCCAGAAGGTCCTGCAGCATGGTCCCGAGATCGGCCCCGCGCTCATGCGCGCGGTCGGTGATCGCCAGAGCGGCGGCGGGTTTGCCGCCCATCACCGCTTCCAGCAGGTCGAACACCGCATCACGGTCCGACAGACCCAGCATGTCGGCGACCTGCTCGACGGTGATCAGACCTTCCGCCTGGGCGATCGCCTGATCGAGCATGGACAACCCATCGCGCACCGAGCCATCCGCCGCCCGCGCAATCAGGTCCAGCGCCGCGGGCGCGATGGTAACGCCTTCCTTGGCGGCAATGCGGGCGAAATGCTGGTGCAGTTCGGCAACTCGCACCCGGCGCAGGTCGAACCGCTGGCAGCGGGACAGCACGGTGATCGGGACTTTGCGAAGTTCTGTCGTCGCGAACACGAATTTCACGTGCGGCGGAGGCTCCTCCAGCGTCTTCAGCAACGCGTTGAAGGCGTTGCGGGACAGCATATGGACCTCGTCGATGACGAAGACCTTGGTGCGGGCCTGCATGGGGCGGAAACGCGTCGCCTCGATGATCTCGCGGACATCGTCGACGCCTGTGCGGCTGGCCGCGTCCATCTCCACGACGTCGGGATGGCGGTCGGCCAGGATGCCGGTGCAGTTGGCGCAGACGCCGCAAGGATCCGCCGTCGGGCCCCCCGATCCATCCGGCCCGACGCAGTTGAGGGCACGGGCGATAATGCGCGCGGTGGTGGTTTTGCCGACCCCGCGCACCCCGGTCAGCATGAAGGCATGCGCAACCCGTCCGGTGGCAAAGGCGTTGCGCAGGATGCGCACCATCGCCTCCTGCCCGATCAGGTCATCGAAGGTGGTAGGGCGATATTTCCGCGCCAGCACCCGATACGGCGTGGCCTGCACCGGCTCCGCCACGCTTTGAGGCAACGATTCGCCGAACAGCCCCGGCCCATCGGGCGGCGGCGGCGGGGGATCGTCGTTCAGAGGGTCGTCCTGAAACAGGCCGGACATGCGGGCGGTCTTTCGCCGCCGCGGCGGCGGTTATCTGCATCAACGGGGTGGGAGACCAGCAAACGACCCAGGCGTAACTCGCCGCGGCTGCTTCCTTCCGGATCTGACCAGGGTAGACAAGGCACCCGTCCGCCACCGATCTCCCGCTGCTGCATATCATGCATTCCGCGATCCGGGGCAAGGTGTCAGATCGAAGGCTGTAGGGAGCGCGTCAGTTGTCCGCGGTTTGAAGCGCATGAGTTGTCCGAATTGTTCGCAGTCTGTTCTGGAGACTGGGGATGGTTCGGTATCATGTTTTGTGGGAGGCGCACGTGAGGCGCTTCGAGGAGGCGCATGAGCGCTACAA
>CAMATI010000457.1 GCA_945861095.1 Asaia bogorensis | reverse complement strand
GGGAGGGGTGAAATCCCACGCAAATTGCGTGAAACCCCTCCCCCCAGCCCCCTCCCGCAAGGGGATCGGGAGGAGTTTCCGCCACGGGTCGCCGCGACACATCGTCCCCGCCCCGATCATGGGCTGAACCGGAAGGTGAGTATGGCGTTGCGTCCCATCAAGGTGCCCGGCAGCGGCAGGTTGGCGCATCGGACATCCATCACCGCCCGGATCGCGCGTTCCGCGAAGGCCCGGAAGCGCGGATCGCTCAGGCGGGCGATATCCTCGCCGGCCACCTCGGCCCGTCTCGCGGTGCCGGCGGCGTCCGTGGTGACGGTCAGCAGGACACGCTGCTTGTCTAGGTCCAGCGCCCCCGCGTCCTTGGTCCAACAGGCCCGGACATGCTCCCCGATCGCGCCGCGTTGAACGGCCGAAAGCGCGGCGGTGTCGTTGCCCAACGGATTGCCGCCGCTGTTGGGCTGACCGCCTGAATTGGGGTTAGGCCGAGCGGTGGGGGGTTGGGACTGCCGCATCTGTTGGCGGAGCTTTTCCAATGTGTTGTCCACCGAATCGCTGTTCGGCGCCGGGTTCTTTGTCACGTTCGGCTGCGACGTCGTGCTGGGCGGCGCCGGCGGCGGCGGCACCAAAGGCGGAGGCATCGGCAGCGGCGGCTCCGGCCGAGGCGGCGCCGGTTGCGGCGGTGACGGTGGCGCCACGGGCGGCGGCGGCGTGGGCAACGGCGTTGGATCGGGGATCGGCGGCGGTGCCGGCGTGGGTGGAGCCGGGGTCGGTGGCGTCGGGGTGGGCGGCGGCGGCGTCGGTGGCGGAGGAGGCGGTGGTGGCGGCGGGGGTGGCGCCTCGGTCGGTTGCTGCTTTGGCGGTTCGGTCACGCGCGGCGCGGGGGGCGCGTTGTTCTGCGCCGGGGCGGGCGTCTGCGCGGGTGTGGGGGCCTGCATCGACGCCTCGGCCGAACCGTCGAACACCATCGCCACGGTCTGTTCTTCGGGGATTTTCTCCTCATCCGGCGCGATCCGCGGCATGCCGAGCAGCACGGCGACGATGACGAAAATATGGGCCGCGACCGAGGCGACGGCGCCGGTGCGGAGCGCCGGGCTCATGCCCGTCCGGCCGAGGGGGGGTCTGTCGTCACCGTGCAGGACCTGTTGCAGCACGAACGGTTCAGCCCGGACGGGAGTTCGGCCGCGCGGGCGCGGGCTTGGCGGCGGGTGGCCTGGTGGATTGTTCGGCCAGCAGTGCCACCTTGGTGAAGCCGCCCTGCGTGATCGTCCCCATCACCTCCATGATGCGGCCATAGGCGAGGTCCTTGTCGCCTCGCACGAAGATGCGCCGCTCCGGGTTGTTCTTGGAAATCGCCTGCAATTTTCCGACGACATCCGCAAGCTCGGTTTCCTGGTCCTGCAGGAAGACCTTGCCCTGGGCGTTGATGGATACCGTCAGCGGATCGCTGTCGTTGTTCAGCGGCGTGGCGTTGGTCTTGGGCAGATCGACGGTGACACCCGATGTCATCAGCGGCGCGGTGACCATGAAGATGATCAGCAGCACCAGCATCACGTCGACCAGCGGCGTGACGTTGATTTCCGCCAACGGCCGGTAGCGGCCGCGACCGGACCTCGCGTTCATGGACATTGCCATGGCGGCCTACCTCCACCCTGCGCGTGACGTCATCGCACCGCTTCCATATACCCGGTCCATCAGGCCCGCTCTTCGCTTTGGCGCGACAGAATGGCGCTGAACTCACTGCCGAAGGCTTCCAGGCGGGAGGCGAAACGGGAAAGTGAGCTGCTGATCTGGTTGTAGGCCAGCACCGCCGGGATCGCGGCGATCAGCCCGATCGCGGTGGCGAACAACGCTTCCGCGATGCCGGGCGCGACGACGGCCAGGTTGGTGGTGTGCATCGCGGCGATCGCGGAGAAGCTGCGCATGATGCCCCAGACCGTGCCGAACAGCCCGATGAACGGAGCCACGGCGCCGACCGAGGCCAGGAACACCATCCACCGCTCCATCCGATCCATTTCCCGCTGCACGGTCACCGCGATGGCGCGATCGACGCGATCGCGCACGCTGGTATGGGTGATGTCGGCACCGGCCACGCGCAGTGATCGGCGCCATTCGCCCATCGCCGCCGCGAACACGGATGCCATTGGGTGCGACGGGCTGCCGCCCTCCTGGTCGAACAGGTCGTCCAGGCTACCGCCGGACCAGAACCGATCTTCGAACTGGTCGGCCGCCTTGTTGACCCGGCGCAGGCTGCTCCATTTCTCGAACACGACGGCCCAGACCCAGATGCTGGCGGCCAACAGGCCAAACATCACGAGCTTCACGACGATGTCGGCTTCCAGGAACAGGCTCCAAAGCGACAGATGGTTGCCCGCCGATGCCAGATTTACCGCGTCCACTGCCCGATCCACTATCCATTCCCCTCTGCAACCCAGTCTGCTCGGCCTGCGTCACGCATGGCGGCCAAAGCTATCCGCCAGCGAGGCGGGATTCGTCCCGGCTTGTTTCCCCCGCGATCCGTGCGCCCCGACATGGCGCCCACCGGGGCGTCCACCGGGGCGCCCAAACCGGCGTCCACCCTGGCGCCCACCGGGGCATCCGCGATCGAATCGGCGGGCGATCCGGTGGATGGGCCCGGGGTCGAGGCCGGCGGGACCCGGTTTTCCGCCGAACCCTCCGGTCGCCCCCCGGCCAATCCGGGCGCCACCCGCACACAGGCCAACCTGACCTTCAACGAGGCACAAAGCCCATCGGCCCCATCCACATCCTGCCGCTTTACGTCCTGGCGCAGCAGAACCGAGGCGCCTCCGACCTCCAAGGCCGTCGTCTCCACGACCAGCGAATCGTCCAGCCCTCCCGCACGCAGGTAATCGACTTCCACCCGTCGCACCACGAACATCAAGCCAAATCGCTCCGTCATTTCGGCATGTGGGATTCCCATTGCGCGCAGGGCCTCGGTGCGGGCCCGTTCCGCGAAACGGAGATAGCCCGCGTGGTAGACGACTCCACCCGCATCGGTGTCCTCGTAATAAACGCGCAAGGCATACAGGTGCCGTCCGTCCGCCGGGATGACAGGAGGATTACCGTTCACTCATCCTCCCGCAGCAAATCGAGTTGCGGGGACCCGCCGGATCCGAGCCCGAATCCTTTGGGCGGCTTCATGTCGACGTGCCGCCAACCGGGTTCGCCCAGCATGCGGCCGCGACTGGTGCGCAGGATCAGGCCTTCCTGGATCAGGAACGGTTCGACCACGTCTTCCAGGGTGTCGCGGGCCTCGGCCAGCGCGGCGGCGAGGGTTTCGACGCCGACCGGCCCCCCGCCATGGTGTTCGGCAATCCGGCGTAGATAGCGGCGGTCCATCGCGTCCAGGCCCAGGCGGTCGACTTCCAGCCGGGTCAGGGCGGCATCGGCGATAACCCGATCCACCGGATTGTCCCCGGCCACCGCGGCGAAGTCGCGCACCCGGCGCAGCAGACGGCCGGCGATGCGGGGGGTGCCGCGGGATCGGCGCGCGATCTCGTCCGCGCCTTCCGGGGTCAGCGCCAGACCCAGCAGACGAGCACCGCGGGTGACGATCAGACGCAATTCCTCGGGCGTGTAGAAGATCAGCCGCAAGGGAATGCCGAAGCGATCGCGCAACGGCGTGGCCAGCAGGCCGGCGCGGGTAGTGGCGCCGACCAGAGTGAACGGCGGCAGATCGATGCGCACACTGCGCGCCGCCGGTCCCTCCCCTATTATCAGGTCGAGCTGGAAGTCCTCCATCGCCGGGTACAACACCTCCTCGATCGCGGGTTGGAGGCGATGGATTTCGTCGATAAACAA
>CAMATI010000456.1 GCA_945861095.1 Asaia bogorensis | reverse complement strand
TCGAAATCAAGCCGCAATGGTTCGCTCTCGGATTCACCCGCCGGGTTCGCCATCGGCCCCACCTCCAGATGCTCACAACGCATTGATTCTTATAACATAATCAGCGTTCACCCGCATCAATTGGTGGAGCTATCCGGGGAATGCGGGCTTAAGGCAGAATGCCGAGATGTGCTTAAAAACAAAGCGGACACGCGTTCGTGAGCAAGGGAGGTTCACGACGAAGACCACCGCTCGGCATCAGAGAAGTTATGGCAAACGGCGTTTGACTTCGGATGGGAAGGCATTCCATCGTTGTCGCGGCCGTCTTTACCTCGGCGCTCTGAGCTCGAAGAACCGGTCCTGTTGCGGATCGTCGCGGTCGACCGGCTTGTGCCGATGGAGCACTCTTTGGCTTAGGATCCGGGCGCGTCCGCGCGGCGGGTAATTGTCAGTAGCTTGGGGGGAACAATGACGCGCGATCCGCGCTTCGACATTCTGTTCGAGCCTGTTCGTATCGGTCCGAAGACGGCGCGGAACCGCTTCTACCAGGTGCCCCATTGCACCGGCATGGGAAGGCACTGGCCCACGCCAAGCGCGTTCAGCCGCGGCGTCAAGGCCGAAGGGGGATGGGCGGTCGTCTGCACCGAGCAGTGCGACATTCACCAGACCGGCAATATAACCAGCCAGGTCCGGCTTTGGGACGAGAAGGACGTCGCGCCGCTGGCGCGAACGGTCGAGCGGATACAGATGCACGGCAGTCTGGCTGGAGTCGAGCTGGTGCACAACGGCTACAGGGTGGCGAACGTCGAGTCGCGCGACGTGCCGATGGCGCCCTCGGCCCGGCCGATCTACGGCATCATGCCCGGCACGGCGCGCGCCATGGACAAGTCTGACATCCGCGACATCCGGCGCTGGCACCGCAAGGCGGCGCTGAACGCGCGCAAGGCCGGCTTCGACATCGTCTACGTCTATGCCGGGCACGACCTTGCGATGCCCATGCATTTCCTGACGCGCCGGCACAACCAGCGTACCGACGAATACGGCGGCAGCCTTGAGAACAGGGCGCGGCTGCTGCGCGAACTCCTGGAGGACACCCACGAGGCCGTAGGCGACACCTGCGCCGTGGCGCTGCGCATCGCTCTCGACGAGCTCCTCGGCGATGACGGCATCGCCAGCAACAGCGAAGGACGCGAGATCGTGGAGATGTTCGCGGAGGTCCCGGACCTCTGGGATGTCAACGTCAGCGCCTGGGAGAACGACAGCGTCAGCGCCCGCTTCGCCGAGGAGGGCTATCAGGAGCGCCACACCGGCTTCGTGAAGTCGCTGACGAGCAAGCCGGTCGTCGGCGTCGGCCGTTACACCTCGCCCGATCGCATGGTGGACCTGGTCCGCAAGGGCGTGCTCGACTTCATCGGAGCGGCACGGCCGTCGATCGCCGATCCCTTCCTGCCGAAGAAGATTGAAGAGGGCAGGCTCGAGGACATCAGGGAGTGCATCGGCTGCAACGTCTGCGTCTCGGGCAACAACCTCCGGCACCCGATGCGCTGCACCCAGAACCCGACGATGAGCGAGGAATGGCGGCGCGGCTGGCATCCAGAGCGCGTGCCGGCGCGGACGAGCGACGAGAAGGTCCTGGTGGTCGGTGCCGGGCCGGCCGGGCTCGAAGCGGCGCGTGCCCTCGGACAGCGCGGCTATCGCGTCTCACTTGCCGAGGCCGGGCGCGAGCTTGGCGGCCGCGTGGCGCGCGAGTGCCGTCTGCCCGGCCTCGCCAGCTGGGCGCGCGTGCGCGACTGGCGGGTCGGGCAGCTTGGCAAGCTGCCCAACGTCGAAATCTACCGCGAGAGCCGGATGTCCGTGGAGGACGTGCTGGCCGCCGAGTGCGGCATCGTCGCCGTCGCGACCGGGTCGACCTGGCGGAAGGACGGCCTGGGCCGCCACCACAGCTTTCCTCTAGACGGCCTTGGGCGGATGCCGGTGCTGACCCCCGACGACGTGATGCGCGGCGAATTGCCGTCCGGGCCGGTCGTCGTCTACGACGACGACCATTACTATATGGGCGGCGTCGTCGCCGAGAAGCTTGCGCGCGCGGGGCTGGCGGTCACGCTGGTGACGACCGAGAGTATGGTGTCGTCCTTCACCCAGTACACGCTAGAGCAGGGGCGTATCCAGGCCGGACTCATCGAGCTGGGCGTCACTCTCCTAACCTCGACGGATCTGTCGGCGCTGCATCTGGACGAACTCGAGGTCGCTTGCGCCTATACCGGCCGGTCCCGGCGCATTGCCGCGCAGAGCGTGGTCCTTGTGACCATGCAGACACCGGACGATGCGCTCTTCCACGAATTGGCGGCGCGGCCCGATGCGCTCGCGACTGCCGGTATCCGCAAAGTCGTGCGGATCGGCGATGTCCTTGCGCCCGGCACCATCGCCGCCGCCGTGTGGTCCGGACATCGCTTCGCGCGCGAGTTCGATCAACCGGAGAGCGAGGGCATCGACTTCAGCCGGGAGAACGTCGAACTGGCTGACCTCTGAGGCGCCGAACATCGACTGCGTCATGTCCGCGGCCGATACCAGCCAACGCGGGGCCTAGCGGAGCAGGGAACAGATGGTGCAATCCGACTTGTCGTGGCTTCGACATGGAGCGCTTCCTGCTACGACAGGGCGCTGCCGGTCGTTGTGGAACTCCGCCGAGGCTTCTTAGTAGGAAACACTGAGCGCTTAACTCCCGCGCCATTCGGTCATCTGTCCGTTGCGCGATCAAAGTGGTTCACTACCACCTTCTCATTAGATCCTGGATCATCCAGGACGGCCTTTGAAGAAGGCCTTCGTCGCCAATCTGCCACCTCGATGGCTCGTAGAAGTCCGGCGGAGTGAAGACCACGATGGGGGTGTGGTGATCCTTCATCCAGGTGATGAATTGCGACGTGCTATCCACCTGGTCGTCGTGGCGTCCTGCTGGGAAACCAAGTAGCTCGCGCTTGTAGTCGCCGAGCCAAGGCGCTTCTTCGGGAAGCAGAACCCGCCCCGCTTCGAATGTTGTCTGCATTCCCATTGCTCTGGTGAGTTTGTCCTTCTCCAGCTTGCAGCCGACGAAGTTATGACCGATCCCATGTGACTTGTCCTGGCGCAGCTCCTGGAGCAGGGCTGTACCGATCCCGACCTCCTCGATCAGCACCGCCTCCGGCCGCTGCGCCTCAGCCATCGACAGGATCTTGCGTTTGACGTCGGGGAGCTGGCAGCGTTCGCGGACGACGTCGAGCAGGTAGAGTGTCCGGCCCCCTGAAAAGTGGTCCTCCCTGAAGTATGGTTTTTGCCCATGGTCGCCGTGCCGCTTCATGGTTAGGACCATCTCACGCGCCTTCGCGACCGCCTGATCGCCGTGCTGATCGAGATGCAAGTTGGCCGAGCGGAAGATGTCGAGGTCTGAGATCGTCATGGTCAAATGCGACGGCCGCCTTCCTGAAGTGCCGCCGGCTGCAGCCACTCTCGCAGCTTTGACCAGCGGCGTCGGCCTGAGACGTTCTTCACCGCAATGGCAACCGCCTTCTTCTGGCCAACCAGCACCACCAGCCGCTTGCCACGGGTAACGCCGGTGTAGAGCAGGTTTCGCTGAAGCATGGCGTAGTGCTGGGTCAGGACGGGGATGACGACGGCGGGGTACTCGGATCCCTGGCTCTTGTGAATGGTCGCAGCATAAACGGGAACCACAGTCCGTCGATACCGGCAGCGATAGCTTCGACCGCAAGCTCAACAACCGCGAAGCCCTCGCCTGGTACGACGAGACGGCCATCTACATCCCGACCCAGCGCCTGCGCGAGGCGGCGGGCGAGACGCTGAAAACCCAGCACATCGTCAAG
>CAMATI010000455.1 GCA_945861095.1 Asaia bogorensis | reverse complement strand
GATATCGTCCTGTCCGACGTCATCATGCCGGGCGCGATCGGTGGGATCGACCTGGCCCGTCAGATCAGGCGGCAATGGCCCGAATTGCCGGTCCTGCTCATCACCGGCTACACTGCAAGCGAGGAACTCGCCCGCCGGGAGGGGCTGACGATCCTGCGCAAGCCCTACGATCAGGCACGCTTGCGCGACGCGATCGAGGCGGCAATCGCCGCCAAACGCATCCCGGAACAAGCCGGATGATCTTCGAACCTACCCCCTTGGCCGGCTTGTTCGTCGTGCGGGCGGAACAACTGGCCGACCCGCGCGGCTTTTTCGCGCGACTATGGTGCGAGCAGGAATTCGCCGCCGCCGGCCTGGCCTTCCGACCCTCCCAAATCAGCCTGTCGTCGAACCGGCGCGCGGGAACGTTGCGCGGCCTGCACTGGCAGGCGGGCGCACATGCCGAAACCAAACTGGTGCGCGCGACGCGCGGCCGGATCTTCGACGTCGCGGTCGATCTACGACCGCAGTCCGAGACGTTCGGCCGTTGGTTCGGTCGGGACCTGGACGCGTCGGATCAGACCGCGCTGCTGATTCCGGCCGGTTTCGCGCATGGCTTCGTGACCATCACGAACAACGCCGAGGTCACCTACCTGATCGATGTTCCATTCGTCCCGGACGCCGCCCAAGGCGCGCGATACGACGACCCGGCGTTCGGCATTGCCTGGCCGGTGGCGCCGCGCGTGATCGCCTCTCGCGACCTGGAATGGCCGGCTTTTGGCGGCGAAGCCGGTGGGGGTGGGCCCGGGGGCTGATAGGTGCCCCGCCAAACCTCTGAGCCATCGGTCGGCATTCTCCATCGGGCATGCTGGGATTGGACCGTAGTGATCCGATCGCGACAGATGCATCCGTGCGGTTAGGGACAGAGCATCCCGAACCGCAATCGCCAAAACTATTGCATTCTCCCGATGAATATGCCTAGTTTGACAGAGTCAGATCTATGGCATGATTTTTGCTCGTCCGGACGCGCCTATTTGTTGGGTTCGAAAGCGAGATTCGATCGCACCTCGTCGTCGAGCGTGCCGCTGGTTGATCCGGGCAACGAGGGCCTCTTTTCCTTCCGGCTTGCGCGGCAGCGTCTCCTTCAGCATCTCAACGATGTCGCGCGGCGTCAGCAACTCAAGCCCGGGCTGATGGGCCACCCGCTGTTCGGCGATGAACAACATCGCCAGCATAACCATGGTGACGTGATGGTGCCAGGCCCGCCAACCCAATGCCTGATAATCGGCCAGGCCGCACTCGCCCTTGGCATCTTCAAACGCGCGCTCGACCCAGAAACGTTGCCCCTGCATCTGGGCCAGCCGGAGCAGGGGCGTATCAACCGGCGCGTTGGACAGGCTGTATTTGATCGTTTTCACCGATCCCACTTCGCGCCTGACGATCAGATGCCAGCAATGTGCCTCGGCCTCGCCTCCATCCCACAGCCAGACACGCCGGTGCGCGATATCCACCTGTAACTGACCTCGCGTGCAGTCGCGTAGAATACAGCGGCTCCAATCCTCGGGACGCAATGTCTTGGCCAGGCTCTCCACCGTGATCGGTGTCGCGCTCGCCTGTTGTTTCTTCGACCGTCGCCCGCGGCCGGGTTTCGCTGCCGGCACATGCAGTCCGGGTTCCTCGATCCAAACCCGCTGGTCGCGATGCACGTCGGCTACGAAGACCTCCCCCATCGCGTCCAACGCCCGCAGAAAAGCCGGCTCCTTGCCATAACCGGCATCGACGCCCACCCACCCGAACCGCATGCCGCGAGCGCGCGCCTGACGCACGATATCCAGGGCGTGTCCGCTTTTTGAGATCAGCGTGCGGGCAGCCTCCGGAACACCCGCCTGATCGCAGCGGTCCGGCTCGTCGATCCAACGCTGCGGCAAATACAACCGCATATCGATCGGCGTATGGCGTTGTCCGTCGCTCAAAACGCCAAACACCGCCACCTGACAATTGTCCACCTTGCCCAGCCGGCCCGTCCATTGGCGCGCCACGCCAACCGAGCGATCCCCTTGCTTGGGAAAGCTGCTTTCGTCGATCAGCAGGCAGCTTGTCGCCTTGCCGCCCAGAAGACGGTCGGCGTCAGCGGCGATCTGAGCCACCACCGGTTCGTGCTCCCAGGGGGAGTTGCTGGCAAAATGCTGGAATTGTTGGGCGCAGCCGCCTTCAACCACCGCGGCCATCGCTTCGAAGGTGCAATCCTCGGCCTGCGCCAGCCCGCGCAGGTAACGGTGCGCCACTGCCGCGTTGTTCCGTGTCCGGGTTCGGAAAAAATGCCCGTGACGGTCCAGGAACCTGCCGAACGCTTCGGCCATCCCATCGATCAATGATACGGTTAGCCATCATCCGGACATACAGTGACGTGACGAACTGCCAGCTTCATTTCGCCCTCCATGCCGCGAATCGGTCGCGCCCCAGAGAGTCAGTGTGTGAATTCAATGTCAAGGTTGTTAATGTGATTTTGTCAAAGTAGACGGTCGCGGCGAACGCGGACCACTCCATCCCCATCTCTGGTCCGGCAACGGCGACCGGCTGGCGTTGGAACGCGGTGAACGGGAGCGTATCGCCGACGTCCGTCTCTTCCACGTGGATCGTGGCAAACGGGTCATTCGACCCAGTGAAGGTCAGGATACCATCGGTGACGTCATTGAAGTTATACGACGAGGTTGGCATAGCGTCTGACCCACCTGGAAAGAGTGTAGCGATACGTGCGTTCAGCGGCGGCAGGTTCGCGCGGCGTCCATTTTTTGAACATTCCGTCGAAAACCTCTCACCACGACCGTCGTCGGTGCAAGGAAGCTGTTAGCAGGGGTGCATCAGCATGTAAACTATAAATGGGTTAGTCCAAATTTTTATTCGTTAAGTGTTATTCATTCATTGCATACCGAGGCGCGGGCCGCAGGGTTTCGGTGTTCGACCGTCATGTCTTTATCGCCAAATTGTCATCATGGCTGCAAGAGGCCCGGTCGAATCCGGGGTTTTCCCCATCTCAAGTCCGGGCCAAGGGCCTGACGATTAGCTGGCGGTGCCGGAAAGGCGCTCTTGTCGGGATTGCCCCGGCAGATTGGTCGAACATGAAGGCGGTGAGCAACTTTCCCAAACATCAGCAAAGTACAGGTGCAGCCGTCAGTCGCATTCCTGCATCACGCGCAATCGTGTTGGTGAAGGCCACGCGACCAACGCCCACGGAGGCCCGAATCGACAGCCACCGGCCAATCAACTGCACAAAAATTGATACATTGCCGTCGGAAGAGCCAAAAGATCATCGGATGAGTGCTTCATGGTCGTCATCTGACGTCCCATGCGGCCATGTTGTTCGACGCAACCCAGGCATCGAAGTGCGTGGCGTTCGGTCGTGGGTCGGGTTGGGGCGCGCCACCTGAGATTTAGTCTACGCCCTGATTGTCCGATCCCGACAGATGCATCGTTGCACCCCGGTGGATCGGATCACGCAATCAGTATCTGGCAAATGAAACGCACGGGTTGCGCGCGCGGAGGCGCAGGGGGCAGGGCCGTGTTGCGCTGTTCAACGCGGCTGGTGCGCGTCCTTGCGCCGCAGACGCCTTGCGGCACCGAGCCCGGCCAGCCCGACGAGGAACACTCCAACGGAAATGGGCTCCGGCGCCGGGAGGAAGCCCTGCGTCACATAGGACAGGACCAGAACCGAACCGTTCGCGGCACCGACCGCATTCAGTTTGAGGTCTTTATTCTCATTGAACGCGGTATCGGAGGCGAAGGACAAGGACCCGGTGGTCGGCCCAAACATCGACAGCGCCATGGCACCGTCCGCGCTTGTGCCGGTGATCGTCGCGCCCGCTGAC
>CAMATI010000454.1 GCA_945861095.1 Asaia bogorensis | reverse complement strand
CAGCGGGACCGACCGCGCGGCCGGCTCATAGAGACCGCCGACTATCCCGGAAACCGCCTTATTGCGATAGGGCGGTCGCGCGTGTATATGCCCGCTCACGTCTCTGAATGGCCGGCGTAGCTCAGGGGTAGAGCAACTGATTCGTAATCAGTAGGTCCACAGTTCAATTCTGTGCGCCGGCACCAGACCCTAACTGCATCCTTTGATTTTCAGCCTGCACCAGCGACCCGCTACGGGTCACCTGCGCAGTGGCCACGCAGTAGCAACCCGCAACCCGCAACCCGCGCCGGTCCCGATGCCCTGCGAGGGAAGCCGCCAGACTTAACTTGATTGACTTGACTATTTTCGAGCCGGCCAGACTCGGGGGCCATCGCGACTTTGCCCGCCGTGTCCGCCGAAGCTCCGGAAGGACCCGTGAGCCTCCTTGCGGGTGCGGAATCGCCGAGTTCACCGCCGGTCGGGGCCAACACCCATCATGCCGGCCCACCTCGCCGCCGACTCGGCCTTCATAGGTCCTTCCCGGCACCTGGCGAACACGGCGAGCAAAGGCGTCGAAGCTCGGTAGTGCGTTCGCTCAACGGCGGCGAACACATTGAACACCGTGAACGCGACGATCGGACAGGATGTCCGGACGCCGCGACCATCCCCGATCGGCCTGGCACTCAATGCTGCCGGCCATCACCAGACGGGTTAGGTCACGCCCCCGTAGATATGCGTCGCATGCATATCTACGCGTGCTTCGCATATCTACCCTTCTACCCTCTGACATACCCCATGTGTTCTAGGTGTTCTCGTGTTCCATTGATATTTCATGCAATATTGTCAATAGTTTATATAGGAACACGTAAAGCTGTAACCCTATCCGCATGTGTTCCACGGCACACATGAAGGCCAGGACCACGCCTCACATGGCATGGATCATGTGTTCCTGGCGTGCTCGGTTCTGGTGGCGCGAGGATCTGCCAGAACCAAGAGATATGCAAATATTGCATGTATTATGAAAACCGAGGCCATCCCGACGGACCCATGGCCCGGGCGGACAACGCGCTACAAATCGGGAAAATGACACCCCTCCTGCCCGCCAGGCCGGCGCGGCAGGGTCAAACGTCTCGCTCGGTGGCGCCGAGGATGCTGGATCTGATCTGATAAAGGCGGGCCTTCGGGTGCCCTGGCGGCGTGAAGCTGCCGGACGATCGCCCGTCCGCACTCGGGATCAGCAGCCCGCGTTCGATCAGAACCCGATTCGCCTTCTTCAGGTTGAGACCAACCAAGGCTTCCTTCATCGCATCCGGGCTGACGAAATACCGCCAGGCGGCCGTGCCATCGACCTCCACCGTCCACCGCCGCCATCCGGCACGGTTGACGGTGCGAAAGCGCTCCGCCGGCGGTTGCGGCTCCGCTGGAGCCTGGACTGCCGGATCGGGCGGCGGTGGCTCCTTCCACTCTTCGAACCGAGACCCACCGTGCCGGCCAATGAAATCGCGAAGCTGCATGACTGCGCTTGCATCCTCATAGGCGCCGGTGAAGCCCCTTTCATCCAGCCATGCCTGGAAGCAATCGGCGACCCCGTCCCTCGCCTCGGTCGCATCCCAGCCCGTGATTCCAGCCATGGTCGCGAGCTGCCCGGCGATCGCCACGATCGCAAAGCGGCGCGCGACGCTACCCACCTGACCGCCAGCATTCGGATGTGGTCTCAGCCAATCCAACACCTGGCCGTCTACCCACCGCCGAAGCTCCGCCGGAAACTCCGGTTCGCCGGCTACCCTTGCCATCAGGTAATCGAGGAACGCCGGTGCCGGAGCGCCGTAGCACCGTGCGGTCGCGTCGCGTAGCTCTTGCGTGAAGATTTCGGCCGAGGCCGCATCGTGCAGTTCCTCGAATAGGCCATGCCCCTTGCCAGCATCCGCCGGCACGTCGACCAAGCGGACTTGCTGGCCAGCCTGGATGTGCCGCCCGGCCTCGGCGATCTTGTCCGCCAGGGACGCCTCACCGGTCGAAAGGAAGAGCACACGGAACCGCGTCGGTGCCCGCAAGCCGCCACCGCGATCCGCCCTCGCCTTGCCGGCACCGTTCGCCAACATATAGGCCGTGTCGCCGACGTCCTTCGGATCGGCCTGCCCCAGCTCATCGAGCGGCAACAGCGTATCGCTGCATGCCGCGGCGATCCCCTCGACCGCGTTGCTGGTTGCCCGCCACTGCCGGATGTAGGCGCCAGCGCCGGTGCCAGGCTCGCCACCCCACACCGAGGCGGCCACGCGCAGCGCGGTCGTCTTACCCACGCGCGAGTCGCCGCGCAGGTGCAACCCGCCCCCTTCCTCGCCAGCCAATTCCAGAAGCGGACCGGCGAACGCAATCGAGGCCGCCAGAAGCAGTCGGGAATTGCCGACACATCGGGAGGCGACGGCGTCGCGCCACTCAGCCAACGTGCCCGAGCTGCCGAACGGCGCGGCCTCCCGCAGCCCTGCCTGATAAATGACCTCGACGGGAGAACTGCCGTAGGTTTTTAGCGGCAGGACGAACACGCGCACGCCGTCGATACGATGCCACCCGGTTCTGGTGACAACGCGCGCCCGCTTTGGCGAATCGATCCCCGAGAGATATTCCGTAAGCGCCTGGCGCGCCGATTGAGACGGGTTCAGATACAGGCCCCGGCGTGACAGCAGGCCCCGGAGTTCGGCGCTTTCGCCATGGAACATATCGCGCGATATCACCACCTGTTGCTGCACGCCGTCACGATCATGAAAGCGTAGAAGCAAGCCCCAGGTTTGCGTATCATCCTCGCGGGTTTCACTTAGAACATCAAAATACCCGGAGATCCGGAACGCCCGCTTATCTTCATTCGGTTTGAAGTAAAGACCCCAGGGCCGCATATCGAACCGGTTCCCGGTAGTCTCATCAGCCGGTGCCGCAGCTGGGCCATCTTCCGCCGGCTTTGCTTCCGCCGCCGCCTGGATCGCTGATCGAACGCCCCGCTTGCCGCCCCCTCGGCCCTCTCGGCGCTTGCGGCGCTCTTCATCCAGCGGGATCGGATCATCCGTCATTCGGCAACCTCAGCTTGCAGCGTATCGTTGAAATCGTCACCGATCGGCGGTTCCGCGATGCGGACCTTGTGGCCACGCTTTTGGAAATGACCGATCGCGCGGGCGAGCGCCTTCTGCGCAGCCTTGTTGTCACCATCATTATCTTTCAGGACTATGACTGTATGGACAGTCGGCGGGAGCATGACGTTTGCCATGTTCGACAAGGATACGCAGGAGACAACACGCAGTTCCGGGCATGCTATGGCCACCGACAGGCAGGTCTCGATACCCTCCCCGACCGCCACCACTTCACCAGCCGGCGCACGCGCCAGCGGGCGGCCTGACGCACCGCGCCACAGCCGGATCGTCCCACCGGCAACACGGCCGAGGCTTCGCTTCGCCGATTGCAGCGGCGCCTTCACCCATCGGCCGGACTGATCTTGGTGCAACCAGGTGCGGTGGATCGCCGTCATCTCGCCGGCATCATTCGTGACGGCCGCGACCAACGCGGGCCAGCGCCGCTGGCTTTCATGGTTCCATAAGCCCGGATGAAACCGGAGGCTCCGGGGCTGGCGCCCAAGCTCGGCCAGGTCAATGCCGCGTCCGGCCAGATAGGCGGCAGCTGGTGTGCCGGCGATCCCCTCCCGCCCAGCCAGGAACAACCGTAGCGCCGTGGCGCGGCGGGCCGTGTTGCGCGACAATCTGGATGGCGATCAGCGACAATCAGGATGACGTTTGGTAATCGCGACGAACTCATCATCCGCCGTCGGTCTGACGGGGGCAAGCGTTATGTCTGGTCCTGATTGTTGATCGGCAGCGAAGCGGAGCTGGTGCTG
>CAMATI010000453.1 GCA_945861095.1 Asaia bogorensis | reverse complement strand
CGAAAAACATCTTATCAGCGTGGGATGAATATACAAACGCGTCACCTGGCCATTTCGCGAAAACCGAGTGTATGTCCGAAAACACGATGCATCTTTTCAGAGCGTTGTCATGCACTGGCTGGCAGGCGCGCGCTCTGGCGATGCCGAACCATCGTTGCGGGCGCGCGATGCACCCGACCGTGACGAGATGTCCATAAAAATGGATCATGGGGCAGGACGCGAACTCATATGTGGTCGGCCCCGGCCTGTGCTAAAGCGTGACGTGAACTTGCAGTGCGGCGCGATACGGCCGCGGGACCGATTGCGATATGAATGAACGTCAACTCCCGTCCGCCCGGACATCACAGGATGCGTCCGCATCGATGCGCCAGGCGTTGCATGTCGGCGGCCTGCTGAATGGCGGGGCTTTCCCCGAACGGCCGCGGGCGACCTTCAATCCGCCCGCGCTGGATCGGATTGTCCCAGTGGTCCTGCAGCACTGGAAACTCCTCCTGATCTGCGCGTGCCTTGGCCTCGGCGCCGCGATCGTGGCGCTGCCGCTCATGAACACACGCTATCTGATCACCGCCAAGGTCCTGGTGCAGCTCGGACGAGAGATGACCGCGCCGCCAACGGCAACCACAAAGGACAGCGCCTCCCATATCACGACCATGAAGCGACCGGAAGACCTGGGTTCCGAGATCGAGATCATGAAGAGTCCGCAATTGCTGGAGGACGTGGTGAACGCCTTCGGCACCGATTTTTTTCTGGGCGACCCACCCGCCGTGACATTGTGGCAGCAGGCCAAGCAACTCGCTCGACGCTCCATCCGCTTCGCTCGGGAAACCGTGAGCCAGGTCCTGGTGATGCTGGGCGTTCGCCATCCCGTCGACCCCGTCCAACGCGTCGTCGTCTCCCTGCAGCAGGCGTTCACGATGGAAGACGTTCGCAAGTCCGACGTCATCGCCGTGCAATTGCAGATGTCGTCGCCTGATACGGGTGTCGTGGTGATGCGCAAATATCTGGAGTTGTTCCAGGAGCGGCATATTGCCGCCCATCGCGCCCCCCGCAACCGGGAATTCTTCCAGGCGGAGGCGGACCGGTCCCTGGCGCAGTTGAACGAAACCCAGGCCAAACTGGCGCGCTTCAAGCAGGACAATAAGGTCTGGTCCATCACCGAGCAAAACAGCCTGCTGCTGAAAACCCAACGCGAACTGGCCGATGCGTATGCCAAGACCCAGCGGGAGGTGGCCGAACTGGAGTTCCGCATGAGTGAGTTGCGCCGTCAGGAAGCGGCCCAACCCCCGGACATGAAACTGTCCCGCGTGACCTCCCATGACCCGGTGAATGACGAGATGCGCAAGCAACGGGCGCAGGTGGAAGCGCAGATGTCCCAGGCGGCCGTCGTGTTCGGTGACCGCAGCCCGCAGATGATCCAGTTGAAACGCCAACTCGATACGGTGAACGCCGGTATCGCCGGCCGCCAGGCGACCCGCGGCGACCAGGAGACCACCGGGATCAACCAACAGCTCTATGACATTCGGCGAGAGATTGCCGGCAGCCAGACCCAGATCATCGGGCTGCATGCACGCATCGCCGCGGAAAAGACCGAACTGGACCAGATCGAGCGAGATATCCGCCGGTTGAGCGCCACCGAGACCACGATGTACGACATGCAGCGGGAAATCGGCCGGCTGGACCGAGAGTACCAGCTTTACACCGCCCGGTTGGAAGACAGCCGCATCTCCGAAGCGATGGATCTGGCAAAGATTTCCAATGTGCACGTGATCTCCCCGCCGACCGCCAATCCGATCCCGGTATTTCCGCCCTTGCTGATTGTGCTGGCGGGCGGGGTCGTGATCGGCCTGGGCGGGTCTCTGGCCTTTGTCTTCTTCCGCGACGCCGCGCGGCCGGTGGTCCGCACCCGACGCGATATCGAACAACTGATGGGCGTTCCGGTCCTGGCCAGGCTGCCTGAACATCGGAGCCTGCGTTGACGATGGAATTCATCACCGACGAAATCCGTCGCGCCTGCGTCGAACTGGAAATGCGTCACCCCGGGGCGCGGAACCTGTTGCTCACCGCGCCCGTCGGCGGCGAGGGAACCACGACCGTCGCCTGCCTTTACGCCAGAGCGTTGGCGGAGATGAACGACGCCGCGGTGGTGATCGTCGACGCCAATCTGCGATCGCCGAACCTGCATGAGAAATTCGGGATTGAGATGGACGGAGGGGTCCGAGACTGGGAACCGGAAACCCCCAGGTCGGCGATCCATTCCGTTGCAAGCTGTAAGAACCTGTCGGTTATGCCCGCTGGCGCCAATAACGGGCGCTCGTTGCACATGTTGCAGCATTCCGGGCGGTTAGATCGACTCGCCGCTTACCTTAAGCAAGATTTCAGCTACGTCCTGTGGGATACGCCGTCCCTGCTACACAATCCGGACGGAAGGTTCCTCCTGCGTCACGTAGACGGTGTGATCGTGATCGTGGAGGAGGACGGCACGCCTCTCGATGCCCTATCGGAACTCTATGCCGTTCTGGCGAACAGCGAGACACCGTTGCTGGGTGCCATCATGAACCATTGCGAGCGCTATACCCTGACGCCTCGCCCGATCGCCAGCCGGACGCCGCGACGCCTGCTGTCATGACCGCGGCGATCGTGCGTTTCGCGCCGATCGAGCCCACTGTATCGAATCCGGCGTGCCACGGCGCGTAGCGGATTGGCTGCGGGGGCGCGGCGGATTCGCCTGGACGTTCCTCTGGGTGTCCGGCGCGCGCGTCGCCATGCTCGGCGTTTCGCTGCTGGGGTCTATCATCATCTACCGCGGCCTTGCATCGGGCTCCTCGGACATGGTGCTCGCGGGTCAGTTCGCCATCAGCATGGCAATCGTCCGGATTCTGACCAACAGCGTCGGCGGCGCGGCGGATCTTGTGGTCATGCGGCGGGTTCCCGTCCTGTATCGATCGGATCCGGACGCGGCATCCGACGTGGTACGAACGGCCTTCCTGCTCCGTGTAACAACAACATCCGCCGTGGTTGCCGCCGCATTCGTCATGGGGTCATGGTTCGCCGACCGCTTCCTGCATGGTGCCGAATTTGCCCCCCTGGTTCCGCTGATTTGCGTCGCCGCCCTGGGGGAGTTGCTGCTGCGGTCGGAGCTGGCCTGGTTCCAGGCAACGGAACAGTTCGATCGGTTCATCATGTTCGAGGGCCTGTTTCAGGCCAGCCGGTTTCTGGTCACGCTGATCCTGGCGGCGACGCAATCGCTCAGTGTGATCGCGATCCTGGTCACCTATGCCGTGACCGGCCTATGCGCGACCTTGCTTGCCGCCACGCGATTGCCGAAATCGCTGTTCACGCTGCGGGCAATCCCGGGTCCGGTCATTCGGGAAGCAGCCCAGTTTTTCGGCTGGATGGTCTTCGCATTCGGCCTTGCCGCCGGCACCGAGCGATTGGACCTGTTTCTCCTCGGTCGTTTCAAAGGCGCCCAGGACGTCGGTTTGTACGGTGGTGTGCTGACCCTGGCGGTGATCCCGGACTTCATTGGCGGGTTGTTGGTGACGGTGCTCCAGCCTCGGGTCATTCGCTTGCAAGAGAGCGGCGGCCTGCTGGCATTCACCCGTAAACTCACCTTGGGGCTGATCCCGCTTGGCCTGATCGCGGCCGGAGTGGTGGCGTTCGCCGCCGACCCGATCATCGCGCTCGCGCTGGGACCGAGATTTGCGCCTGGCGCAACCGCCTTCGTTGTCCTGGCGTTCGCCTCGATTGCCTGGCTTGTCCTGACGCCGGTGCCGGCCATGTTGATCAGTATGACCGCGCCGAGAACGGCGACTGTGTTGACCGTCGCGCAATTGGCGATATTGCTTGGCGGCGCTGTTTTTCTGATCCCGACCTATGGTGCGACCGGAGCGGCTG
>CAMATI010000452.1 GCA_945861095.1 Asaia bogorensis | reverse complement strand
GCCACCTGCAACGGGAAGCTGGCCCAACTGACCGGGTCATACCTCGAGTCACGTAACCCAGCCTGATACAAAAAGCGGTGTCCAGGAGAGTCGTGCCTGCTTGGGCATAGTAATGCAGGAGTCGAAAATGAGGGGAGTCATGAGGACCGCAATCCGTAAAATGAGACACTTTCAGATTGTTTGTTGCGGGCACGCCCGTTATCGGGCAGGAATATCATGGATTCTTCCCGACAAACGCTCCTGGGGCTTATCCACCATGAATGCACGGCGTCAGACCAGTAGGCCGGCGAAACAGGCCTCGGCTTCCCTGGCATTCGAAGACTACCTGCCACACCGCCTGTCGGTCGCGTCCAGGCTCGTCACCGCGTTGTTACAAAAATCCTATGCGGACACATTCGACCTGACGATCCCGGAATGGAAAATCCTGACGGCCGTGGGACAAGCCGGCCCCCTTTCTCCCACCGCCGTCGGCAGTCTGGCGGATATGGACAAGGTCCAGATAAGCCGCTCCTCCAACAGTCTGGTCGATCGCGGTCTGCTCAGCCAAAGCCCGGACCCCCACGATGGGCGCGGCCGCCTGCTGAAACTCACTCGCAAAGGAACGACGCTGCATAACAACAGCAATTCTCTGGCGCGGGAATTCGAGGCGACATTGGCCGAGGGTCTGAGCCGAACCGAATGGAGCACGCTGAAAAAGGCATTGGCGAAACTGGAAAACCATGTGCGGACCATGGGCAGGACGTAGCAAGACCGTAATAATACCAGGCCCGAGCCGCGGGCGCGGTTCAATGCCGGCCGGATTGACACAGCCTGGAATCGGGCATCGGACGGAAAAATCCGTGAATGCGGCAGGATCGCGGCAGGATCAATGACCCGGCGCGGCCCGCAGGCGGTCATAGTGCCGCGTCACCGCATCCAGCGACACGCGCGCGGTGCCGGCCTGCGCCACGGCGGCGGCCCCGGCGGCGGTCCCCCAGGCCAATGCGTCACGCGGCGCCAGACCACGCGCCAGCGCCAGAACCAGGGACGCGAGGAACGCATCCCCCGCCCCCACCGTGCTGCGCACCGGGCCGGACAGCGCCGGCATGTGGACCACGTCATCGGCACTCGCCAGCATCGCACCCTCGGCGCCCAGCGACACCGCCAGCATGCCGACCGCCCCCGCGCGCACCAGGGCCATCGCCTCTGCCTCCCGCTCCCCTCGCCCCTCCAGCCGTCTCCCCACCAACCCCTCAAACTCCCGCAGGCTCGGCTTGATCAGAAACACGCCCTGGTGCAACGCCGCCTCCAGCGCGGGGCCCGATGTGTCCAGCACGAATTTCTGACCCCGCGCCGACGCCGCCCGCGCGATCGAGGCATAGATGTCCATGGGCGCCCCCCGCGGCAGGCTGCCACTGGCGATCAGCCAATCCGCCGGAGTCTCGGCAATCGCGCTAAGCGCCGCATCGAGTTCGGTGGCTGAAACCTCCGGCCCCTCAGGCACGAAGCGGTATTCCGCGTCCGTGGCACGATCCAGCACGGCCAGGCTGATCCGGGTCCGCCCCTGGATCGGCAGGATCCGCCGCTTGACCCCCGCTTCGCCCAGCAACTGGTCCAGCATCTGGCCGGTGAAGCCGCCCGCCAACACCAGGGCGGTCGCATCGCCCCCCAGCGCATGGATCACCCGCGCGACATTGATCCCGCCACCGCCCGGGTCGATATGCTCGTCTTTTGTGCGGATTTTGTGGGTCGGCTCCACAACATCGGCGGTCGACGCAAGGTCGAGCGCGGGGTTCAAGGTCAAGGTGACGAGGCGCGGCGGCATGTGATTCCTATCGTTCGGCCCAAATCGTCGCGCGGAAACTGGCCCCTATCGTTCTGGCCAGACCGGCTGATCGGTGCCCAGGGGTACGGCGGGCCGCGCCCAGCGCGCCGGTGTGCGCGATAGCAGCGCGGCATGGCGCACCGCGCGCAGGCGACCGAAACCGTACTCCGTCTCCTCGATCAGATCCTCGATATCCGCCAATGTAGGCGTCGGCGCCGCCAGGCCGTTCGTCACCCGCCCCAGATCGCGAATCCAACGCCCCGTCCGGGCCAGAGAGACCTGGACCAGCCAGCTTCCGCCCTCCGTCGCGCGGCGATGTAGCGCGGTCAGCGCCCCGAACGCGAGCAAATAGCCCGACCCGTGATCCAGCGCCTGCGCCGGCAACACCTTGGGCGCGGTCTGTCCGGCGGCCTCGGCTTCGGCGTGGTTGAAGCCGCTGGCGGTCTGCACCAGGCTGTCGAAGCCGCGCCGGCCGGACCATGGACCGGCATGGCCATAGGCCGACAGAGACACATGCACGATGCCCGGCCGGATGCGCGCGGTGTCCTGGGGAGAAAACCCGTGGCTGGCCAAGGCTCCCGGCCGGTAGCCCTGCACGAAAATATCCGCGTCCCGCAGCAGGTCGCGCAACCCGGTCCGCCCCGCGTCGTCTCGCAATTCCAGGTCGGCGGACAGCTTGCCGCGGCCGGTGTCGGTGATCAGGCGCGGGAAATTCGGCAGATTCGGGCTGGCGATGGCCAGCACGTCGGCACCGTGCGCGGCCAGGGTGCGGCCGCAGACCGGTCCCGCGATCACCCGCGTCAGGTCCAGCACCCGCACGCCGTCCAGCGGCCGATCCGACGGGGGTAGCGGCCGCACCGGCGCGTCGCCGATCCGGGTGATCCGCACCAGCGGCTGGGTCGGCACCGCCTGGCCATGCGGATGCGCGTCCCACTCCGCGAAACTACGCATGGCCGAGGCACACAGCCCGGCCGCCGCCGCCGCGTCCTCGAATTCGAACGCCTTCCAGCCCTTCAGCGCCGCCGCGACCGCATCACGGTCATACGCGCAGCCCAACAACGCGAGCATGCCGTCGCGGTGGTGCGGGAAGTTGGTGTGCAGGCGCACATAGCGGCCGTCGCCGCACTGATAGGCGCCGGCGATGCGGTCCCAGGTTTCCTCCGGCGGTTGGCCGACGACGGACACCCAGTGCTCGGACAGGAACTCCATGGCCGCGTGGCGCATATCGACGGAAACGCGCTGGCGGCGGCCGCCGCGCTGGCGCCAGAGCGTGGCCGCGGCAAGGGCGGAGGCGGCGATGCTGACCTGGGCCGCGGTGCCGACGGCGAAGGAGGACGGCAGGACCGGGTCGCGACCAGTGAGGAACGCGTCGTCGAGCGCGTCGGCGGGAAGGCGGGCCTCGGTCCACAGGCCCGAGAGGTGATCCAGGGGGTGCATGGCCGCATTGGAGCTTGGCGGGGTAGGTTTGTCGATATGGGGGTGAAAGCCCCGTCGGGCCCTGCCCGCGCGCCGGCTCGCTCTTGCCGGTTGCCCGCCAATCGGCCTAGCCTAGCCCAACAACAACGTCCCAGCGAGGCACAACGCCGTGCCGCGACACACCTGTCCCGGCCGTCCAAGCACTCGCCCAAAGGTAGGAGAGTCCGATGCCCGAACGCCTGATCTCGGCCGACAACCATATCGACCTGACCTATTGCCCGCCCGACCTGTGGTCTGCCCAGGCTCCAAAGCAATGGAAGGAAACCGCGCCCCGGGTGGAAGAGCGCGACGACGGGCTGCACTGGTTCGTCGACAACGAAGAAAAGGGCATGTGGAACGGCGTCGGTCCCGGCTTCACCAAATACCAGAAAGGCTCCTTCACGCACGTCGATGAAATGAAGGAGGTCGGGTTCGAGTGGGACTATCGCCGCGGCGCCAAACCCAGGCCGACGACGCCCGACTTGCGGGTGATCGACCTGGACAAGGATGGCGTGCACGCTGAAATCGTCTACGGCTGCATCATGATCAACGAGATGATCGCCGATCACGACATGCGCGGCTGGGCCGACACGGTCTACAACGACTGGGTCGCCGATTTCGCCAAACAGGCCGATCC
>CAMATI010000451.1 GCA_945861095.1 Asaia bogorensis | reverse complement strand
CCGGCCATGGCGGACGATCTTGGCGCCAATCTTCACCAGCCTATCGCGCAGGGTGCTGAGCGACCACTGTGCTACCTCCGCTGGCAGCGCCAGGGTGCGGAGGAAGTTTGCCAGGTTGTAGGCCAAGGCGTGCAGTTGCAGCCGCACGGAATTGGCGGCGACCGCCGACGCCCAGAGACTGTTCGTTCCCGGTTCCCTATCCTACGCCACCGACCTTGGGGCGAACCGCTCTCCGCTGGTGAGACGGCCTGAAAAACCCCAGGTTTCCTGCGGGTTTGCGAGATGGACTCGGGGCTCCGCGAGCGCAACGAACGCCCGAATCTCTCTCCGAACGGCCAATTCTCTCCGCGACCTGGGGCTATGGGGGTTTCGGCCCCAGGTCGAAGTGCGTTGAAATTGCTGAATTTCTCCGTGCGGTACCGCACCATGAGTTGGAAACTCGATTGCTGGGGCGGAGGGGGCTGGGAGCGAATTGTAGGCCCCACGCCGAGTTCAGGGCCAACTACGGCCCCCTTTGGCGATCGTGCTCTGGCGCGCTTGCCGCTCGGTGATACTGTTACAATGACCCCAACCGCACCGGACATCCATGGCCATCGACCTGCAAGACCTCTCCCGGCGCCTGTTCAAGACCGCCGAGACGCTCTGGACCAACACCGGCCTGCGCCCGGACCAGTACGCGCAGCCTGTGCTCGCCCTGATCGCCCTGCGGCAGATGGAGACCAAGTTCCTGCTGATCGACGCCGCGCTGAAGCCCAGGTTCACCGGGCGGCTCAAGCCGACGCCGGACGCGTACCAGGCCGCCGGCGCCATATTCGTGCCCGAAATCGCCCGCTTCTCCCGCCTGCTCGCCCTGCCCGGCAACGTCAATCTCGGCGCCGAGCTGACCACCGCCATGGACGCCATCGTGGAGGCGAACCCGGAGCTGGCCGGGGTGATGCCACGGGGCTACGCCGCCCTGCCGAACACGGTGCTGGCCGACCTGTTGCGCCTGCTCGCGCCGCTCGACGTGGAGGGCGACGCCTACGGCCTGATCTTCGAGTATTTCATGGGCGAGTTCGCCTCGGCCTTCATGCAGAAGGGCGGCGAGTATTTCACCCCGGCCTCGATCGTGAAGCTGATTGTCGAGGTGATCGAGCCGTTCCACGGCGCCATCCTGGACCCCGCCTGCGGCTCCGGCGGCATGTTCGTGCACTCCGCCGAGTTCGTCCGCCGCCACCACAAGGCGCCCGACCGGGAGCTGTCGGTCTACGGCATCGAGAAGATGAGCGACACGCTGCGGCTGTGCCGGCTGAACCTCGCGGTGCACGGCCTGTCCGGCGACATCCGCGAGGCCAACACGTACTACGAGGACCCACACACGCTGCTCGGCCGGTTCGATTTCGTGATGGCCAACCCGCCGTTCAACCAGAGCGAGGTGGACCGCGCCCGCCTGTTGACCGCCACCGGGCAGGTCGACCCGCGCTACCCTCTCGGCCTGCCCACGGTGAACAACGCCAACACGCTCTGGATCAACCTGTTCTATGCCGCCCTGAACGAGACCGGCCGGGCCGGCTTCGTGATGGCCAACAGCGCCAGCGACGCGGGCGGCAGCGAGCGCGAGATCAGGCGCCGGCTGGTGGAAACCGGGGTGGTCGACTGCATCGTCGCCGTCGGCCCCAACATGTTCTACACCGTCACCCTGCCGGTGACGCTGTGGTTCCTCGACCGCGGCAAGGCCAGCGGCCCGCGCGCCGACCAGGTGCTGTTCCTCGACGCACGGCACCTGTTCCGTCAGGTCACCCGGGCGCACCGGGTGTTTGACCCGAACCAGGTGGAGTTCCTGGCCAACATCGTGCGGCTGTGGCGCGGCGAGCCGACCGAGGACAGCGCCGGCAGCGCTTCCCGCATGGCGGAGGCATTCCCCGAGGGAGGCTACCGCGACGTGCCGGGCCTGTGCCGGGTGGCGACGCGGGTGGATATCGCCGCGCAGGACTGGAGCCTCAACCCCGGCCGCTACGTCGGCGTGGCACCGGGGCAGGCGGTGGACGACGAGGAATTCCGGGTGAAGCTGGAGGCGTTGCAGGAGGAGTTGGAGGGGCTGAACGCCGAAGCTGCCGGATTGCAGGCGCGGATTGCGCAGAATGTGGCGGAGTTGCTTGAGGCATGACGCAGTGGCCGATCGTCCGCATGACCGACGTGTGCAACGAGATTACCGTTGGGCATGTCGGGAAGATGTCGGACCAATACATTGCATCTGGTGTCCCATTCCTGCGCTCACAGGACATACATCCAGGACGGATTGACTTCTCGACGGTCAAGTTTATTCCAAGCAGCTTTCATCAACAACTCCGAAAGTCAAAGCTGACGACAGGCGATGTTGTGATGGTGCGCACCGGGTACCCTGGAACGGCCGCGGTCGTGCCGCCAACTCTGCCAGACGCAAACTGTGCAGACCTTGTCATTGCCCGACCTGGGCCAAAGCTCGATCCGCACTTTTTGGCGTACACCATGAATTCGCCGCTGGGGCGCGGATTCGTGCGGGGCTCTCTCGTCGGAGTTGCGCAGCAGCACTTTAACGTCAAAGTCGCGGCGGGGATGAAATTCCCACTGCCGCCCCTCCCAATCCAACGCCGCATCGTCTCCATCCTGGGGGCCTACGACGACCTGATCGAGGTGAACCGGCGGCGCATCGCGGTGCTGGAGGAGATGGCCCGGCGCCTGTTCGACGAGTGGTTCGTCCACTTCCGCTTCCCCGGCCACGAAAGCGTCCAATGGATCACTACACCACTTGGCGACATTCCAAGGGGGTGGGAGGTCCGCTCAGTAGAAGAAATCGTGCAGCGCATCCCTGTCGGGAAGAAATATGACCAGAAGGCAGTCAACCCGATCGGCGCTGTTCCAGTTTTGGATCAAGGCAAGACTGGCGTCATCGGCTACCACGACGACGCCCCCGGGGTTGATGCGTCTGAGCAACGGCCCGTCGTGGCGTTCGCAAACCACACGTGCTATCAACGTCTAATTCACTACTCGTTCTCGGCCATTCAGAACGTACTGCCATTTGTCCCGAACCCTAAACTATCGCGCGACATTTATTGGCTGCATTGGGCCACAAACGGACTTGTCGCCATCAATGATTACAAAGGCCATTGGCCCGAGTTTGCCGCGAAGAAGTTGGCGATACCAACAGCCAACCTCTGCCAACAATTTGGCGATCATATCAAGCCGCTCGCAATTCAGACTCTGAAGTTCGAACGCGCCAATGAGAATCTCCGTAAGACCCGCGACCTGCTCCTCCCCCGCCTGATCTCTGGCGACCTCTCCGTCGCCGCCGACGAGGTTGAGTTGGAGTCCGCCGGCTGATGGCGCCGAAGGACCCCGCCTTGTCGCTGCTGTCCGCCCTGTCCACCGAGGCGGGCCTGGTCGAGGCGCCGGCCATCGAGCTGATGGCCGCGCTGGGCTGGTCCACTGGCAGCCTGCTGCACGAGGTGCCCGGCCCGAACAACCCCACCGGCCGGCTGTCACCGAAAACCCCCTTCCTGCCGGCCCGCCTCGCCGCCGCGCTGCGTGCCATCAACCCCGGCCTGCCGGACCAGGCGATCCAGGACGCCATCGAGGCGCTGACCCAGGACCGCTCGGCCATGCTGCCGGTGGCGGCCAACCGGGAGGTGGTCCGCCTGCTGCGCGAGGGCGTGGCGGTGGAAATCAGGCAGCCCGACGGCACCGTGCGGGACGAGCGGGTCTTGCTGATCGACTGGCGCAACCCGGAAAAAAACGACTTCTTCCTCGCCGCCCAGGTGTGGGTGCACAGCGAAGCGCCCGGCGAAGCTGGACCTGGAGGTCTATCCCTATCTGCCGCGCGCCAAGGTCAGCCGGACCTCGGCCGCCAGTTACATGTGCCTGGTGTCGGAGGCTGCGGCATGACCGACGCCCCCAAGCTGCTCCTGGCGCATCACCTCA
>CAMATI010000450.1 GCA_945861095.1 Asaia bogorensis | reverse complement strand
TGGGCACTATCGATCCGGTTGGTCGCCCTGGATTGCCGCGCCGCGCTCGCAATGACAGCGGCCGTTTTAGTTCACGGGTTCCGGTTGGTTGGCATAAGGCGCCGAGCAACAATAGCGGCGCCATTGGACGCGGGCCATGACGCCGTGGGTTGGCCAGGGCCAAAGGTAGCCGTTGCGCGTCGCCTATGTCTCCAGGTCGTGTTCGATGGTTTCCAGAAGGCCCGGCCGGCGCTGCTTCAGGATCAGGAACCACACCGCGGCGGCGGCCATGTAAAGGGCGAAGATGTAGGGAACCAGGTTGAATGGCGCGGGCGGCACCGGATACAGGCTGCCAACCATCACAAAGCCGACCAGCAACACGCCAATCCCAGCCGCGACCGCCTGGCGTGGCAGCAGATGGCCGGTACGCCGCAGATCGACCGGGGCCACCAGGCACACCAGCAGATAGACGAACAGGAAGCCCATCGTCCCCAGGGTCCCCGTCAGGCCGAACGCTTCCAACGTGCCGATCGGCAGGACCATCAGGCTGATCACCAGGACCAACCCGCAGCACACCGATACCGCGACATGCGGCGTCTGGTGGCGATCATGCACCGTCCCCATGGACTGGCCGATGAACTGGTAACGGCCCATCGAATACACCAGTCGTGACGCCGCGTTTATACACGCCAGCGCGCAGGCGAACCCGCTGATAAGGGCGGAGAAATAGACGATCCCCGCCATCCACCCCAGGCCCATCTTCGTGGTCAGATCGGCGAACGGCGCGCCGCTGCCGGCGATCGCCGCGGTGTCGCCCCCCATTGCGAGCACCATGAAATAGGTCAGCACAACGAAAAACACGCCAACCCCGGCGGCACTGATCATGATGGCGCGCGGGATCGCGATATGGGCGGACCGGGTTTCCTTGGCCAGGGTCGCCGCGCTCTCGAAGCCGACGAAGCTGAACACCGCGAAGGCCAGCGCCGACATGACGCCGCCGTACGGCAGCCGGGTCAGGTCGAGCTGTGTCGGGTCGATCACCGTGCCCTGCCGCATCACGATGACCGCGGTGATCAGCACGATGATGCCGACGGACAGGCCTTCCAGCACCAATGCCACGCGCGACGACAGCTTGATGTCGCGATAGCCGGCGCACCAGACGATCCCGACGAAGATCGGGATCAGCACCCATGCCGGCGGCGCCATCCCCGCCAGGCCCATAGCGCTCAACACACTGCCGAGAAACAGGGTGAACGCCAGAGTGACGGCCACCGCGGTGAACAGATAGGCCGCGATCATGGCGGCCCCGGTCATCGCCCCGGCGAACGGTCCGAAGTTTCGGCCGATATACAGAAAATAGGACCCGGACTGCGGATGCCGACGAGCCAGGGCGCCGATATTGGCGGCGACGAACATCATGCCGATGGTCGCGATCAGATAGGCCAGCCAGGACCCTGGGCCGGCCAGGGCGGCGACCACGCTGACATTCAGCGCGGGCGTCAGGGTCGGCGCGATATTGGCGATCGACTGGCCCAGGCTTTCCGCCTGGCTCAATGTGGACTGGCGCAGTTGCGGCTGGGCGGCGGCCAGGGGGGTGGCCAGGGGGGTGGCGCGGTTTCCGGCGGGTCCGCTCACGGTCCGGTGCTCCGGGTTGAAGGGCTTACGCGGCGCAGCAGGTGCTGTCCCGACGGCTGGCGGTGTTCACCGTCGGGGCCAAATCGATCCCCGGGTTCCGATCATGGAAGCCGCTCGGCATCAGCTTGAACCCGCTGGAGATGACCGGCTGGACCGGAAAATCCTCGGTGCGCGGCAGATGATGCAGACCGAAGACGTGCCACAGCACGATATCGGTGTTCTCGATGCAACGATCCTGGGCCACGAAGTCGGTCAGGCCGCCGCGTCCGCTGGAATGGTTCATGTATTCGCCGGCCGGATAGCGTTCCTCCGGGTCGTAGGCGGTAACCCAGAGGTGATTTTGCATGAAACTGGATCGTGTGCCCGATGGGGAGTTCGGTCCCACGAACGGCGTCAGCACATGGCCGTGTTCCAGTCGGAATCCGGTGGGCCGGCCGACATGGTTCAACCGGTTCGGGTTGACGATTTTCCAGTAACGTTGGGTCGCCTGATTGGTGCGCCGGCCAGCCGCACGCTCGGTCGCCAGGACGGTTTCCTCGACGTAGAACGCGTTGCCGTAGGGGTTGGCCGGTCCCTCCGGCTCCGCAAAGGTGTTGCACTCGACCACCGAGTTCGTGTCGCCGTCGATGGCCATGTCCAGTCGCGCGCAGAACGCGTGCTGATGGATTTGCGCTTCCACCCCCGGTGCGACTTCGGCGCCATATTTCGACGGTTGGCCAGGCAGGCAGGCGACCGTGTTGACGATGCCGGTGGCTTTCATTTCGAATTCGATGCTGCCGTCCTGCTTGAAATACCAGTACGACGCATATTCGTAGTTGCCGACGGTGCAGATGCACGACACCACCAGCTTGCGGCCACGGCGCACTTCCGTGCGCTCGGTGCGGAAATCGGTGTGCTTCCAGAGGATGCCGTTGTCTTCCTCGTGGATACAAATGGCGGACGGGATGGTCAGGATGTCGCCGCCCATCGTGTTCAGATGCGCGTCCAGATAGGCGATGTGGCCCAGGCAATCGCAGCCGAGTTGCAACGAATTGGCCAGCTTGCCCAGGCCGTATTCGCCGATGTCGAACACGTTCTTGCGCGCATGAGCGCGATCCGGGGACCCATAGGGCACCACCATCTCCACCAGGGATGCGCGATCGATCACCCGACGTCCGTCATAACGAATGTCATGCAGGGTGATCGCCTCCCGCGCATTGAAGCCGACCACCAGGGACCACTTGTCCCAGGTGAGCACATGGTCCTGCAAGGTGAAGCTGGCGCCGTCCGGTTGCACCACGTCCAGTGGCTTCAGTGGCGCGCGGAAATCGTCGCGGAACTGGGCCTCGTAGTTCACTTCCCGCATCGGGATCGGCAGCGCGCCGGTATCGTCCACGCGTAGGACGGTGCCGGCCTGGATGTCCACCACGGCGTTCAGGCCGCCGATCGGATGGGCGTAGAAGTTCTCGTTCTCCCGCAGCCGCAGCCAGCAGAATGTGTGCGCCAGATGCCCGCCTTCTTCGCCCGGCACACCGAAATTGCCGGCCGACCAGGGGTCGACGCACACCTGGGTCATGTCGGTAATGCCGCGACGCGCGCAGGCGGCGATGAAGTCGGGATCGGCGCGGACCACGGATTCGATGGTCAGGAACTGCTCCAACTGGATCATCGGGCGCGCGTCGGGGATGTGGGTGAAGGCCGTAACGGCGCGGGACGCGAGGCTGACGGTCAGGCGATAGACCCCCGGTTCGTCCAGCCGGAACAGGTTCGCGCGTGCTTCCCGGGGGATCGGAGCGTCACCGCGGAGCGCGGACTTGGCGGGTTCCTTCAGCTCGATCGTCTCGAACATCACCGCGCCGGCGCAGCGCGGATCGGCGCGAACGATCGCGACCACGGCGCGGATTTCCTCCGCGGTCAGCGGCGTCAGGGGATGCGCCGCTCGACCCGCGGCGCTGGTCGAACCCGGTTGTTGCGCCGTTATGTTTGCCACGTCGTCCATGGTCCACCCCTGTTGCCGTAGAAGAAGGAAGCAAGCCCAACCGCCTTAACCATCGACCGACGCACCGCCCGTCGTCGTCGCTGGCCCGCTCGTAAATGGGCCCTCTCGTCATTGAGCCGGCTCGTCAACGGCCCCCCGTCATTGCCGGGCTTGACCCGGCAACCTACCCCCTGCCGACGACGCGTGGGTTGCCGGGTCAAGCCCGGCAATGAGTGCGTCCGTGAGGACGCTTTGTCAGCGGGGTGCAAGTCCCCGTCTGGGTTGGTCGCAACCCAGCAATCGAAGGTAACTGCGTTGCCGCGAGGTGGCGTGGGGAGCAACCGGAGGTGAACCTTCAGTCCGTAGGATAACGAACCTG
>CAMATI010000449.1 GCA_945861095.1 Asaia bogorensis | reverse complement strand
TCGTACTGAGCTGTGCACGCTCTTCATCGCTGAGCTTCACGACGTATTTCTTTACGGCACTTTGTTGCGTGGTCACGACTCATCTCCCGCTTTTTCCGGGAGGAGCGAGTCAGAGGTTCGCCACAAAATCAATGACGGGGGGCACTAGGTTATATAGTACAGCCTGCCCCCGAGGTAAAGCAATTGGGCGGGCCGCATCCTGGCTGCATCTGCGCGTGCCAACAGAGCCGCGGACGATCGACAGCCGGTAGCGGCGCATTCAACAAGTTTTCGAGTTGCGCGTCGCCGAGCCGGCTGGCGAAAGAACTGGCCGCAATGGGTCATAATGTCAGCCGGACCGTGGTGGGTGAACTTCTGCATGCGCGGAAATTCAGTCCTCGGGGCAATCGCAAGGCTCTGGAAGGCAACCAGATCCCGGACCGGGACGCACAATTCCACCACATCAACGCCAGTGTCACGAAGGCCCAGGCCGTCGGCAATCCAGTGATCTCGGTTGATACCAAGAAGAAGGAGCATGTTGGAGACTTCGGGCTTCTCCGCGCCGGGCTGGTACCCCAGTTGGTGGCTCAATTCGGCATTCAGTGATGCCTCGATCAGAGCTTGTTTGAACGCGATCCCCGCCGCGTTTCAGGTAAGAGGGGCAAAACCGTGGCGGCCGCTCATTATTTTTTTGCCTCGATTCGAGACGATCGAGTCTATGCGTCATGTGCCGTCGCCACCGCCCGTTTCCGCGCTAAGCCGTCTTATTCATCGGATAGCAGCGATTCGGAAACGGGCATGGTACAACCCTCTGGGATCATTTAGAGATTGGGTGTCGACACCACTCTCTAACCCCGGACAGAATGTGCCATGCCCGCCGCCGAAGACGATGCGCTGCTGCCGTTCACGCTGCCAAGTCTATGCCAGAAGAAGGTCACCGCGGCATTCGACGGCGGCATGATCAGTTCCGACGGCGGTGTCTTCCTGCTGATCGGGGCCGACAAGCGCCTTGGCCTGATCGACCAACTGGCCGCGCTGTTCCCAGACACCCGAGATCAGGCACCGATCACCCATTCGATGGCGGATTTGCTGCGTGAACGCGTCCTGGCCATCGCCTGCGGCTATCCCGATGGCAACGACCTCGACGATCTTCGCCTGGACCCCGCCTTCAAGATGGCCTGTGGGCGGCTGCCCGAGAGCGGAACCGATCTGGCGTCATAACCCACGATCTCGCGGCTGGAAAACCCCCCAGATCTGCGCGCCTTGATCAGGATGTCGCATGGCATGGTGGAACTGGCCGAATACGCGCACCTTGTTTCGAGGCGACAGCCACCATGGCCGCAAGGAGGCCATGGATTGGTGTGATGCCAATGGCGTGGACTACATCTTCGGCTTCGCGCCGAACAAGGTCCTGGCGGCGCAGATATTCTCCAAGTTGGATGAATGTTGCGTCCAGCGCGCGATCGGACAGTTGGATACGGTGCGCAGATTCGCCGGCACACGCTACGCCGCGAAGTCCTGGACCCGCATCCGCCGTATCGTGGCGCGGGCAGGCCCCGTAGAAGTCGGGTCAGGGCTCCTTTGATCTTGCTCGGCGCGGTGGTCCGGGTGGCCAGGACCAAGCGATCCCGGGCCGGATCAAGCCCGCGGCCGCGGATGGATTCGGACTTGTGCTACGAGGCAGACTTCTACTGCCGGACGAATTGGTCGATCGCTTTCGCGAGAGGCGACTCCTCGCCAGTGGTCAGGCCCACCGACCTCTTCACGTTGACGAAGAGGACACCATTGTCCCTGGTCTGGACGTTTACATCGTCGACCTCTTCATCCGCCTGGGAACGTAGCCTCACAAATCGGGTGTCGGCCGGGAGATCGAATAGCGGATGGGCGAGGCGGCCGAGCAGAATTCGCACGCAATACCAGGCGGCAACCAGAATCTCGTAACCACCCCGGCAGCCTCAGCCCGACCTCCTGCCGATCCACCTCGTGGCGTCATGTTCGTCTGCGAATTCCAGATTGATAATTTAGCTGTATTGAGATCTGTAAGGTCTGTGTCAATCGGCTTGCGAAAGGGACCCCAGTGCAGCGGCGTGTGCCGGTAGTCTATAGGGGGACGCGCGGCGTGGCGCGGCCATCAAGAGGCTGACGCAGCGGCGCGCGATGCCACGCTGAAGGTGATGGCGGCTTTGCAGCGCTCAGCCGGTTTCAATCGGCAACGAATCGTCGCGCGCCCACTCACCCATCGAGGCATCATACAGTGTGATGTCGTCGTAGCCGAGCTGGTGCAGCAGGAACAGGTCGATCGTCGCCGAAATGCCGCCGCCGCAATAGGCGATGACGTGCTTGTCCGGCGTGACGCCCTTGGCCGCGAACTTTGCTTGCGCGTCGGCCAGTGTGGTGAAGCCCTTGCTGACAGGATCGACCAGGGTGGCGGCCGAGACCTGGACGCTGCCGGGAATTCGCCCGGGTCGGCCATAGCGGCTGGGGCCCGTGCCCTTGTAGAGGTCGTCGCCCAGCGCGTTGACGATCACAGTACCGTGCTGGCCGATGGCACCGAGCACGGCGGCCTTGTCGACGAACAGGCCAGGTCGCGGCGCGGCAACGAAGGTGGCGGGCGGGTAACCCTTGGCCTTGCCGCTCTCGGTCGGCCGCCCCTCGGCCCGCCACTTCTCGAAGCCGCCTTCCAGCACCGTCGCATCGACGCCGAGCGAGCGCAGCATCCACCAGAACCGTGTCGACATCCACATGGTGCCGCTGCTGTACAGCACGACGCGGGTGCCCGGCCCCAGGCCATGCCGCCCGAACGCCGCCTCCAGCTGCGGGATCGGCGGCATCATGAAGCGCAGCTTGGTCGATTGGTCGGAAAATTCGCCCTGAATGTCGAGGAAGTCCGCACCGGGAATGTGCGCCGTCTCGAAGGCCGGCAGCCCGGGCACCGCGACATAGGGCACGTCGCTGCCCGGCGGTGGCGGCACGGTGGCGGTAGTACAGTCATAGATGCGCAGCGCCGGATTACCGAGGAGGGTTGAGAGTTCACTGGCGCTGATCAAGGCCCGCGGATCGCGCATGCTGGTCCCCTCTTTGCTTTGCCGGCGAGCCATGCATGTCCAGCGCGGCAACGCTATCGGCTGATATTTTCCATATGCCGTATCCATCTGGGCATCTTGGTTGACGATAGCCACGGATCTGGACGCGCGGCAACACCGGTGCGCGACGGCGTCGATAGCAGGAGGCCGCGAGGAACGCTCCGAGAGTCCGCGATGGGTCGATAACCGCGGGGCATCTGCCCGAGACAGTGCCGGTTACTCCCTGGATCTCGGTCGGACGGCGCCAGACCGCTTCCGGCCAACCCTGGGTGAGCCAAACCGTCCCGGTCGGCGCGGCGTATGTCCGCGGAGGGGGGACCGCGGACATCAGCGGGAGCTAATCAGGGGTCTCGCCGTCGAATTCATCGGGTGCGCGATCATAGGGGCCCAGGCCAGCCCGCGCCTCTTTGAGCGCCTGGAACTCCGCTTCAAGCTCCGCTATGAGGGTGACGTCGTTGGACGGGCCACCCATGGTCGGTCCCTCGCGCAATCGCTCGATTTGGTGACGGATCGCCTTCATCCCATCGTCGATTTGCCGGCGCAGCGGCTTATTTGATTCTGACATGTATCCAACTTAGTTCTTGGCCGCGATCGAGGACAGAGTCGCCACCCATCTCGCGACGTCGTTCGCCGAGCAGACCCACCAGGCGGGTCCTGAGCGTCGAAAGGGGCGGCTCGGGGGACGCCGCGCCTACCGTG
This sequence comes from Asaia bogorensis, assembly GCA_945861095.1. Lineage (GTDB taxonomy): Bacteria > Pseudomonadota > Alphaproteobacteria > Acetobacterales > Acetobacteraceae > Rhodopila. Next base: position 218 of record CAMATI010000449.1, on the reverse strand, counting down.
ACTTTGGGTCGGTCTGCGACGCTCGATCTGAGCCACAACCCCGGAGGCAAGGGTGGTGTCGTGTCCCTCCGCCCTCCGTGCCAATGAAGATGAGACACCCACCCCCCGGTAATTTAGACTTGAGGGCGCGGAAGGATCACGACGCGCATGCCTATGCTCATCCCCCAGACGCCCACCGCGTTTCCCCAACTTGACGCTGCGAGCGGTGCCGGCTCAGC
>CAMATI010000448.1 GCA_945861095.1 Asaia bogorensis | reverse complement strand
GCGTCACCCGGATTGTCCTGGCCCGATCGGGCCAGGACAATCCGGGTGACGCCAAGAAGAACAAAACAGGAATTGTGTTACCGACGTTCCTGGTCTAAAGTGTTACCAACGTGCCCGCTTGTAGAGGGCAAAGCCCCTGGTCGGGGTCCGGGGCGGAAGCCCCGTCCCTTCCCTCTCCATTGACGTAACCGCCTCCTGGCATCAGCCTATCCCCGTCAACGTCAGACCAAGGAAGGAGGGACCGCCCATGCCCATGCCAGAGGATGTGGACGTCACAACCGCGAAATATTTACGCGACAAATATGCGATTGTCGGCGTCGGAGAGACGACCTTTACCCGTGGCTCCGGGAAGACCACGCGCGCGCTTGGCACCTGGGCCCTGCGCAATGCCATCGCCGACGCCGGAATCAAGGCGTCCGACATCGACGGGATGCTGTCCTATTCGGGCAACGACTCGACGCCTGCGACCTTCATCGCCGGCGATATCGGCGCCCGCCTGAACTTCTACATGGATTGCGTGGGCGGCGGGTCCTCCACCGAGGCCCTGATCGGCATTGCCATCGGCGTGATGGAAGCCGGTTTGTGCAAGACCGTTGCGATTTTCCGCGCGATGAACGGGTTCTCCCAGGTCCGCATCGGCGGCACGGGCGCTCGGTCCGCCGCGCCGGTCAATGGGGATATGCTGCACAGCCGAGCGTATGGGTGGCAAAGTGCTGGTCAGATGTTCTCGCCGACGTTCATGCGGCACATGTACACCTATGGCACGAAGCCGGAACAGGTCGCCATGGTGAAGGTGGTGCATTCCGAGCACGCATCGAACAATCCGAAGGCGTACTACAAGAAGCGCTACACGGTGGATGACGTGCTGAACAGCCGCATGATCTGCAAGCCGCTGCATCTGCTGGACTGCTGCGTGGAAACCGACAACGGCACGGCTATCATCATCACCAAGGCCGATCGCGCGAAGGACATGCGCCACACGCCGGCTTTGATCCGCGGGATTGTGGGCCGTTGCTCGAAGCCTCGGATGGACATGCACTATCAGCATGGGCCGATCGACCGGGTCGGCGGTTACTATGCCAAGAATATCCTGTGGCCGAATGCCGGCGTGGGACCCGAGGATATCGATGCCACGGGGGCGTATGACGCGTTCACCTTCACCTCTATGCTGCAGTTGGAAGACTACGGCTTCTGCAAGAAGGGCGAAGGCGGGGAATATGTGTCGTCCGGCATCACGCGCCTGGGCGGCGGGCGGCCGAACAACACATCCGGCGGGCATCTGTGCGAAGGTTACACGCACGGCATGAACATGGTGATCGAGAACGTGCGCCAGTTGCGCCACGATGTGGACGATTCCTGCCCGATCGGGCCGGACGGCAAGCGCCAGCACACCTATGACTATCGCGAGGGCGGCTGCCGCCAGGTGAAGGACATCGAGGTGACGGCAAATCTGGGTTGGGCCAATCCGATGACCACGTCTGCCATGGTCATGCGGCGCGGCGCCTGAGGGGAGGACGGATCATGTCAGGAATTCGCGGCGAATACATGGGCATGCCAGTGTCGATCGACGACCTGGATGGCGAAAACCTTGCCTATTTCAAACACTGCTCGGAGCACAACTTCCATCTGCAGAAATGCGACGATTGTCACTTGCTGCGCTACCCTCCGACCACTGCCTGCCCGTTCTGTTCGAGCGAAAAGGCAACCTGGACCGCGGTGGAGGGCAGGGGCGAGGTGCATTCCTACGAAGAAGTGCATCACGGCATCCAGCCGGCGTTCAAGGCCAAGACACCTTACATGGTGTTGCTGGTCGATCTGGACACGCAGAAAGGCAAACCCACCGAGTATGACGCCCTGCGGGTCGTTGCCAATCTGACGACTCCGGACGGAATTCTGGCGCCCCCGGAGATCGTGAAGACGGTTGGGATCGGGACGCGGGTGCGGATGGTGTTTTCGGACATCACGGAGGGGCTGTCGTTGCCGCAATGGACTGTCGACGAAAAGGCGGCGCAGCCGGCGAAGCCCTGGCGGTACGCGATCGAGTGATTTTCCGCCGAAACAAACCACGCCGGGAGACCGGCGTGGTTTGGGTCGGGATGGTGGCGGATGGGTCTTGGTGCCGCACACCGGGTCGGTGGCGGTCGAAGTTGGGTTGGATAGAACAGGCGCCGGACGCGTGACGGCGCGTCAGACCGCGATGACCGTGTCGCTGTAGGCGGCCACCCGGGGATCGTGCGTCAACAATCGCAGCGGCGTGGTCAGAGCCTGGGCGACCAGAATGCGGTCGAACGGGTCCGCATGGACGGCCGGCAGCGTGCCCACCGAGGCGGCGTGGACCGAGGATATGTCAAGCAGTTCAAACCCCGCATCGGTGAAGTAGCCCAAAGCCTGGGGCCCTGAAATGGGCATGTCGTTTGGACCGCCTCTCGCCAAGGCGTGCTTGATGGCGATTTCCCAGATGGTAGCGGCACTGATGACGATCTGGTTGGCCGGATCGTCGATCAGCGCCCGTGCCTTGGCGGACAGTTTGGGGTCGTCGGCGATCGCCCACAGCGCGACATGCGTGTCCAGCAGCAGCCTCATGCGGTCTGGCCGGAGAACAGGGCGACGATGGTGGCTTCGTCGGCATCGATCGTGTCCGGGACGGTGAATTTGCCTTTGGCGATGCCGATCCGCTGGCCTCTCGGGGCGGGCGCGAGGGGCACCAAACGCGCCGCCGGGCGGCCGTTGCGGGCGATGATGATTTCCGTCTGGGCGCCGGTTTCCACGGCTTCCACCAGGCGGGAGAGGTTGGATTTGGCTTCCAGCATGTTCATGGTGGGCATTGTGGCGGCTCCTGGCCAGACCAGACTAACCTAAGTGGTGGGGCTGCGGTGGTCAATGGGTTTCGCGGTTCGGTACGGCCAGCCCGGCGGGGCGGTCGCGTCCGGGGGGTTGATGCCGGCAGGTCCCGCTGGCCCGGGCAGAACGGGCACCCCCTGGTCTTCCGACCGGCCGGCGACGTTCCCCACGATCGGATCGGCTTTGTCACGCCGCCGTGATAGACGAGGACGGACACAGCCTGGATTGACCGGGCAGCCCCCTGCCCTGACGGGGACCGGGCCGCACGCCGGCGCTCCATTGACCCCCAACAACAGGACGAATGCGCATGTTCCCGGTCGGACGGAAGGTCTTTCACAAGACCGGCAAGCATAGCGGCACAGTGACGGAACTGGATGGCGATACCGTCTACCTGATGCAGGACAACGGCGTGGAGATCGAGTTTCCCGCCAGCGAGCTGACCGCCTCTCCGCCGTCCGGGGCCGGGGCCGGGGCCGGCTCGGTGCGGCACGCGGGTGCGCCGACCACGGGTGCCGCGCCCACCAATCTGTCGCGCATGCTGAGCATGAAAGATATTGCGGATGAGCACCGGACGGTGCTGGCGATCATTCCGCCCCGGACGATCCAGGCGGTCGCGGCATTGTATGAGCGGCGCCCGGGGGCCGGACGGTTCAGCGCACTGGATGTGGCGCAGAAGATCAACTTCATCGCTGATGTCACCGAGGTGCCGTATCGGACGATGAAGGAATTCAGCGACCAACCCGGTACCTTGAGCCTGATGATGGGCCGCGGCCTCGCTGCTCGGCGGGGTTCGGGGCGGTAGGTTGGGGGCGGGGGGAGCTGGCGCGCGGGTCAGGGTTGGTGGAACGGGTTGGCGATGCATAGGGTTGGGGTCAGGCGGAGGCCGTCTTGCATATCCTCCGACTGAGGGCCCCCGGAAACTGGACAGGTCGCTAAGAGCGAGTCTTCACCTTGGAACGGCCATCTGGCCGAAGGTGAGACATGACCAACACACGGAAGAAGCACGGGCCTGATCTCAACCCATCTTTAGCGTTTTTTCCACCATATACCGTAACGACTACGGAAAACCCCTGATATACAGTCGACCGCCCCTGGAATCTTCAATGTAGTGCCATAATTATTCTATAACCCCTTGACGCCACGCGCCGCCACGCTCACCTTCCC
>CAMATI010000447.1 GCA_945861095.1 Asaia bogorensis | reverse complement strand
CCATTCATCGATAGACGGCGGCATCAGGAAGCCGGTTAGGCGATCGGTGGGGCGGAAGTTGCTCATTGGCGGCATCCGGGGAGGGAGCGAATCGACGTTACGATTCTAACATGAGCCTCCGGTGGGCGTAAGTCCGACAGGCTGCTAGTCTTCTCGCGTCGGGCGCCAGCACGGCGATTGGCGATCTGATGTTCATGTCCGCCGGTCTGATGTGGGCCTTGTTTGCCGTTTTCTCAAAGCGCTGGGGCGTGTCGCCGGTCGCCGGCACGGCGGTTGTGTCAGTACTTTCGGCCGTGGTCTTTGTGCCGTTCTATGTTCTTGTGATCGGTCCCGAGCGCCTGCTGGCCATTTCGTGGCAGATGTTCGCCGCCCAGGTCGTTGTGCAAGGCGTCCTTTCCGGTGTCATCGCGGTCATCGCCTTTTCCGCGGCCGTGCGGATCTTGGGAGTCGGCCGAGCCTCTGTGTTTCCGGCGATGGTGCCGGCGTTCGCGATTGCGATTGGTGCGCCGATCACCGGGGAACTGCCGACCACGCTGCAATTCGGAGGCCTTGCGATCGTCACGGTCGGACTGCTCGCGGCGATCGGCGTGCTGACGCTTCCTCGCAAGTCCATGGCTTGATCGAGGAACGGCCAAGGCGGGCAATCTCTCGATGCGTGCGCCGGTCCACAAGCGCACGTCCCGCATACAGTCCCGGCATTGGGCGACGCATTCAAGGCCACGGTCCAGCTTTCCGGATGGGGGACATGCGCGCGGGGCGATAAGCGCCGCGCGTATGTCCTGTAAGGTTGCCGCCGGTCTTGCCGCAACCGAGCCCATGACGGATACCGTCCCCATGATCGACAAACTTGAAATGCTGCTGGCCCTGGCGCGCGAACAGCATTTCGGGCGCGCCGCCGAAGCCTGCGGGATCACCCAGCCCACGCTGTCCGCCGGCCTGAAACAATTGGAGGAAAGCGTCGGCGTCCTGCTGGTGCAGCGCCGCTCCCGCTTCATCGGCTTCACGCCCGAGGGTCTGCGCGTGCTCGACTGGGCCCGGCGCATCGTCGGCGACACCCGTGCCATGCACGACGAAATCCGCGCCCTGAAACGCGGCCTCGCGGGGCATCTGCGCATCGCCGCGGTGCCGACCGCGCTGCCGATCGTGGCGTCCCTGACCACCCCCCTGCATGTCGGCCATCCCGAGATCGGCTTCACCATCCTGTCCCGCACCTCCATCGAGGTGCTGACCCTGCTCGACAATCTCGAAGTCGATGCCGGCCTCACCTACGTCGACAACGAGCCGCTCGGCCGCGTCCGCTCCATCCCGCTGTATCACGAGCATTACCGGCTGCTGATTTCCACCGACCGCACCCTGGGCGATCGCGAAACCGTGACCTGGGCGGAGGTCGGACGCATCCCGCTCTGCCTGCTGACACCGGACATGCAAAACCGGCGCATCATCGACCGCCGCCTGCGCCAGGCCGGGGTGGAGCAGGCACCGACCCTGCAATCCAACTCCATGGTCGTGCTGTTTTCCCATGTGCGCACCGGGCGCTGGGCCAGCGTGATGCCCGCGGTGCTGGCGGAAACGATGGGCATCGCCGCCCCCATCCGCGCCATCCCGATCGAGGACCCGGAACCGTCCCCCACCATCGGACTGGTCTACCCCCAGCGCGAACCCATGACTCCCCTGACCGCCGCCCTGGTCGCGGAGGCGCACCGGCTGGGAGGCAAGTGGATGGCGAACGGTTGACCCATCGGCCCGTGCTGCGGACAGTGCGGCCAGCCGACAGGAAGGAACCCGCCCATGCCCTACACCCAGATCGAGTATCTCGTTCAAGGCGCCATCGCCCGCATCAACCATAACCGCCCGGAGATGCGGAACGCCGAAAGCTCCACCCTGCTGGATGAGATGGACGCGGCCCTGGCCGAGGCGGTGAAGAGCGAGGACGTGCGCGTCATCGTGATCGGCGGCAATGGGCCTCATTTCTCGGCCGGGCACGATCTGAAGGAAGGCCAGGCGAAGCGACAGAATTTCACCGCCGAACAGCGCTATGCGTATGAGGAACTGCGCTACCTGGATTACTGCCTGCGTATCTGGGATTGCCCGAAGCCCACCATCGCCAAGGTGCAAGGTGCTGCCATCGCCGGCGGCTTCATGGTGGCGAATATGTGCGACCTGATCGTTGCCTCCGACGATGCTTACTTCGCCGATCCGGTCTGCCGCACTCTGGCCGCCGCGGCGGTGGAGGTGCTGGTGCATCCCTGGGTGATGGGCCTGCGCACGGCGAAGGATTTCCTGTTCACCGGACGGCGGATGGGGATGGAGGAAGCCTTGCGCATCGGCATGGTGAACCGGGTGGTGCCTCTGGCCGATCTGGAAGCGACAACTGTCGCGCTGGCCGAGGAAATCGCCTCCGCCCCGCCCTTTGCGATCAAGCTGACGAAGCGGTCGCTGAACCGGGCGTTCGATATGCAGGGGTTCCGGAATTCGCTGATGGCGCATTTCGATACGCACCAGTTGGCGCATCTGACGGAGGAATTCCGGGCGGTGAAGGAAGCCGGGTTGGCCAGCGCGATCCGGCGGGGGCGGTGAGGGGCGGCTGGCGCGGCCCCGTCTTGCGGCGCGCCACCGTGGGGTTAAGGTAAAGAACGGCCCGTGGAGGAAACAACAATGATCGACATGCATGCCCATTGGAAGCCCGCCGAAATCGCCGACGCACTGCGCGCTCGCACCCGCGAACCGCGTATCGAGCGCAACGCCGACGGCATCGAGGTCCTGAAATCCCCGCGCATGGGCGACATGCCGCTGGATCAGGCGTTCGACGATGTCGATTTCCATATCAGCCGCATGGATCGCCAGGGCGTGGACGTGAGCGTGCTGTCGCTGCTGGGGTCCTTCTGCTGGATCGAGGCGCAGCCGTTGGACGTGTCCCTGCCGTTGTGCCGGAGCGTGAATGACGGGTTCTCGGCGATCTGCCAGAAGCATCCCGGCCGCTTTGCCGCCTTCGCCGCGCTGCCGCTGACGGATCTGTCCGCCGCTGCCGCCGAACTGGACCGCGCGATGGCGCTGCCAGGGATGATCGGCGCCCAGCTTCCCGGCAATTACTTCCTCACCCGCGCCGACGGCGAGGCCGCTCGGCCGTTGCTGGAGGTTGCCAACCGGCATCAGGCGACGTTGCTGATCCATCATGGGCCTCGGCCGGGCGATGCGTTTCCCAAGGTCGGTGGCAGCACGGACAATGCGCGCCGGCGCAATGGCACGCTGGATATGCAGGCGAGCCTGTCGTCGGTGATGGTCACTCTGTGCCTGACCGATATCCTGGCGGACTACCCGGATGTGACGATGGTCGTGCACAATCTGGGCGGCAATATTCCTTACGAGGTCGAGCGGATGGACCACCGGTCCCTGCTGGATACGCCGGAGGAGGAGTTGCCGTCTTCGCGCTTCCGCAAGGCGAAGGTGTATGTGGATTGCAACTCGTTCGGGCCTCGGGCGATTGAAGCGGCGGTTAGCTTGTATGGCGCCGAACGGATCGTTTGCGGGACGGATGGGAGCGCGTTTGGGGTGGATTGGACGCGGAAGGCTCTGGAGGAGGCTCGGATTGGGGAGGAGGAGCGGGAGGCGATTTTGACGCGGAACGCGGCTGGGATGTTGGGGCGGGTTTTGAACGGTGGAGCGGGGGAGAGGGTGGCTGCTTGATGGGGCGTAGTGCGCGCGACGCTGGAGGGAGGAGGAGAGAGCGGTAGGTGAGGGTGGCTGACTTACGCTTGCTATGATTCCTGTTGCCAGTCATTGACAGGAATCATACGCGAATGTTTAGGTAAAGGACGCGCCTCCCAAATTGTTGGGGTTCGAGCCATGAGAATGGCGATGACCATACGACAGAGGTACCCCAGGGCTGTTGAATGCTCTATGCCTCGGTGCTGAAAGAGTGAGTCTGCGCCGCAACACAATGGGAAAATCGTATCGACGCGCGGGGCGGATGGCTTCCGGCGCGGCACAATGTCCGAATCTATGCACGGCAACCCAACCGCCC
>CAMATI010000446.1 GCA_945861095.1 Asaia bogorensis | reverse complement strand
GTGTTCGCTAGGCTGCGCAGCTTTGCCTACAATATCCTACGTCGAAACAAGACTAGTACCTTCAGTCAAGACAGATACGCCGCGGCTCTGCAGGGCCTTGATCCCCTTCTGAAGTGGTGCGTCAGTTGAGAGCGTTGAACAGCCCTGGCGTGAAACCCCTCCCACCAACCCCCTCCCACAAGGGGAGGGGGAGGATTTTCTCCTATCCCGCGATATGCGAAACTGTCGGCCACCATTGTCGTTCGTCGTCCAACAGGGATGCCTCAGGCATGAAATTCGGCTTTTGCGTCATGGCCAATGTCGACGAGATCGGCTTCTTCAGCCACGCCGAGACATTGGGATACGACTCGGTCTGGGTCGCCGACAGCCAGCATCTGTTTTCCGACTGCTACGCCGTGCTGGCCCTGGCCGCGCGCCAGACCAGCCGCCTGCGCATCGGTCCGGGCACGGCGATCTGCGGCACCCGCATTCCCGCGGTGCAGGTCGCGGCGATGGGAACGCTGAACCGCCTGGCGCCGGGGCGCGTGTTCCTGGGCATCGGCACCGGCAACACCGCCATGCGCACCATGGGCCAGAAACCCATGAAAATGGCCGAATTTTCCGAGTACCTTCGGGTTCTCGCCGGTCTGCTGCGGGGTGAAACGGTCGATTACACGTTCAACGGCGTGACCAGGCCGATCCGCATGCTGATGCATGAAACCCATTACATGAACCTGGAGCCGCATATCCCTCTGTATGTCTCCGGCTTCGGTCCGCGCGCCATGGCGCTGGCGGGCGAGCACGGCGATGGCCTGGTCTTTGCCATCCCGCCACGCGGCATCCCGGTGGCCGAGGCCATGGGCCATGTCCGCCAGGGCGCGGCCCGCGCCGGCCGCGACATGACCGGGTATCGCAATTGCGCCCTGACCAACCTGGTGCTGCTGCAACCGGGCGAGGCCGCGGATTCGGACCGCATCAAGGCCGCGATCGGCCCGAATATCATGGCCAGCGTCTATTATTTCTACGACACGGTGCATGAACGCGGCATCGCGCCGCCGCCGTTTCTGGAGCGCATCTGGAAGCCCTATTGCGCCCTGGTCGAACAGACCCCGCCGGAGCATCGCCATTTCCGCACGCACGAATTCCACTACACCGCCATGCATCCCGGCGAGGTCGCGTTGCTCGACGAACAACTGATCCGCGACACCTGCCTGGTCGGCACGCCGGATGAGCTGATCGAGCGGGTCCGCGTCCTGGAAGCCGACGGGTTGCAGGAGCTGATCTTCGCCAGCGGCAACGATTCGAAATGGCGGATGGCCGAGGATTTTTCCCGGCTGGTGATGGATCGGCTGTAACGTGAACGGCCGAGGACAAATCCCTCGGCCCGTTCAATGCGGATCGGCCAACGGACCAATCAATCGAACATCAGCACCGTCCGCGCGACCTCACCCGCCTTCATCGCCCGGAACGCCTCATTGATGTCGCCCAGGCGGCCGCGGCGGCTGACCATCTCATCCAGCTTCAACCGGCCCTGGCGATAGAATTCCAGGTAGTTCGGGATATCCGTGCGGAACTGGTTGGACCCCATGCGCGATGTCTGCACCTTGCACTCCGGACGGATCGCCATCCACGGGAACTCGATCAGCGCATCCGGTGGCAGCACGCCCACGATGGTCGCCGTGCCGCGCACCGCCAGGCTCTCGATCGCCTGCCGGCACAGGCTGGCAATGCCCACCGCCTCGAACGCGTGATCGACGCCCAGCTTGCCGGTCAATCCGCGCACCGCGGCCACTGGATCATCCTGCTTGCTGTTCACGGTGTGGGTCGCGCCCACCGCCATCGCCATTTCCAGCTTCGAGTCGAACTGATCCACGGCGATGATCTGGCGTGCGCCGCCGATGCGGGCGCCCTGGATGATCGACAGCCCGACGCCACCGCAGCCAAACACCGCCACGGTCTGTCCGGCCTGCATCCCCGAGGACCGCAACGCCGCGCCAACCCCCGTCAGCACGCCGCAGCCGACCAAGGCGGCCCGGTCCAGCGGCAGATCGGCCTCGATCCGCACGAGGGAGTTCTCATGCAGCAGCATCTTCTCGGCATAGCTGCCGAGGCCGGCAAACTGCCGCACCAGGCCGCCATTCTGCGACAGCCGCGGATCGCCCGCTTCGCCGCGCGCCACCAGGCCGCCGGTGCACACATTGGGATGCCCGCTGAGGCATTGCGGGCAGGTGCCGCAGAATCCGGACAGGCAGGCGACGACGTGATCGCCCACGCGCACCGCGGTGACATCGGGCCCCACCGCCTCAACGACACCGGCGCCCTCATGACCCAGCACGTATGGCTTATCCAGGGGGTAGCGGCCCAGCCCTTCGACGATATGCAGATCGCTGTGGCAAACGCCGGTGGCGACGGTGCGGACCAGAACCTCCCGCCCCCGGGGCTTGTCGATGTCGACGGTTTCGATCGTCAGCGGTTCATGCGGCTTGCGGAACACCGCGGCTTGGATTTGCATGGTTTTCTCCCCCAGTTCGGCGGCTGTTAGTGGATGTGGCGGGACGGCCGGGGGAGGAGGGAAAGTCTTGGGGCGCTGCCCCAAACCCCGCGAGGGCTTCGCCCTTCGAACCCACCAGGGGCTACGGCCCCTGGACCGCGATCAATTGGGTCCGGGGGGAAAGGGGGCCGACCATGACGTCTCAACGTCCGTGTAGGCCCCCTTTCCCCCCGGACCCAATAAATGGCATCCAAGGCCCAGCCTTGGTGGGGGTCCCAAAGGTCCATTGGGGGGCAAAGCCCCTCGCGGGGTTTGGGGCAGCGCCCCAAGACTTTCCCTCCTCCCCCGGCCGTCCCGCTTAACGGATCAGCCCGGTCAGCGGGCTGGACGGATCCGCCCCCATCTGACGCGGCATGCGGCCGGCCAAATGCGCAAGTCGCCCGGCCTGGACCGCGTGCTTCATCGCCTGCGCCATCAGCACCGGGTTCTTCGCATGCGCGATCGCTGAGTTCAGCAGCACCGCCGTGCACCCCAGTTCCATGGCGATCGCCGCGTCCGAGGCGGTGCCGACGCCGGCATCCACCAGGAACGGCACCTTCACCTGCTGCATGATCATGGACAGCATCGCGGGATTCTGCAGTCCCAGTCCCGATCCGATCGGCGCGCCCAGCGGCATGATCGCCACGCAGCCCATATCTTCCAGCCGTTTTGCGGCCAGGGGGTCGTCGGCGCAGTAGACCATTACCTCGAACCCGTCCTTGATCAGGGCGGCGGCGGCCTCGAACGTGCCCTGCATGTCGGGATACAGCAGCGGCGGCGGTCCCAGGACTTCCAGCTTCACCAGGTTCCAGCCACCGGCTTCGCGCGCCAGTCGCAGGGTGCGGACCGCCTCGTTGGCGGTGAAGCAGCCGGCGGTGTTTGGCAGATAGGTGAATTTCTTGGGGTCGACATAGTCTTGCAGCATCGGCGCCTTGGGGTCGGACAGGTTCACCCGCCGCACCGCCACGGTCACGATTTCCGCCCCGCTGGCCACGATTGCGGCGCCGGTTTCCTCCAGGTCCTTATAGCGACCGGTCCCGACGATCAGGCGGGAGCGAAAGCTGCGCCCGGCGACCGTCCAGGTGTCATCGCTGGCGATTGATCCATCCATGCTCAGCCTCCACCGATAAAATGCACGATCTCCAGCACATCGCCGCTGGTCAGTCGTGTCTCTGCGTACCGAGATCGCGGGACGATCTCCTCATTCCGTTCCACGGCGACCTTTCTTGGGTCCAAGCCGAGCAGAACCACCAGGCTCTGCACCGTCAGCGGACCGTCGGTCAGACTTGCGACGGTTCGGCTTTCGCCATTCAGGGTCAGGGTGACTTCGCTGCTCATGGGGTCAGTATGGGGCGGGGAGGGCCGTCGGGCAACGGCGGGGCTTCGCCCCGGACCCCGACCAGGGCTCTGCCCTGGACCCGCCAAGGGCGACGGCCCTTGGAACCGGACTATTGGTGCCTTCAGGATAGGGGGCCTACCCGGACCTCTCACCGTCCGTGTAGGCCCCCTATCCTGAA
>CAMATI010000445.1 GCA_945861095.1 Asaia bogorensis | reverse complement strand
CGAAAAAGTCATGGATGGCCGGCCTGCGCCGACCATGACGCGGACGGGCAGACGGCTAGCTGCATCGGTGAATGGGTAGGGCCGTTGGTATAAGACGATCCAAGCGTTCGCCGCCGACGGGGACGCTAACGACTGGCCTAACCGGGTGGCGAATGACAGAGTGTTGAATGACAGAAGCCGCATCCGAACCGGGAATGGACGCGGAAACAGGGAGGACGACAATATGCGAAAAGCACTTCTGGCGGCATGTCTCGGGCTCGGCCTGACAGCGGGCATGACGCCGCCCGTGGCCGAAGCCCAGACGCCCAAGCGCGGCGGAATGTTAACCTTCATGATCCCGGCGGATGGCGGCCCCAGCCTGGATGGCCATCGGGAAACCACCTATGCCGTGCTGCACGCGACGGCACCGTTCTACAGCGTGCTGGTCCGGGTCAATCCCGACAACCCGTCGTCCACCACCGACTTCACGTGCGATCTGTGCACGGAGATGCCCAAGCCGTCCGACGATCAGTTGACGTGGACGTTCAAGATCCGCAAGGGCGTGAAATTTCATGATGGGGAGCCGCTGACGGCCAAGGACGTCTTGGCAAGCTGGCAGAAGATCGTCAACCCGCCCGCCGGCGTGGCAAGCGCTCGCCGTGCGAACTTCGCCATGGTGGAATCTGTTACCGCGCCCGACGATGAAACCATCGTCTTCAAGCTGAAATTCAAGACGCTCTCGTTCCTGCCTTCGCTGGCCGATCCCTGGAACTACATCTACTCCAAGAAGCGGCTTGATCAGGACATGCACTGGTATGAGAAGAATATTCTCGGATCAGGGCCGTTCAAGCTCGACACGTTCACGATCGGCCAGTCCGTCAAGGGCGTTCGCAATCCTGACTTCTACCAGGCCGGACAACCTTACCTGGACGGGTTCACCGCGATCTTCGCACCCAAACAGTCGGTCCGGGTGGAGGCGATCCGCGCCGATCGCGCGGCGATGGAGTTCCGTTCCATGCCGCCCTCGGCCGTGGAGCAGTTGACCAAGGAACTGGGCGATAAGATCACCGTCCAGTCCAGCGACTGGAATTGCGGCAACGTGCTGACGCCCAACCACAAGGTGAAGCCGTTCGACGACGTCCGGGTTCGCAAGGCCCTGTTCCTGGCGATCGACCAGTGGAAGGGTGCGCAGGCGTTGTCCAAGATCGCCGTCGTCAAGACCGTTGGCAGCATCGTGTTCCCTGGCTCTCCCCTGGCCGCGACCAAGGAAGAATTGGAGCAACTGGCCGGCTACTGGCCCGACATCGAGAAATCCCGCGCCGAAGCCCGCCGCCTGTTGAAGGAAGCCGGCCAGGAGAACCTGACCTTCGAGTTGCTGAACCGCAACGTCGACCAACCCTATCTGATCGTCGGCACCTGGATCCTGGATGAGTGGCGCAAGGTCGGCATCAAGGCGACACAAAAAGTGGTGCCTACCGGACCGTGGCTGGACTCTATGCGCAGTGGCAACTTCACCGTAGCGCTGGAAGCGAACTGCCAGAACATCGTCAATCCGATCGCCGATGTCAGCCGCTGGATGCCCTACGACGTGAACCAGGAGAATTTCGGCGGCTTCCTCGATCCGACCATGATCGAAATCTACAAGAAGATGGTGCCGGAGACCGACATGGATAAGGCACGGGTGTTGATGCGCCAGTTGGAGAAGCGGATCAACGACGAGGCCCATCAGCTTATGGTCACGTTCTGGTACCGCCAGGTGCCGATGCGGTCCTACGTCAAGGGCTGGAAGGTTTCGCCCAGCCACTACCTGAACCAGGATCTGGCCAATATCTGGCTCGACCAGTAACGCCGACGCAGGGCCGAGCGCATGTATCTCTACATCATCAAGCGGGTGTTGCTGGTTATCCCGACCTTGATCGGGGCGGCAGCGCTCGTGTTCCTGCTGATGCGGCTGATCCCGGGCGATGTCTGCGTGATCCGCCTTGGGTCGAGCGGTGGTACGTTCGATCCCAAGGCGGTGGCGCTGTGCCATCAGGAACTCGGCATGAACCGGCCGATCTGGGTGCAGTTCTTCGACTTCATGTGGGGCATCGTCCGGTTCGACTTCGGCACGTCCATGTGGTCCGGCAAGCCGGTCACCACGGAAATCTGGGCTCGCCTGCCGGTCTCCCTGGAAATCGCCGTGCTAGGCTCCGTCCTCGCCACCGTGATCGCCATTCCGCTCGGCACACTTTCAGCCCTTCGCCAGAACAGTTGGCTCGACCTGTTTGTCCGTGTCTTCGCGATTGGCGGCATCGCCACGCCGTCGTTTTGGCTGGGTATCATCTCCCTGATGCTGGTGCTGGATCTGACCAGCTTTTTCCTGGGTTCGCCCTGGATGCCGCCCATCGACTACGTGCCGTTCTTCGAAGACCCGATCCGCAATCTCAGCATGGTGTTCCTGCCGGCCATCACCATCGGCTACCGCTACTCCGCCATCACCATGCGGATGACCCGGTCCACGATGCTGGAAGTGATGCGAGAGGACTACATCCGCACCGCCCGGGCCAAAGGTCTGATCCATAAGCTGATCATCAACCGCCATGCTCTGAAGAATGCGATGCTGCCGGTGGTGACCCTGATCGGTATCGAGTTCGCGTTCCTGATCGGCGGGCTGGTCGTGACCGAGCAGGTGTTCAACCTGAATGGGGTTGGGCGGCTGTTCGTGCAGGCCGTGCAGAACCAGGACTACACGCTGACCCAGGCCCTGGTGATGATGACCGTCGTGGTTTTCGTGTTCTGCAATCTTGTCGTTGATTTGCTCTACGCGTGGCTCGACCCGCGTATCCGCTACAGTTGAGCCGGGGGTAACACGATGTCGACCACTGTTCCCACCACGGGTTTGCCGGCGGCGGTCGATGCGTCGCTGGCGCTACGCCCCACGGTCTGGATGCGTTGCGTCCGCTTTGTGCGGCGCGAACCCCTGGGTACTTTCGGCCTGGTCCTGGTCATCGTGATGGCGGTAACGGGGGCGTTGGCGGAGTTGATCGCGCCGTACAACCCGACCGCCAACGATTTCTCCGCGATGACGGAAGCGCCGAGCTGGACGCATTTGTTGGGGACGGATCAGTTTGGGCGGGATTTGCTGTCGCGGCTGATCTACGGCGCCCGGACCGCGATGATCGTCGGATTGAGTTCGGCGCTCGTCGGTGGCGTCGTCGGGCTGGTACTGGGGGTCGGAAGCGCCTATTTCGGCGGCCTGATTGATCTGGTGTTGCAGCGCATCTTCGATATCGTGATGGCGTTTCCGTTGATCATCCTAGCTTTGGCGGTGGTGTCGATCTTTGGCACCGGCGTGCAGAACGTGATTATCGCCATCACCATCCCGCTGATCCCGCGCTGCGCCCGCGTCGTGCGTTCCTCCGCGCTGGCGATCCGGGAAATCCCTTATGTCGACGCTGCCCGGGCCTGCGGGTTCAACCACTCGCGGATCATTCTGCGGCACATGGTGCCGAACGTGATGGCGCCATTCCTGATCATGATCACCGCATCCGTGGGCCAGGCGGTGCTGGCGGAAGCGTCATTGTCCTATCTGGGCCTCGGCGTGCAGGAACCCGTCCCGGCCTGGGGCCTGATGTTGCAGGGCGGCGCCGAGGAATACGCGTCCACCGCCCCTTGGATTGCGATTTTCCCGGGCCTGGCAATCATGCTGTCGGTGCTGGGCGTCAACCTGTTTGGCGATGCGATGCGCGATACCTTGGATCCGAAGATGCGGAACCGGTAACGGGACCTTGCCGAGAAACAAGCTAGTGCCGCGCGCCGGAAATTTCGACGCCAATACCCTCAAGCGACAAGCGGCTTTCCCGTCTTGGTCCACTTGAACGGCTTCGCCATGGTCCGGTTGAAGTAGGCGATGAAGCGCTCGATCCGCTCCTTGAGGTCTTCTTGGGAGGTGAAGCTCCCGCGCCGCAGCAGCTTGCGCGCGAGGATCGAGAACCAAATCTCGATCTGGTTCAACCACGACGCATGCTTGGGGGTAAACCGGAAGCTGATCCGGTGGCTCTTCGTGCGCAAGAAAGCCT
>CAMATI010000444.1 GCA_945861095.1 Asaia bogorensis | reverse complement strand
CGCCGCAATCGACATGCGGGGTGAATTGCGGCTTGTGCTTGCCGCGCAGACGGTTGGCGATCAGGACGGCGAGACGGCCGAGCACGATGCCCTCGGCGTCGATCAGCAACCAGTCCTTCTTCACCTCCGACGGCTTGATGGAGGGGGTGTATTTCAACATTGGTACGGGTATGTCCGATTGTTAAGGGCGCATGCGGGACGCACACACGGCACGAGGTGCGGCCTTATGGGAGGAAGCGTATGCGCGGTCAAGCACTTTGGTGTGTGGTAAAATGATACCACACACCATTCGATGCTGCTGGACCTACCGCCCGACGCTCTTCAACGCCGCGTCCACCGCATCGCCCAACCGCTCAACGATCATGTCCACATCGGCAGCGTTCACGATATAGGGCGGGGCCACGATCACGTGGTCGCCCTGCTTGCCGTCGATCGTGCCGCCCATCGGATAGGTGGCGACGCCGCGCGCGATGCCCTCGGCCTTCACGCGTTCGTTCAGTTTCAGGCTGGGGTCGAAAACGCCCTTGGAGCCGCGGTCGGTGACGAATTCCAGCGCCCAGAACAGGCCGCGGCCGCGGATGTCGCCGACATGACGGTGGTTGCCGAAGCGCTCGGTCAGGGCGGTTTCCAGGCGCTGGCCCATCTTGTGTACGTTGTCCACCAGATGGTCCTCCCGGATGATGCGCTGGACTTCCAGCGCGGCGGCGCAGGCGACCGGATGGGCCTGGTAGGTCTGGCCATGCAGGAACCCGCCGGAGCCGTTGTGCAGCGCCTGCACCACGCGATCGGCGATCAGGATGCCGCCGATCGGCTGGTAGCCGCCGCCCAGGCCCTTGGCGATGACCTGGATATCCGGGGTGATGCCCTCCTGCTCCCACGCGTGCATGGTGCCGGTGCGGCCCATGCCGCACATCACCTCATCCAGGATCAGCAGCGCGCCGTGGCGGTCGCAGATTTCCCGCACCCGCTTGAAATAGCCGGGGATGGCGGTGACGCAGCCGGTTGTGGCGCCGACCACGGGTTCGGCCAGGAAGGCGGTGACGGTGTCGGGCCCGAGGCGCTGGAATTCGGCTTCCAGTTCCGCCGATAGCCGGTCCAGGTATTGCGAGTCCGACTCCCCGTCTTCTTTGAACCGATAGGCAAAGCACGGAGACACCAGGCTGTGGGCCTGGGACAGGATCGGCTCGAATTTCTCCCGCCGCATCATGTTGCCGCCAGCGGCGAGGGCGCCCAGCGTGGTGCCGTGGTAGGACTGCCGGCGGGCGATGGTGCGGACACGCTGGGGTTGGCCGATTTCCAGGAAATACTGGCGCGCGAGCTTGATCGCCGCCTCGTTGCCCTCGGACCCGGAGGAGCAGAACCACGCCCGGGTCAGCCCGCCGGGCGAGCCGTCCAGGATGAGGTCGGCCAGGTCCTCGGCCGGTTGGTTGGAGAAGGTGCCGGTATGGGCATACGCCATCGTCGCGGCCTGCCGGCCGATGGCCTCCGCGATGCGGCGATTGCCGTGGCCCAGGCAAGCGACCGCGGCCCCGCCCGAGGCGTCAATGATGGCGGCACCGCCAGCGGTGTGGAGATAGATGCCCTCGCCGCGAACGGCGATGGGAGGGATGGCGCCGGAGCGGTGCAGGACTCGGGTCATGGGGTGGGTTCGCCTATCAGATCGAAGCGACGTTCGAGGCGTTCGACCCGGATGTCCAGCGAATCCATGCGACGCGAGATGTTCGCATACCGCTCCTCAAGGCCACCGGTACGTCCCTTGATCTCTCGAACATCGGCCGCCATGCGGTCGAACTTCGTGTCCAGGGAGCGCATGAAGCGCAACACAAGGCTGTCGGGTCCGTCACTCATGCGAGGCTCCATCCTCGGGTCCAGCATGCAGACTACCGGAAATCCCCGCGTCGCTCCAACAATCCTATACCTCAGGAGCGAAATACGGCCAGGAGCGCGTCCGGCGGCCCAACCGCCAGACGCGCGGCCTCGACCGTTCCCTCAGTTCGCGGCAAAGCAGTAGAACAACCCATTCCCGCCTGTGCTGTTCAGATCGGTCGGGGTGCACCCGCCGCCCGGGCCACGAGACGGATGGGATGTGACCCAGGATTTCGACTCGGCGTCGTCGCGCAGCCCGATGCGGTCGATATGGCCCACCATGGCAGCGCCTTGCGTGCTGCTCGTCCAGTTCTTGCAGGTCCGGTCCTCGCCCGGCGGGAAGGCGCGCCCGTCCGGCTGCGATCCGGTCAGCACGTCGTGGTAGTTAGGCGTGTAGCCGCGGCCGGCGACGATGGTGCCGCGCTCGGTCAACGATGTCGCCTTGCCCAGCTTGTTGTTGTCGCTGTGCAGGTCGTCGACGTTCTGGGCGACGACGACCCCGCCGAAATTCTGCCACGGGCCGGTCCCGATCCGGTCGCGGGCGTTGACCGCCGGCTTGCCGTCCACGGCCTGGGTGCTCAGATATGCGCGCCAGGTCTTGCCGCCCGCGCCGGCCGCTTGCGCCAGCGCCTGGCACCTTGCGTCCGCCCCCTCCAGACCGCCCAGGTCCGCGCCCTTGCCGGACCCGGCACTGGTCACGAAGAACGTCATGTTGGGCGCCTGCGGCTGTTGTGCGTGCCCTTGCGACGCACCGAGCGCCACGGCGCCGAGAAGTGCGGCGAGAGCCAATTTGTTTGCCTGGACCAATGGAGCCTCCGATTTCGTTGGATGTATAGCGCGCCGTTCCGCCTTTCGCGGCTGGCGAGGATCGACCCGCGATCCTCGCCAGGATGTCGATCAGGCCGGTGTCAGATGCGCGATCCGAGGCGCCACTTCCTCCACTAGCAACCGCAGGGACGTGTGCCAGGCGTCCGGATTTTCCGCATAGTCGAACCCGAACACCAGGATGCCGCCGAACCCGCCGACGTCGTTGTAGACTTTCTCCAGCTTCTTCGCGACCGTCTCCGGGGAGCCGATCAGCCAGTTATGCTTGGCGCAGTATTCCGCCGTGACGTCCGCGTCCGGCACCGACGGGTCATGCTTCAGGTATTGCTTGAAGCCGAACTGGTCCAACAACGGCAGGAAATACTCCCGCATCATGCGGCCCATCATGCCGTTCACCGACAATTCGTAGGCTTGCTCGTCCGTTTCCGCGACGAACACCTCTCGGAAGATCCGCCAGTCAGACCGCTTCGGGGTCCGCCCGGTGCGGCGCGCGCCTTCCTCCACCGCGGCCCAGTGCGTCACCAGGTGTCCCGCGTTCAGGTTCAGCGACAGCGGCATGAACCCATGTTCGCCCGCCATTTTCAGGGTATCGGAGTTGGGCGACAATCCCGCCACCCCGATCGGCGGATGCGGCTGTTGCAGCGGCTTGATATGCGGCTTCAGGAACCCGTACATGAGTTCCGGCTTGGCGACGTTCCAGTATTTGCCCTTGAATTCGAAGGACGGTTCGTCGGACCAGAGCCGCAGGATGATATCCAGCGCCTCCCGCGTCATTTCCCGGTTCTGGCCGGACATGCCGTCGACGCCGAACATCGCCCAGTCGCTGGGCAGGCCGGATGCGGCGACGCCGAACAGCAGACGGCCTTCCGACAGGTGATCCAGCATCGCCACCCGGTTCGCGAGTTCCGCGGGATGATGGTACGGCAGCAGGAACCCGCCGGGGCCGATCTTCAACCGCTTGGTCTGCAACAGAGCCTGGGCGATCAGCAGGTCGGGGGCGGGATGCGGCTCCCACGGGGCGGTGTGATGTTCGCCGATCCAGGCTTCCTCGAAGCCCAGTTCGTCCAGCCAGCGCAGGGTTTGCAGGTCCCAGTCATGGCCGGCTTTCAGGCCGCGCTCGGGCGGGTGCGATGGCATGGCGAAATAGCCGAGCTTCATGGGGGTCCTCCGGGTTTGTTGGTTGGACGTTGTGAGGGGAGCCTACGCTTGGTGCGGGTGTGTTGTCATCGCCCGTGGAGGGCGTGGGCTGTATCGCCCGTGGAGGGCGTGGGCTGTATCGCCCGTGGAGGGCGTGGGCTGTATCGCCCGTGGAGGGCGTGGGCTGTATCGCCCGTGGAGGGCGTGGGCTGTATCGCCCG
>CAMATI010000443.1 GCA_945861095.1 Asaia bogorensis | reverse complement strand
CACCGCTTTTTGTATCAGGCTGGGTTACGTGACTCGAGGTATGACCCGGTCAGTTGGGCCAGCTTCCCGTTGCAGGTGGCGGGGCGACTTGGCATCCAAACCTACTGCCTTGGAATCACAGGAGAAAAAATGAGGGGATGGCTGAGGGGTGCCATAGCTAGCGGAGGTCCCTCCTTATCCTTATCGGCTGTGTCACGCATGATGAAAAAATCGTTTCCCTGAATTTGAGCTTGATCGATAAGATCGGGACTGGGCTCGCTGAACAATGGCCGCACATTTGCCAGATAGCACCACCGCAGATCGAAAGGCTTGAAAGGAAACCGCTTTATATGAATTTTATCAAAATTGGTTTCTTTTATCAATTTATTCCGCGCTTGCGGGCCAACGATACGATTTCCTGTCATCATTAGAGCCACATGCAACCCCTCTACTTCTGTATCACTGATATTTTGGTCGAAATACGCTGACAGCCTACGTTCAATCACTTGCGGATCATCATCAATTAGTGCGTGGCCTCGTCTCTCTACCGGGCCGTTGAATGGTCCTAAAGCAGCAAGCGAAGGGAGGGACACCCAAGTCATGTAGGTATCTGAACCCTCCCCCGGCCGATAAGAAAATCTGGTGCTAGCAGAGGTAGTTACCTTCACATAACGATCATCAAAATTCACTGCGTCGATGCCATCAAACAGCGTCTCGCGCTTTTTCGTCCCCCAAAGGTCACGGTACATCACTCGCCCGTTCGACGGACCATCCCGCTTCACCAACAACGCCACAGCGGTCCCAACCTGAATCCCCTCGCGATTCGCATCCGTGCTGAATACCGACGGATCGGGGCTCCCATCAGGCGCCACCTTACCCGTCTCAAACTTCGATCCATTCAGATTATCCACCCAAACCCGATCGAATTCAGCCAACAGACGCTTGCGCATCACTACATACGACGGATACCACAACCAAGAATGGTTGCTGATGAAGCAGACAATGCCGCGACCGGTGCCCTCCGCAATGCGCCGTTCCGCGATCCGAAAAAATCGCACATACAGATCGTCGAGGTTGAATTTCCGGATGCCCCAGTCCCGTTGCAGCCCTTCCTTATACGGAACAACCAGCCCGGACTCCTCGGCCGGCGAAGTGCCGGCGAAAGCATTGTAAGGCGGATTACCCAGCACCACCAGTATAGGCCGAGCCTGTTTCACCCGTGCGGCCTCATCCCGCTCGGCGGCGAGTGGCGGGTAGCTGTAGCGCCACCCAAGCTGCGCCCCGTCCGCCGCCTCGCCCGCCTGCGCCGCCGCCCACCCCGTCAGCGAGTTTGTCAGATAGACTGCCGCGCGCTCATCATCGCCCAACGGAACGCCGGCCGCACGCAGCACATGCCCAACCTGCCAGTGTGCGATGACATAGGGCGCCGGCATGATCTCAAATCCGGCCACTCGCGTCATGGCTGCCTGCTTCAGATCCTCGGCCGTCAGCGCGTCCTCGCCCTTCTCGCGCAGGGTGCGGGCGATGCGGTCCAGCACCTCCACCAGATAGGCGCCCGTGCCACAGCACGGATCGAGAACCCAGACCGAGGGGTCGGCCAGCCCGTCGGCGATGCCCAGTTCGCTGCGCAGGACCTGATCGACCCGTTCCACCATGTATCGCACGATTTCGCGTGGCGTGTACCAGACTCCCAGTTGCTTGCGCAGGTCCGGATCGAAGGCCGCGAGGAACGGTTCGTAAAAATAACGAACTGCCTCGGCCTCTTGGAAACGGGCAAAAAACGCCGCGCGGTCCACCCGGTTGAGCGCACCCGCCGCCCAGGTCAACGGCTCCTCCAACCCGAGCGGCTTCAGGTATTGTGGCGTGGCGATACGCTGGAACAGCGTATCCACGAACGGCACATGCAGGCTCCATCCGGCGGCGCGCCAGTCGAACACGGCCTTGCTGTCGCGCGCCACTTCCAC
Source organism: Asaia bogorensis (assembly GCA_945861095.1). Lineage (GTDB taxonomy): Bacteria > Pseudomonadota > Alphaproteobacteria > Acetobacterales > Acetobacteraceae > Rhodopila. Next base: position 2,116 of record CAMATI010000443.1, on the reverse strand, counting down.
CCACGCACTGAACAACCCGTAGAATAAGGTCTGGACAAGGGTGCTGCGGAACAGATGCTCGCCTTTCGGGCCTTCGAACTGCAAGCCCAGGGCTTCCTGCAAGGCGTTCCGCAGTTCACCGAAAGCGGGCAGGTTCGCCTGTTCCTCCACTCTGGCAAGTGCGTCCCGGGCGTAGGACGCCAGGAAGAACGCAAGGTCCTCCGGGCGGGCCAGCGGGGCCTGATGCAACAGGACCCGTTCCAGAAACTCGGCGAAGCGCGCGGCAAGCCCCGCGGGACGACGGGAGCCACGGGCCAACTCGAAAAACGCGGCCGCGTCCTTGCAGCCGAAGGAGAAACTCTCCCGTCGCTCCGGTTGGCCGTTCGCGTCGCGGCCCAGCAGCACGAAATCGCGGTAATTGGTCACCAGCACAAGGCCGTAGGCGGCCAGATAGCGGCTCACCTGCTCGCTGCCCAATTTGACCGACAGATCCGCCGGGATGTCGTCCACCTCGACCACGCCACGTTCCGGCGCGGCGGCCTCCGGCCAATCGTCCAGGAGCCTCCCGCGTGCGGCGACGAACAGCCCCATATCAGGAAAACCGGAGCCTCGATTGCGCAGATTGGGGACGCAGAAGACGCGCGGCTTCAACTGCTCGCCGGCGGCGTTCAATGCCCCGGTCAGTGCGCCATAATAGCTGATCTCCCCGGTGCCGGCGCGGGTTGCGCGGACACGGGCGATTTCAGACAGATAGTCGGACAGGATGTTCTGTTTTGCCACGATTCACTCTGGACGCAGACGCTGCCGCTTCGCAATCCATAGTGACAGCCGAAGCGATTAGTTCGTTTGGCCCTGACGGACGTGGGTGGACCCGCTAGACTACCACTATGAACCGATTCGGCCCTGCTCAATCCGACCTTTTTGCGGCTCCCGCGCCCGCGCCAACGGCGCGGGTAGACCCGATCGCCGAACTCACCGCCCTGCTTGCCATGCTCCAGGCAGCGGATTGCCTGCCCTGGCCAGACGCCGCCGCGACCATGGAGCAGGAACGGCGTGCGCTCGGCCTTGCACGTCTGGCCGGGCCAGAGGGGAAGAGGCTCGCGGCAGCCATCATGGATGAGACCGAGCGACTGTTTTTCGCGGCCGAGCAGGCACAAGCCGCCGGGTCATAATCCCTCCCAAACCCCACCATTGAACCCAACCCCCACCCGCCCTATCCTCTCCCCAACCAGGAGGAGCGCCGGTGACAATCCCCGCGCCAGGAGCCATTGACTGCGACATCCATCCGGCCTTGCCCGGAACCCACGTGCTCGTCCCCTATCTGGACGACTACTGGCGCGCCCACGTCAAAATGCGAGGCCTCGACCGCGACAACTACAACGCCAGCGCCTTCCCGCCCAACGCGCCGATCAACGCCCGCCCCGACTGGCGCCCGCCGAAGGGGTTTCCGGGCAGCGACCTGACGACGCTCCAGACGCAAGCCCTGGACGCGTTCCAGACCCGGTATGCGATCTGCAACGTGCTGCACGGCTCCCCCGCCATCTTCTCCGAAGACCTCTCGGCGGCGTTCTGCCGAGCGATCAACGATTGGGTGCGGACGGAGTGGTTGGATCGGGACGAGAGGTTGCGCGCCTCGATCGTCGTGCCCATGCACAGCCCCGACCTCGCGGCCAAGGAGATCGAGCGTTGCGCCGCCGACCCGCGCTTCGTCCAGGTTCTGGTCTGGGAAATGACCGAACTGCCCCTCGGCCGGCGCCTGAACTGGCCGATGCTGCGCGCGGCGGAGCAGGCGGATTTGCCGATCGGGGTGCATGCCGGCAGTTCGTATCGGCATCCGCCCACCAATCTCGGCTGGCCGTCATATTACCTGGAAGACTACGTTTCCTGGTCCACCGGGTTCGCCGGCGTGCTGAACAGCTTGATCTCGGAAGGCGCCTTCGTGGAATTCCCACGCCTGAAGATCGTGCTGATGGAATCCGGCGTCACCTCTCATGACTCCCCTCATTTTCGACTCCTGCATTACTATGCCCAAGCAGGCACGACTCTCCTGGACACCGCTTTTTGTATCAGGCTGGGTTACGTGACTCGAGGTATGACCCGGTCAGTTGGGCCAGCTTCCCGTTGCAGGTGGCGGGGC
>CAMATI010000442.1 GCA_945861095.1 Asaia bogorensis | reverse complement strand
GGCGCCACCCGCCTCGGCATCGATCTGTGTGTAAAGCATGGGCATGAACGAGATGATCCTTCCGCGCCTGCGGGTCTAAACTCCCGGGGGGTAGATGTCTCATCATCATTGGCACGGAGGGCGCCGTTGGTGAGACCCGACGGAATGCGCGCGCTGCCGATACCCGTGCGCGATGCCGGCGCGCTGAAACTGTTGCAGGGGTTGTTCAACCTGCCGGACGATGCCGAAGGCCGGCACAACTTCCGCTTAATTGCGGCTTGGTTGGTGGCCGCACTCTATCCGACCGGCCCGTATGCGGTGTTGGCAGTCGATGGCGAACAAGGCTCCGGCAAATCAAGCGCATGTAAGATGCTGAGACGTCTGGTTGACCCAAATGCGGCCGATCTTCGGGCAAAGCCCCGCAGTGAAGACGACTTGCTGATTGCCGCCATGAACGGTCGTGTGGTCGCGTTGGATAACGTCTCCCACATCGAAGCCGATATGGCGGATGCGCTGTGCCGCCTCGCGACAGGGGCCGGGTTTGGCAAACGGATACTCTACAGCGACCTTGGCGAAACGATTGTTGCCGTGTCCCGGCCGATCCTGCTGAATGGGATTCCTTCTCTTCTGGCGCGGGCGGACCTGGCAGACCGCAGCATTGCCGTGACCCTGCAACACATTCCCGACGACAAGCGCCGTCCGGAATCCGAGGTCTGGTCAAACTTCGATGCGTGCGCGCCGGCGATCTTCGCACTGTTGCTGGATGCGCTGGTGGTCGCGCTTGGGAGGCTGCCGAATCTGCAACTCTCCCGGTTGCCGCGAATGGCGGACTTTGCCCGGCTGGCCTGTGCGGCGGCTCCTGCCTTCGGGTGGAGCCAGGACGACATGCTGGCCGCGCTGGATGCCAACCGCGAGGCGTCGGTTGAAACGATCCTGGGGGCCGACCCGATTGCCGAAGCGCTCCGATCGATTGCCGAACGAAGCAAGCCGCAATGGGAAGGCACGGCTACCGACCTACTTGAGGCGGTGAACTTACTGGTGTCGTCCGACGTGCGAAGCAGGCGCGGCTGGCCCGTTGATGGCGCGCGGCTTTCGACGCGCCTGAGGCGCCTCGCCCCGGCCCTGCGGCGGGGTGGGGTGGAAGTGATCCTGCCGACCAGCGGCGGGCGCGATGGTCGCAAGATCATTATCCGCCCCGCAGATACAGGAAATCAGCGTTCCCAGCGTTCCGAGCGTTCCACCGGGGCGCAAGCCTCTGATGCGGAACACAATACCCGGAACGCTGGCCGAACCGGTGAGCGTTCCCAAGACGCGCCCAGCGTTCCCGAGCGTTCCTCTAACCCGTTGGAATCACATGCTTGGAACGGTGGGAACGCTGGGAACGCTGAATCCCGGCAACCTGAGGGGCACACGGACGGCGCCGATGCTGATGAGTTGGTCCTGTGACCGCCGCCGAGTTGCTGGTCGGTCTCGGCCGACTGGGAGTGTCGATGCGGGTGGACGGGGACGCTTTGCGCCTCACACCGGCGTCCGCGATCCCGTCTCGTCTGTTGGGCGATCTACGGGCGCACAAGGTCGAACTCCTGCGGCTGCTGATCGCGTCCGACGCCGCCGGTGAGCCGCCTCTGCCGATCGATCTGGGGAGCCTTCCGGCCGGTCCGTGTTTGGTATGCGGCAATGGCCTGTGGTGGCGGCTGTCATCCCTCGCACCGGACGGACCTGGTCCGTGGCAGTGCCAGCGGTGTCAATTGCCCGACCCAACCGCGTGGCGGGACGCCTGTTGCTTCCCGGATGGCCGGGCCATCGGACAGCGAGAATTGAAAAACTGCGGTTAGCCAATTGATTTCGTAAAATCCTGAGCGACCGATGCCGATATCACTGGGGCTGGTGCACTCGGACCCGCAGGAAATTGTAAGGAGGGCAGGTGATGGGCGGGTACAATTCGGGGCGCCCAGGATGGCATGCCTTGGTTGAAGGTGCGTTCGTGCTCGATGTCGGAATGCTTGTTAAGCAAGGCGGTATTGTCCCCGGCCGCGCGGGACGCGGAAGCGTGACCTGGGACAGGGCCGGTAAGGAGGCCGCATCCGTTGGTTTTGATTTCGACCTTACAAATCCTGATCAAGGTTCGCTTCGTCTCCGTTACCGCGCCACAAGGCAGGGTGTTTCCTCGATGGAAGATTACGAGATTCGTCTTGCCGCGTCCGAGCTTCATCTTGGGGGGCGGCGATGGTGGTTCATTTGTCCGGTCAGTGGGAGGCGGGGCGCGAAGCTGTATCTTCCGCCCGGCGCGACCATCTTTGCCGGTCGGCAGGCTCATAGGCTGGTCTATCGCTCGCAGCGGAACAACGGATTGGCTCGGTCGCACTCCCGACAACACCGAATATATGAACGCCTCGGCGCCCATTACGTTCATTTTGAGCAAGGCCCGCCAACTCGACCGAAATGGATGCGCCAGAAAACCTACGAACGGCTGCTGGCTCGCCTGGACGCGGCCGAACGCGCACACCAAGTCGTTTTCATCGCTGGTGCCAAGCGAATCCTGGCCCGGTTTCCGGGGCGTGTCACCCGTGACGACGTTCCCTGGTAACAGGTGAGATGAGGGGGATTCCTGACCACGCCATGACAGACTCGAAGACGATCCGCCGCACTGAGGTTAGGTCGCGGACCGAAGCCTATCGTGGTCGACGGCGCCATGGACGCATCCTGGTCCCGGTGGAGGTGTCACCGCACCAAATCGCGGCACTTGAACGTCTGGCGCTATTGCAGGTCGGATGCCGGGACAAGGCGGGCATAGCCTGGGCGGTTCAACGGTTCCTGGACAGTGCGACCCAGATTGCCGCGTTGGGGGACGCACTTTGGCCGGAAGGCGCCACGCTGGACGCCGAAGCGTGAACCACGGGCGATCCGGTCCGGCGGGCTGGCGTGCTTTTCGCCTGCTGCGTCAGCATCCCGCCGACCGTCCGAGCCTTCATCACGGCAACTATCGTCATGGCTGGTACAGCAAGGGCACCAACGCCAGCATGGCGAAGGTCCGCGCGCTGGTGCGGGTGCTGCGAAGTCCGCCTCGATCTGACGGTTAGGCTCCCTGGATGGCGACGCTATCGGGGGCACCGAGGAAGCGGTTGGGGGTAGATATGGGGGTAGAAATCAGGCCCCAGATAGAGAATATCAATATTTCAATCGGTTATTGGGGCAGATTGGCGGATGGGGTGGGATTCGAACCCACGGAACGCTTACACGTTCGGCGGTTTTCAAGACCGCTGCCTTAAACCGCTCGGCCACCCATCCAATGTTTCTCAGGCTACAGAAGGATCACCGAATGCTCAAGCTTGGGGCGATAGGATCGCAGGGCAATCGCTTGAACGGGAGGGGGATTCCGGCGCGGGCAAAAGTACGATTCTTAGGGGGCCTCGTATCAGGAGGCCCCGATGTCCGAGCCGACGCAACCACCATTTCTGGCGCATATTTCCGCGCTACGCGATCCGCGTCAGGCGGCGAAAGCTCTGTATCCGCTGCCGGAAATCTTGCTGTTGCTGTTCTGCGCCACCCTATCCGGGGCGGATGATTTCGTCGAGATCAACCTTTGGGGCCAGGAGCATATGGGCTTCCTGCGCCGTTTCCGGCCCTACGCGCGTGGCGTTCCCAGCCACGACACCTTGTGCGACATCATCGCCGCCATCGATCCGGATATGTTCAAGACCTGCTTTCTAGCATGGGTCGAGGGACTGCGCGACGAAATGCCCGATGTCATTGCGATCGATGGAAAAACCTCGCGCCGCAGCCACGCCCGCTCCAAGGACCGCCTGCCCCTGCATACCGTATCCGCCTGGGCCACGCGTCAGCGTCTTGTACTCGGACAAGAGGCGGTGGCGGAGAGCTCCAATGAAATCAATGCTATTCCCCTGCTACTGCGCCGTTTGGACCTCAACGGCGCACTGGTGTAGCGCGACAATGAGCGTGAGCGGTCGCATTGCGTCGCCTGAAATGCTCCCCTGGGTTGACCCGTTGCCTCATTTAACTTGCTCCCCACCGGTGTGCATCGGCGGGGGCGGAGATGGGGCTGATCAGCATGGCGACACGAGACGAG
>CAMATI010000441.1 GCA_945861095.1 Asaia bogorensis | reverse complement strand
TAGAACGCCTTGCGTTCGGCATCCATCAGCGGGTTGCCGGCCCAGGCTTCCGGGATCAGCATCATCATCGCGTGCGACAGCGAGTAGCCGCCCGCGATCAGGATTTCCAACGCGTTGTCGATGCAGGCGGTGTCGGACTGGCCGTGCGGGATGATCGGCCACATCTTGTCCAGATCCGGCCCGATCAGGTCCGACGACATCGACCGCCGCCGAGCATACATCCAGTTGACGTTGCCGCGGACGGTGTTGATTTCGCCGTTATGGGCCAGGAACCGGTATGGGTGCGCCAGCTTCCAGGACGGGAAGGTGTTGGTCGAGAACCGTTGATGCACCAGCGCCAGCGCCGACTGGGTCAGCGGATTGCGCAGATCGTTGTAGAAACTGCCGACCTGGGTGGCGAGCAGCAGGCCCTTGTAGACCACGGTCCGAGTGGAGAAGGAGGGCATATACAGCTCCTCCAACCCCTTGATGCCGCGCTTTTCCGCCTGGGTGCGGATATTGTTCAGGATCTGCTTGCGGATCGCGAGGATCTTGCGCTCGAACGCATCCTGGTCGCGGACCGAGGGGCTGGCCGCGACGATCGCCTGGCGAATCACGGGCATGGAGGCGATGACGGCTTCGCCCAGGCCGGTCAGGTCGGTTTCGATGTCGCGCCAGCCGACCATGGTCTGGCCTTCCTGGGCGACGACCTGCTCAAAATGCCGGATCGCGTGGTCGCGGGCCGGTTCGGCCTGCGGCAGGAAGCACATGGCGAGCGCATAGCGGCCGAATGGCGGCAGCGTCTTGCCGGTCTTGGCGGCCCAGTCGCGCAGCAGGGCGTCCGGCATCTGGATCAGCACGCCAGCGCCATCGCCCATCAGCGGATCCGCGCCGACGGCACCGCGATGGTCCAGATTCTCCAGGATTTTCAGGCCCTGGGTGATGATGTTGTGCGACTTTCGGCCTTTGATATTCACGACGAAGCCGACGCCACAAGCGTCATGCTCATTGCGGGGGTCGTACAGGCCTTGTCTCACAACCTCTTCCATCGACGGACTCTTTTCAGCGATAAGCACTACGTTGCCAAAGGGACAGTAAGCGGGCGGGTATCAGGCGGGCAAGCCGGTCTTTGTGCCCGGCCTTGCGGCAAATGGCAACAATCCTGCCGCAGTGCAGCGTAAGCGATGCACCTCCAGCCCGGCAAGCCGCTTTCCGTATGGGTGGGATGCGGATGTGTGATGGGGTGTCGGGCGGGTGCCGGCGTTCGAGCTTGCGTCGACGGATGCGGCGGGCTAAGGTTAGCCCATCGAAGGAGATCGCACCATGGCGACCGTGAATGTTCACGCGGCCAAGACTCAGTTGTCGAAGCTGCTCGACCAGGCCGAGGCCGGGGACGAGGTCATTATCGCCCGTGCCGGCAAGCCGGTTGCCCGTTTGGTTGCCTTCGATGCACCGAAGCCCGCGCGGACGCTTGGCCTGTTGGCCGGCAAACTGCGCATGCGGGACGATTTCGACGCGCCGCTGCCGGACGATATCCTGGCCGATTTTGAGGCGCGATGAGCCGGCTGCTGCTGGACACGCATCTGCTGATTTGGACCCTTGATCCGTCTGGGCGGCTGCCGGCCCTGGTTCGCATGCTTGCCGGCGATCCGGGGAACGAAATTCTGTTCAGTCCCGTGAGCATCTGGGAAATCGCGATCAAGATGCGGCTTGGGCGAGCGGACTTCGATGTGCCGCCGAGCGGGATTGCGCATGCGGCGCTGGCGACGGGATTTGTGGAATTGCCGGTGCGCTGGCCGGCGGCGGCTCTGGTGGCGGACTTGCCGCTGCATCATCGTGACCCGTTCGATCGGATTATCGTTGCGCAGGCGATGACCGAGGAGGTCCCGCTTTATACTGTGGACGCAAGGTTGGCCGTGTATTCGCCGCTGGTGCGGGTAGTATAACCGTCTCCTGGGACTAACCCGCCGCCAAAGTCCGCATCGCGGCACTCCGCTCAAACAACCGCAGCAGCACCCGCACCGCACGCCCGCGGTCTGACGTCAGACCCGGATCGCGCGACAGCAGCACCGCCGCATCCTGATGCGCCATATACAGCAGCGGCTCATGATCCAGCGGATCGGCCAGGCGAAACCCTGGCTGACCCGCCTGCCGAGTCCCCAGCACATCCCCGCCGCCACGCAGACGAAAATCCTCATCCGCGATCAGGAACCCGTCATCGGTGTCGCGCAGCAGGGTCAGCCGCCGGCGCGCCGTCTCGTTCACCCAATCCTCATGCAGCAGCAGGCAGAAACTGGCCTCGGCACCCCGCCCCACCCGCCCCCGCAACTGATGCAACTGAGCCAACCCAAACCGCTCGGCGTGCTCGATGACCATGACGCTGGCCTCCGGCACATCGACCCCCACCTCCACCACCGTGGTCGCCACCAGCAGCCGGATCGTCCCTGACGCGAAATCGGCCAGAGCCGCCTCCCGCACCTCGCTGCTCTGCTGGCCATGCGCCAGACCGACCGCCTCGCCGAAGCGTTCGCGCAACTCCTTGTAGCGTTCCTCGGCCGCGGCCAGGTCCACCAACTCGCTTTCCGACACCAGGGGGCAGACCCAATAGACCTGAGCGCCCTCGTCCAGCTTCCGCGCGATGCCCTCTACGACCCCAGGCAAGGTGCCCAACGAGTGCAACGTCGTACGGATCGGCTTGCGTCCGGCGGGTTTGCCGGTCAGGCGACTGATATCCATCTCCCCCCACTGGGTCAGCAGCAGGGTCCGAGGGATCGGCGTCGCGGTCATCACCAGCACATCCGTCAGCTCCCCCTTGGCGCCGAGGGACAGACGTTGCGCCACGCCGAACCGGTGCTGTTCGTCGATCACCGCCAGCGCCAAGTCCTGATATTCCACCGCATCCTGGAACAGCGCGTGCGTCCCCACCGCGATCGGGATCGAGCCGTCCTTCAATCCCCGCAGCAGCTTCGTCCGCTCCCGTCCCTTGACCGACCCGGTCAGCACCGCGACCGGCACCGGGCACAGCCGCGACAACACGCGATGGTGCTGGCGGGCGAGGAGTTCGGTCGGCGCCATCAGGGCGGCCTGCTTGCCGGCCTCCACCGCGCGCAGCATCGCCAGCAGCGCGACCAAGGTTTTGCCGGAGCCCACATCGCCCTGCAGCAGCCGCAGCATCCGCCGCTCGGAGGCCAGATCGGCATCGATTTCCGCCAGCGCCTTGGTTTGCGACTCGGTGGGCTGGAAGCCGAAGCGTTCCAGCGCGACACGCCGCAGCCGCGAATCGCCGACCAGGACCTGGCCTCGGCGAGCACGGACCCGGCCCTTGATGACCGCCAGGGCGACCTGCCCGGCCAGCAACTCGTCATAGGCCAGGCGCGCGCGGGCGAGGGGATCGGGCACGTGGTCCTTGGGCATTTGCACGGCGTGGATGGCGTCGGAGAAGCTGGGCCATTTCTCCCGCCGCAGCAGCGCCGGGTCGTGCCATTCCGGCAGCGGCGGCACCTGGGCCAGGGCCTGGGCCACGCCCGAGGCCACCTGGCGCGGCCATAGCCCGGCGGTCAGCGGCCAGACCGGCTCGATCGCCGGCAGTCGCTCCGCCTGCTCGATCGGGACCAGATGGTCCGGGTGCGGCATGGAGATGCGGCCGTTGAAACTCTCGACCTTGCCGGACACCAGCAGCTTCGCGCCCGGCGGCATCTGCGCTTCCCGCGTGAACTTGTAGAACACCAGTTCGGCGGTTCCGGTGTCGTCCTTCACCACGATCCGCCACGGCTGGCGGCTATTGGCCGGCTTGTCGTGGCGCACCACCTCCACTGCCAGGGTCGCCACCACACCGGCGCGGGCGTCGCGGATGGTCGGGCGGTTGCGGCGATCGAGGTAGGATTCGGGCATGTGGAACAGCAGTTCGATCACACGCTCCCCCCCGACGGCGCGTGCCAAAAGCTTGGCAACCGCCGGTCCTATGCCCCGGAGAGATGTCAGGGGCGCGAAAAGAGGGGTAAGCGTATCCGAGTCCACAGGCTGACAGGTCCAACAGGCGGGTCTATATGACAGCACGCCGATGACAGAACCAGAACACGCCGCGTCCGAGGT
>CAMATI010000440.1 GCA_945861095.1 Asaia bogorensis | reverse complement strand
CCCAGGACCTCTTCTCCCTGACCATGGCCCTGGACACCGCGAGACACCCCCGATGAGGATAACCAGCCACTGGAGAGCCGTGTGCGGGAGAACCGCCAGCACGGTTCGGAGGGAGGGGAGGCTGGTAGCCTTCCCTACCCCTATCGTGGTCTTCCCTGTTGGAGCGGCAATTCTTGCGCGCCGCGTTACGGATGTGGGCCCCAAGGCGCGGCGTGCAGCAGTTTCACTTCCTGCTGCATGACCAGGGGGCGGAACTTCGAGGCGAAGCCTTCCGCGAAATCCGTGTTCGCGAAGACGGCGGTCCAATGCGCGCGGCGATCGGCATCGTCCTCGAATTTCCACAGATGCACGATCTGGTTGATGACGCCGGTATCGCCCTGGAAATAGCCGACCAGATGCTTGTCGTGGCCGCCCTTCTTCAGCGCGGGAAAGCCAAGCTCCTGATACAGCTTCACGGCTTCCGCCATCTTGCCGACATACAGCGTGTAGGTCCTGAGTTCGTAAAGGGCCATTTCGGTTCCTTTTTCGGTTGCCTGGTCACCGACCGACAGGCCAGGGGATTTCCTGGACACCCCTATGTACCCAAGCTGTTTCGATCAGACCAGCGCCCCCCATCGCATGCCCCCCAATCGCATGCCCCCCAATCGCACGCCCCCCATCGCATGGCCACGCTCTTGTCAACGACCCGCATCCCCTGCTTGAAACGAGTCCATAGCCGGCTCTCGTTCGTGACGGGTGGCTGATCGTAACGCACCCGTTGAAAGGCCTATCGCCGATGACCGCTCTTGCTGCCGTGGCCGACCTGATCGGCCCCGCGAACGTCCTGTCCGCGCCCGACGATATCGCGCCCTACGCCGTCGATTGGCGAGGCGTCTACCGTGGCACGCCGGAAGCCGTGCTGCGCCCTTCGACCACTCATGACGTGGCGGAGATCGTGAAGCGCTGTGCCGCCGAGAACCTGGCCATCGTCCCCGCCGGCGGGCGCACCGGGCTATGTGGCGGCGCGGTGCCGCAAGCCAATGGCCCACGCTCGGTGGTTTTGTCGCTGGAGCGGATGAACCGCATCCGTCATCTGGATGCGCGCGATTTTTCCATCGTGACCGAGGCCGGCTGCGTCGTGCAGAACGTCCAGCAGGCGGCGGCCGAGGCCGGGCGCTTGTTCCCGATCCAATGGGGCGCGCAGGGCACGGCGCAGATCGGCGGCATGTTGTCCACCAACGCCGGCGGCATCCGCACCTTGCGCTGGGGCAATGCCCGCGAACTGGTGCTGGGACTGGAGGTCGTGCTGCCGGACGGACGGGTGCTGGACGATCTGCGCCGCGTGCGCAAGGACAACAGCGGCTACGCGCTCCGCCATCTGTTCATCGGCGGCGAGGGCACCTTGGGTATCATCACCGCCGCCGCGCTCCGCCTGCAGCCGGCACTGAAACGCGTCGAAACCGCCTATGTCGCGGTGCCCAGCCCGGATGCGGCGCTGTCGCTGTTCTCCCGCGTCATGGAAAGCGGCGCCGACGTGATCGGCTTCGAACTCTGCGCCAACTACTGCATGGAAGTCGCCGCGCGCCACGGCGTCGGCCTGCGTATCCCGCTGCCGCTGGAAAGCCCCTGGTAAGTGATGCTGGAACTCGCCGCGGCGCATGAAAGCATCCCACTGCGGGAGATCATGGAAGGCACGTTGGGCGAGGCCATGGAAGCCGGGGAAGTCTCCGACGCCGCCATCGCCGACAGCGAGGCCCAGCGCCAGGCGATCTGGAAGATCCGGGAGGATTATCCCGAGTGCTCCCGTCAGGAAGGCCCGTCGATCGGCACCGATACCGCGGTTCCGGTGTCCGCCGTGCCCGAGTTCCTGCGCGTGACGGAACGAGAACTGAAGGCGCGCTGGCCGGAAGGGCGCATGGCCGCGATCGGGCATGCCGGCGACGGCAACATCCATGTCTCCTTGCATGCGCCCGACGGTATGACCGACCGGTCCGCCTGGGTCGCGCGCGCCGGTGAGATGGAGCCGATGATCAATGCCATCGCGGTTTCGCTCGGCGGCAGTTTCTCGGCCGAACACGGGATCGGGCAGTCGAAGCGCCATGCCATGACCAGCCACAAGAGCCAGGTGGCCATGGACGTCATGCGGTTGGTGAAGGACGCGCTGGATCCGACAAACCGGATGAACCCCGGGAAGGTCTTGCCCTGAAACCAGACGGCCCTAGTGGCCGGTCGAGGCCGGGCCTGGGCAGCTAGAGCGTGATGCGCCAGTCGATGTGCCAGTCGATGCGCGTGCGTTCCGGCGTAAACCGATCGCGACTAGTGAACCTTGGCGGTATTCCGTACACGGGAGCCCAGCGTCCGATATACCGCCGAGGCTGACCCGACCACCCGCCGCGAATACGGGTGCGCGTCTGTCAAGGTCATTCCTTCTTCGTGTCACTCGTGCCTTCGTGTGACGTAATGGTCGAGTGGTGCGATGATCGCGTGCCCGGCGACTTTCAGCCTGCTGTCCAGGTAATCCCAGACGGCGATGCCAAGTCTGTCTGTTGCGCGATAATACGGCCATGCCCAAGGTCCGCCACCAGGGATGGTGGGTCCAACCGTCTCTGTACCGCCGCCACGGCATCGGTGTAGGTGGTCTGGCCGGAGCGTCGCGCTTTGGACAGACCATCGCGCATGCGTACAAATGGGATTTACGCGAACGTTACCTCGACCCTCGACGTATCAGGACGCCTGCCATCCCGATCGTTGATCACCTGCCGGCTTCGCGTGGGATAGGCGATGCAGCGATTCGGCACGGCAAGCCTCGCAAGACGGCCTGCCCGCCCATGACGGCCCACATGGCACATTGACTGACCGTGCCGCATGGATACGCTATCGGTCTCTTTGTCAGACGAAACTGGGAGACGCGCCGTGAGCGATCGCTTCGAACTCACCCGGCCGCTGACAGGCGCGCATTTCGGCGGCCGCGTCGCGCTTCCCGGCGCCTCCGCCGCGGGGTTCGTCGAAGCAGCGGAACGCCAGCCCGACGCCTTGCCGGCCATGCTGGCCGCAAGTGGCGGGCTGTTGCTGCTGACCGGGCAGGACGCCATGGCCATGGAACCCGAATTGCTGGTCCGCCTCAGTCGGATTTTCGGTTCCGAAGTCGAGAACTACCGACACACGCTGACACCACCAAACATGGTGCATGAGACGGTGCCGGAGATTTTCATCGTGTCGAACGTTGCCCCGGTCAATCGCCAGCCGCCACGCCGTCCGGACCCGCCGCTGACCGAAGATGGCCGCCTGCCCATCCGATTTCCTCATCGTCGCGGCTGGCATACGGACCAGAGCTATCGCCGCCCGCCGCCGGATATCTCTCTGTTCCTGGCGGTCAGCCCGGTTCCGAAAGGCCAGGGACAGACCCTGTTCGCCGACGGTTCGGCGGCCTACGACGCGCTGCCAGCCGCGTTGCAAGCACGGGTTGATGGCCTGGAAGGGCTCCATGTCGGGTCCAGCGCCAAACGATCCCGCGACGACGTGCTGGCCGGCACGCCGCCTCGTCCCCTGGCCCCGCACGAACAACCCCAGCGTCAACCGTTGGCGCGGATCCACCCGGTGACCGGACGACGCGCGCTGTATTTGTGCGAGTATGGACAAATGGACTGGCTGGAAGGACCGTTCGCCGGCCTGTCGCCGGGGCCGGACGGAGACGGCGCGAAACTGCTGCACGAAATCATGGCGCATCTGACACGAGAGGAATTCGTCTATGTCCATGAATGGACGTTGGGCGACCTGATCGTGTGGGACAACCGATGCCTGGTGCATGCCGCGACCTGGTTCGACACCACGACGCAAGACCGGGTGATGTGGCGGACGACCGTCAGTGGCAACCCGGGAGCGATCTACGCCAACGAGCGCAAAAGCTGGATCCCGGCATAATCGGGCGCCCCGGCTCGCTCGGCAGCTTCCGATAGTTCCTGGCTAATACCAACCGTCCGAAACACCGACTCACCCCCCTATGCAAAGGTCTCCGGGTTCGATTCGATACCCTCGTCGGCCGATTCGCGGCCAAGGAGGGATCGAATGGGCAAGGCAATCGCGGTCACTCGAACCGAGCACACGGCCTCTG
>CAMATI010000439.1 GCA_945861095.1 Asaia bogorensis | reverse complement strand
TCCGCCATCGCCTGCATGCGCGCCTTGTCCCGATCGATGATCATTTGTCCGTTGCCGGCCATGGTCTCTCTCCCGCTGTTGCCGGACCGGGGTTGGTCCGTTGGGGCGTATTCTATAGGCGAATGGGCGGTTGGGTCCAATCGGGGTGGCTGGTTGGCGTCGGTGGGATGTTGACCGGCGAGAGGATCGCTTGACGCGGCGGGCTTGCGGCATTTGACCATGCGAGCGTGACCGGGATAGGCCGGGCTTCCGGGCGAGCCGTGCGGTTGGGGTCGGTGGCCAGGGCCGTTTTCGCACGTGCGCGGTCGATTTTTGGTGGTCCGTGTCTGTCTGAGGTCCTGTTTGGGCTGGTGATGGGCGATTTTGACGTGTGCGGGACAGCCAGGGTCGGTGTTCGCTTGCAACGGAATCGCCTGAATGTTTGCTTTTTGTTCTATGATGACAGGGTGAGAAATGGCAAGAAAAATGTGATTTGGGACGGTTGGAGGCTGGAAAAGCCCGTCGCAACGGCCCATTCGGGGTGTTTTGCGTAGAATTTGGGCAGGTGTTAACAAATTCGGTGAATGTGTGAATCTCGGCGAAATCCGTTGTTCGGCAGGTGGAGCGTTGGCTCAGATTTGGGTGTAGATTAGCAGTGTAAATGATTGGATATGCTTGGTAATTTAGGTCGTTTTGAGAGATTTCTTTAAGTTTGGCGCCGCCGGGTGTCGTTACGGAATCCAGCGGATAACGGGGGTATTCGTTACGAACCAATGTGGGAAACGGGGGGTATTGTTGCAATTCCGCGCGGTTAATCTGTTGTTCACCGATGCTTGTGCAGTAGGCAATCTGCCTGTGCTTCATGCAGCGTCGTGCTGGTGCGATGGTAGCTGTGGTTTACTGTCCATGCCCTGGCCGGCGAGGTCGGCGGACGTTGGCGGCCGGCCCCTGGGAGGTGAGGAATGTTGGAAGCGGCTTGGTCGCGGGGTGCTCGGGTGGCCGCCGGGAGGGCCGGCGTTCCTTGACTTGCAGTAGCACCTTTGGGGAGGGCTTAAGGATTTGTTTGCGTGTGGCTCGCGTGCCCGAAAGTCTTGAGATGTGTGCGGAGGAAGAGACAGACCTCCTTATTCGTCGTGACTCAATGGTCCTGCTCGTCTGGTTTGCCTGGTTGAAAGGCGATTGCCACAGAGCGCGCGCGAATTAGGCCGTGAAGGCCAAAACAAGATTCCAACGCGATCTCGATGTCTTCCGGCAGAGCACTGAGGGCGAGATGGCACCGACGCTCAGGTCGATCAAGCGCACGACGTAGAGTCAAGCCGCGGATCACGTTCTGAGAACTGAACTCTCCAAGTTCCAGATCCATGATGCCTGTAAGAGTGAATTTCACCACAGCGTGCTTGTCGAGGACAATGAAGCCTTCATGGTCTCTTTTCATGATCCAGCTGTGCAGAGATAAGACACTCGGGCCCTTGCGGCGAAGATGCAAGCTGAGCACTTCGGCATCGTGAAAGCTTGGCACCTGGCCGAACCAGCGTACGAGGTCTGAGCCGCCAGGCACTGCATGGTAGATTGATGAATTCTGATCGCCTGGCATGGTGTGTTCTATCACGTACACTTAGTTTCGCCCAGAGTTCCTACGACCATCCGCGCACCCATCTTGACGTCCCCCACCCAGCACCCCCAAATCGACCCGATGGACACCGTGCTCGACCGCTCATGGACCACTGAGACATTCCTCGCCTGGGAAGACCGGCAGGAGGGCAAGCACGAGTTCGACGGCTTCCAGGTGATCCCCATGACGGGCGGCAGCGTCGCGCATCAAGTGATCGTCTTCAACCTGCGCGTCCTCCTCGCCCGCCTGCTGGGCGGCACCTCTTTGCGTGCCCTCCACGCAATGCGTCTGCGCATTGGCGAGCGTGTGCGCTACCCTGACGTTCTGGTTTGCCCGGTCACCGTTCCCCAGACCCAGCGCACCCTGACCGACGCCGTTGTTGTGTTCGAAGTCCTGTCCGACGACACCGCGGCCACGGATCGTATCGCGAAGCTGCGCGACTACGCCGAAATCCCGTCCCTGCAATACTATGTCATGCTGGAGCAAGCCTCTCGCGCCGCCATCATCTGCCAGCCGGCAAAAGGCGGCTCCTGGATCACCAGCCCGCAAACCCAGGGTGCCATCGCTCTGCCCGAACTGAACCTGGCCTTGCCCTTGGACGAAATCTACCATGGCCTGTCATTCCAGGCGGACATAACCGCCTAACCAGGCCCCCAAAATACGGGATCAAAGGGGCCGCCGCCCCTTTGCGGGAGGTGCAGGAGGGCAGCGCCCTCCTGCCAAACCCTACACAGCCCCGAAGTTGATCAGATTCCGCACCGGCGCCCCCGACTTCAACATCGCGAACCCTTCGTTGATCTCATCCAGCTTGATATGGCCAGAGATCAGGTGATCCAGCTTCAACCGCCCCTGCTTCCACAGTTCCAGCAACCGAGGCATATCGACCCGGAAACGATTTCCGCCCATCGACGTGCCCTGGATCTTCCGATCGCGCAGGAAGTCGGCGCCATGCAGCTCGATCTTCGTGCCCAACGGGATCATGCCGATGATCGTTGCCACGCCACCCGGGCACAGCATCTGGAAACATTGTTCGGCTGTCGCCTTCATGCCGATGGCCTCAAACGAATAGGGCACGCCCCGGCCTTCGGTCATGTCCTTCACCGCGGCAACGACATCGATATTCGATGCGTTGATGGTATCGGTGGCGCCCATCTCGCGGGCCTTTTCCAGCTTGCCCGCATTGGTATCGATGGCAATGATCTTCGACGCCCCGGCCAGGGCCGCGCCGTTCACCGCCGACAGCCCGATGCCGCCACAGCCGACGACGGCGACGACCGATCCGGGCTCGACCTTTGCCGCATTGAACACTGCCCCGACGCCTGTCATGACGCCGCAGCCGACAAGCGCGGCGCGATCCAGCGGGATGTCCTTGCCGATCTTCACGATCGCGTGCTCATGCACCACGACCTGTTCGGCGAATACTGACAGATTGGCGAACTGATGCAGCACCTGGCCTTTCCAGGTCATGCGCCTCGCCGCACCGGGCGGGAGTTTGACTTCGGTGTTCTCGCACAGATTGGTGTGGCCGGTGGTGCATTGCGCGCACTCGCCGCAGAACACCGACAGGCAGGTGATGACGTGGTCGCCGGGCTTCACATAGGTGACGTCTTCGCCCACCGCTTCGACGATCCCCGCACCTTCATGGCCCAGAACGGCGGGGGCGGGGTGGGGGTACAGGCCGTCGATGAAATGGAGGTCGGAGTGGCACAGGCCAGCGAACGCCGTACGCACCAGCACTTCACGGCGCTTGGGTTTCTCGATCTGCACGTCCTCGATGGTCAGAGGCTGGTGGGCGGCGTGGAAGACAGCGGCTCGCATGATTGTTTCCTCCGGTCTGATGGCTGGAGTCTAGAACAGGATCAGGCGGAGCGGAACCGTGGCGGCTGCTAAAGCACTGTCCCAAATGATAACTGCGATTGAATCGCTGGCACCCAACACCGCCATGACGGGGAGAGCTGTGCGCCCTACCAACCGAGCCGGCTAGTTCCGAACGCGCCCTTAATCAGGGCTTCGGACATGATCCGGGCCGACAGCCCGGGTGGCTGGACCGATCAAGCGGCTTCGCGCATATCGATCCGGGCGATCGCGGCGCGGAGTTCGTCACCTTCCAGGATCACATCTCGGCCCTGGGTGATCCGATCCACCGTCCACGCACCGAGGCGTTCGGCAACAGCGGCATCGGCCAGCGCGGTCGGCACGTCGGGTTCCATCAGCAGACCTTCGGATCCATCGGCCATGGTGCGATGGATCAGGTAGTAGATCGGTGCGAAACAGGCCATGTGTGTCCCCCGGGATCCGACAACGGCAGCCAGCGTGGTTCGGCGCCACCCCCACCGTGACACCGTATTGCAACATTTCGCCGTTTCGGGCGAGTCGGGCAAGCCCTCTCGCGTCGATTTTTCGCAAATATGGTGCATGACGGGCGGGGGGAGGCGCATCGGGTCCCCGGTATAATGACCCAAGGGTAGCTGCCGTCATTGCGGGCGCGGCGAAGCAATCCAGGGCAACCAGCAGGACCGATCGTGCCAGACCCCTGGATTGCTTCGCCGCGCCCGCAATG
>CAMATI010000438.1 GCA_945861095.1 Asaia bogorensis | reverse complement strand
CCCGACAATGCCACACGAACCAGGAAAGGCCCGCACCGCGCCCTCCGCACCGGCGGAATGGCAATCAGATCGAACCGCGGAGAAGCCATGGGAACTGAAGCAAGCGTAAATATCGTAACCGGCTGTATCAAAGTCGTTGACACGTTCCGTTCCATTGGGGAGTTCCATTGGGGAGTTCCATTGGGGAGTTCCATTGGGGAGTGCCATTGGGGAGTGCCATCGGGGAGTGCCCTTGGGGCGCGCCATTGGGGAGTGCCATCGACAAGTGCCATTGCGGACCGACATTATGGCTGGCGCTCGTCATGGCGGGTCCCGGTCGCCAAACCCGGGGACTCGCCGGCCTCCCCGGTCAGCAAGGTCCATGTCTGTTGCAGGACCGCGAACAGGAACGCGGTGCTGATGCCGAACAGCAGCACCCCATCGGATGCCTCCAGCGCGCCCATCAGCCGCCATTCTTCGGCCAGCACCAATCCCGATGCGCCGCGGGTGGCCATCGAGTCGATCGAATAGAGAATGGAATCGGTCAGGGTCGGCAGCGCGCCAATATAATAGTAGGCAATCGCCCAGACCGCCGCCTCGGTCGCATGCAGGAACGCCAGAGCCACGCCGGTGGCCGCCAGGGTCAGGCGCGCCAGCCATACCACGGACAGGGGCCGCATATGGGCGATGTCGATCCTTCGACGGAACCACCGCAGGAGCAGCGCGATATGGGTCAGGCCGATCGCATGCATCGCGATGGTCAGCGCGATCAACGACAAACCACCAACCCAACAGGCGATCCAGTTCTCCGTCATGCGTCCTTCGATCCCGTTCCCAGCGCGCCCGGCCGCCTGGCCATCCGTTGCGCCAGGGGATTGGCGCTGACCCCATGCGCGATCACGCTCAACAGGATGGTGCAGGCGATCGCGGCCATCATCGTGTCGTTACCGGGCAATTGCTCGTCCAGGACGATGATCGCGAAAACGATGCTCGCCAGCCCGCGCGGGCCGAACCAGCCGATGAACAATTTTCCCGCATTGTCCAGTTCGGTCCCGCGCAGGCACAAGAATACTGGCAGCATCCGAATCACCGTCAGGCTGAGCAGGCTGTAGAGCAGGATCGCCCAGGTGATCCGATCGATCATCCGCGAGACCACGAAGGCGCCGAAAATCACCCAGGTGACCAGGCCCAGGATGCGGCCGGCCATCTCGGCGCCCCCCAGGAATTTGTGTTTGATCGGCCGGGCGATGGGGCTGAGGACCAACCCGCCGACGAAGCAGGCGATGAAGCCGCTGCCGCCGATCGCCTGGGCGGAGGCGAAACAGGCGACCGCGACCGCCAACGCCGGCATCGCAATCCAGCTTTCCGCGATCCAGCCCAGACGGTCGGCGCGACGCAGCATCGCGGATGCCAGCAAGGTCAGACCGTAGCCGATGGCGGCGCCAATGCCGATTTCCTCGATCACGACGAAGGTTACATGCATCACGGCCTGGTGCTGCACCTGCGTGCCGACCGCGTAACCAAGCAGGATCAGCACCAGCGGGACGCAGATCCCGTCATTGAGGCCGCTTTCGATGTTCAGGCTTTCGCGCATCACCGCGGGAACCGACGGATTGGTGACGACGGGCGCACCCAAAGCCGCATCGGTCGGCGCCAGGATGGCCGCGAGCAAAGCGATTTCCAACAGCCCCAACGAAGGCAATAACGGCCAGGCCAGCAGCATCCCCAGGATCACGGTCATGGGCAGACCCACCAGCAGCAATCGCCGCGGGATCGCGAGGTTGCGTCGGACGACCGCGATATCGGCATTCGCCGCATCCGTGAACAACACCATCGCCAGGGTAAACTCGGCGAGCGCGCGCAGCCCGCCCGCCGTCAGATCCAGATGCAGCACGTCCAACAGGCGTGGCCCCAGCAGGAAGCCGACGGCGGCAAAGACGATGGGGCCGCTGAGCGACGATCGCTCGATCCGACCGGCAATGGCGGCGTAGACCAGCAGGATGGCCGCAAGGATCGCGATCGCCTGATACATGGGATGGTGTCCTCAGCCAGTCGTTGGGAAAGCCGGACGGGCTCGCTTCCGGTCTGGACCTGGCGTGGGTGGGGCGGATTGGTTGGGGCTGACCTGGCGCAATCCCGCCCATGGCCTCTGCCGGGTCATCGGATCATCGGTTCAGCAAGACCGCCAGAAGTACCACCCCGATCGCGATGCGATACCACGCGAAAGGCGCGAAGCCGTGACGGCTGACGAAGTCCACCATCCAGCGGATGACCAGCATCGAGACGATAAAGGCCGCGACGAACCCCACCAGGATCAGCATCCCGCCATCCAGCGACAGCGTGGCTCGGTTCTTGAACAGATCGTAGACGGCGGCCCCCCCCAGGGTCGGCACCGCCAGGAAGAACGAGAACTCCGCCGCCGTCTTGCGTCCCACCCCCATCAGCAGCGCACCCAGGATTGTGGCGCCGGATCGGGACACGCCGGGGATCATGGCGATGCATTGGATGAACCCGATCTTCAGCGCCAGCCACGGCGAGAACTTCTCAATCTGATTGACCGTCGCGATTGGATACATCCGCTCGATCACCAGGATCGCCACCCCGCCCACGATCAGCGCGATGCAGACCACGTAGGGGGAGAACAACACCTCCTTGATGAACCCATGCGCAAGCACCCCGATCACCGCCGCCGGCAGAAAGGCGAGCAGGATCACCAGCACAAAGCGCCTCGCCCCCGGATCGTGACGAAAGCCTGTGGCGACGTCGATGAAGCGGCGCGCATAAACGACCAGAACCGCCAGGATGGCGCCGAGCTGGATGACGACTTCGAAGATTTTTCCGGGAGGAGCCTGAAAGCCCAGAAGCTCTGTGCCAAGGATAAGATGTCCGGTGGAGGAGACCGGGAGAAATTCCGTCAACCCCTCGACCACGCCCAACAAGGCGGCTTCCAACAGGTCTTGCATGCGGGATACGTGCTCCGAGAGATTGGTATCCGTTACGCGACAGGCCGACGAGTCTTCAACCCCCGTACCACCTATGCTCACCGTCCAGGAAACCGTCCCATGATCCTGCTTACCAACAACGAAGGCACCCTCGGCGTCCCCACCACCGCTCGGCTTCTTTCCGACGGCGCCCACGGGCTGGACGCGATCGAGGCCGGTATCCGCCTGATCGAGGCCGATCCGTCCGTGCGCACCGTCGGGCGTGGTGGTTGGCCCAATATTCTGGGGGAGGTCGAGCTGGATGCCTGCCTGATGGATGGCTCCACCTTGCGCACCGGCGCGGTTGGGGCGCTGAAAGGGTTCCTGCACCCGGTTTCGGTTGCTCGGGACATCATGCGCCGGTTGCCGCACGAATTGCTGGTGGGGGAGGGCGCGGCCCGTTTCGCCCGGGAAATCGGTGCGGAAACCGCGGACAACCTGATCGAGGACTCCCGGCGCGCCTGGCAGGCCTGGTTCGATGCGGAACTGACCCCGGCGCAGAAGGCCGCGTGGCCGGATACCGACCTGGCCGCCCTGTGCCGGCATGCGATCGACCCGGAAGTTGGGCGCGATACCACGGTGTTTCTGGCGCAAGATACGACGGGACGGATCTGCTCGGGCACCAGCACGTCGGGGTGGGGGTGGAAATACCCCGGTCGATTGGGGGATAGCCCGATCATCGGGGCCGGGTCGTATGCCGATACGCGGTATGGGGCCGCGGCCTGCACCGGGGCGGGAGAAATGACCATCCGCTGCGGCACGGCACGGGCGATCGTGCTCTATATGAAGAAGGGCGCATCCGTCGCCGACGCGGTGCATGAGGCGGTGGACGATATGCGCGCGCTGGAAGGGGGCCTGATCAGCCGGATGACGATCCATGCGATCGATGCAAGCGGCGCGCACAAGGTGGTGGCGGTGAATGGGGCCGGGGACAATGTCTATTGGCTTTGGGAGGGGAGTGGGGTCCCGGAGCGGCGTCCGGCGGAGACGGTTTCGATCTCGCCGAGCGGGCCGAAGGTGAGCGGGACGGTGCGGTACACGCGGTAAGGCGCGGGGCTCCGCCCCGGACCCCGCCAGGGGCTTTGCCCCTGGACCCCACCAACGGCAGCGCCTTTGGAATGCGATTCTTTTGTCGTTTTGATCCCAGGGGCCTACCCGGACCTATCACCGTCCGGGTAGGCCCCTGGGATCAA
>CAMATI010000437.1 GCA_945861095.1 Asaia bogorensis | reverse complement strand
CTTGACCATTACGTCAGAGCGCGGCTCCGTCCTGCCTGAGTGGCAGGTGCACCGAAAGTCGCGGAGCGCTGCCGATAGGATCAACCGGCTTGGGGAACCCAAGACCGGCGTGCCCACGGTTTTGCCCCTATTACCGGACAGACTTGTATATCACTGATATAAAGTCGATTTTTTGGTTTCTTGAGACTTTACATTAAATATGACATTTCCGTAATCCATTCCGGACAGGCGCGGATATGGCGGGTTTTCGTTACGATACAATGCGGGAAACGGGGGGTATTGTTACGGATCCCCGCGGTTAATCCGTGCGTAAAGATCAGGCCATTGCCTGTTTTCAAGGCCGATCGGCGTCGGGTGGGCTATCCACCGGATAGACGGATCGCATTTTGGGGTCGTTGCGTCGTCAGTCAGACGCCCGCGGCTTCCGCCAACGCCCGACAGACAACGCGACCAGAGCCTTTTCGTTGGCACTTCATCCGGTCGGGACAACCCTTCGGCGCCCTCCCGGCAGGGTGCACGGCCATCCTTGCCGTGCACCCAACGGGCTCAGGCCAGGCCGAGCTTGTCGGCGAGGCCGTATTCGGCGGCGAGCTTCTTCAGGACGTTCCAGGTGGCGTCCTCCACCGGGATGCCGTTCTTGCGGCGGTCCTGCTCCTTCCGGAACTCAACCTCACCAGGGTAGAACACTTCGGTGGAGCCTTGCGCCAGCGGCGTGGCCTTCAGGTATTGCGCGAATTCCGTCACTTCTTGCTTGAACGTGTTCAGGTCGCGGAAATTCGCGGTGTTGAACACGGCCATGAAGCAGCCGTCATTGTGCCGCCCGGTGGGATCGACGCCGAAGCCAAGCCCGGTCAGAAGGCCGGACAGGATTTCGACGATCACTGCCAGACCGGTGCCCTTGTAGCCCTCGGCGCCGCCCAACGGCAGCAGAGCGCCGCCCTGTTTCAGCACCTTGGGATCGGTGGAAGGCTTGCCGTCCGCATCGATCAGCCAGCCGGCCGGCACCTGCTCGCCGCGTGCCGTCGCGACGTTGATCTTGCCGGCGGCGGCGGCGGAGGTCGCCATGTCGAACACCAGCGGCCCTTCCAGGTTGGACGGGATGGCGAAGCTGATCGGGTTGGTGCCGAGACGCGCCTTGGCGCCACCGAAGGGCGCCACCGCCTTGGCGCTGCGGCCGGAATCGGCGGTGATCATGGCGATCATGCCCTCGGCCGCGGCCATCAGCGGGTAGCTGGCGAGGCGGCCGATATGGCTCTGACGGAACACGGTGGAGGCGGCGACGCCGTTGGTCTTGGCCTTCTCGATCGTGTACCGCATGGCACGGTCGGTGGCGGCATAGCCGAAGCCCCAATGTGCATCGACGACGGTCGTCGTCGCGGTTTCCTGCGTGATCACCCACGGCGCCTGCGGCACGATATGGCCGGCCTTGACGCGGTCGATATAGGTCGGGATCAGGATGATGCCGTGCGAATCATGCCCGACCAGGTTGGCGCCGATGTTGTACTTCGCGACCGTCGCGGCTTCTTCGGTCGATGCGCCGGCCGCCACCAGCAACCCCTTGGCGATTTCCATCAATTGTTCTGCTGACACGTTGGGCATGGACGTTCTCCCGTTTCGAACTCTGATCCCACGCTAACCCAGCGTCGTCCTGTTGGCCAGGACGCGGGAAGTTCGTCCTGTTGGCCAGGACGCGGGATGTGATCGTCCTGTTGGCCAGGACGCGTGAATTGGCGTAGCGTATCGGATGGAGAGAGACCAAAGGGAGCGAACCATGGCGAGTCAGTCGAATTTGTATGCCGGCGTCGCAGGTTATGTCGGGCGGGCGGATCAGCGCGGCATCGTCGGCGTGTTCAGCCGGACGGGCGGCGCGGAAAGCTGGAGCCATGTGATCAAAGACTACGAATGCTGGGCGGTGCATGTGCACCCGACCGATCCGAACGTGGTGTTCGCCGGCACGTCGGACGGCGTGTATCGCAGCACGGACGCTGGCAAGTCCTTCGCGCGCACGGATTTTCCCAAGGATGGCCGGCAGATCTGGTCATTCCTGGTGGATGCCTCGGACCCGAAGCGGGTGTTTGCCGGCGGATCGCCGATTTCCATCTACCGCAGCGAGGATTGCGGTGAGACCTGGAAGACCATGCCCGATCCCGGCATGCCCAATCGCGCGGTGATGCCGTTTGCCTGCCGCGTGATGCGGATGGCGCAGCACCCGACGAAGCCGGGCACGATCTACGGCGCGCTGGAAGTCAACGGCGTGATGCGGACCGACGACGGTGGAGAGAACTGGACCGATATCAGCACCGACCTGATGCGCCTGGCACAGCAGCCGCACCTGAAAAGCAAGATCGTCAGCAACACCTACAATGAGGGCATGCTGGACAGCCACGCCATCGCCACCACTCCGGCCGATCCGGACGCCGTGGTGCTGGCCGTGCGCATGGGCCTGTTCCGCACCGAGGACGGTGGCAATCACTGGCAGGACATGGAACTGGGCCGGTTCTCGCCGTCCACCTATGGCCGCGACGTCAAGGTGTCGCCGACCGACGGCAAGACGATGTATGCCGCGCTGAGCGTTGCCGCCGCCAGCAAGGAAGGCGGGCTGTTCCGCTCGCAGGATTGCGGGCAGACCTGGAAGCGGTTCGACAAGGTGAAGGTGCACGGCACGATCATGTCGGTGGCGCTGCATCAGACCGACCCGGATCAGGTGTTCCTGGGCGCGCGGTACGATGGAGAGATCTACGGCACCCGCGATGGGGGAGCGACCTGGGACTCGCTGCCTCTGCCGTCGGGCGTGAAGGACATCTACTCGCTCGCGGTCGGCTGATTGCCGCCAGCTCCGGACGGTGTGGTGCCGTCCGGGGTGTCGTTTCTGTCAGGCGTCGCTTTTCTATCAGGCCCCGCTTTTTTATCAGGCCCCGCTTTCCGATCAGACCTCGTGCAAGGTCGGGATCGCGTCGATCACGTCGGCGAGGTCGTGGCGCGCCTGCCACAGGTCGTGCGCCTGCTGCATCCGAAGCCAGAGTTCCGCGCTTCCTCCGCACAGCTTGCCGATCCGCAAGGCCATGGCCGGCGTGACCGCCGACTTTTCCGCCAGAATGGCGTGCAGGGTCTGGCGCGAGACGCCGAGCTTGACGGCCGCATCGGTGACGGTCAGCCGAAGCGCGGGAAGCACATCCTCCCGCAGCAGAGCCCCGGGGTGGCTCGGCCGGCGCGCCGGCGGCCCCTTAACCTGAAATTCAACCATTGGGGTCATCCTGCCTTTCTGGCTGCTTTATCGCACCGTCGGAGGTCGAATGTCAACTATTACCTTACTATACGTCATGTCAGCCCTGACGTAACCACGCGATGATCCGCTCGTTCAAGCATCGCGGCCTGGACGCGTTCTGGCAACGCGACGACGCCTCCAAGTTGCGGCCGGATCAGGTGGATCGGATCCATCGGCGCCTGTCCGCATTGGACCAGGCCGCGCGTCCCGAGGAGATGAACCTGCCCGGCTACAACTTCCATCGCCTGCAGGGAAAACCCACGCGCTACACCGTCCATGTCAACGGCCCATGGTGTCTGACCTTCGAGTGGGACGGCGAGGACGCCGTCCGCGTCGACCTGGAACAGTATCACTAAGGCCAGGCGGCTAGAGCGGTTTCACGCTGACTGGAAACCTCAAGCCGCTCTAGATTCTTGTTTGATCGCATGATTCACACGCTGTTACGTGCCGCTCCGCGTGATCATGCTCTTTGTTTGATCGCATGACTCACACGCTGTTACGTTCCGCTCATCGTGATCATGCTCTAGGCCACCGCCGGCAACGAATAGAACCGCGCCGCCGTCCCATGGAACAGCGCCGCCTTCTCATCAGCCGAACACGCCGCGGCGATCCGTTTGAAGGCGTTCCATAGCACCGGATACGAACACATCCCCTTGTCGACCGGGAAGTTGCTCTCGAACATGCAGCGATCCACCCCAAAGGCTTCTATCGCGGTCTCCACATACGGACGCCAGGCGTTGGCCATCTCCCCGGAACTCGCGGGCAACACCTGGTGGTGATCTCATGACTCCCCTCATTTTCGACTCCTGCATTACTATGCCCAAGCAGGCACGACTCTCCTGGACACCGCTTTTTGTATCAGGCTGGGTTACGTGACTCGAGGTATGACCCGGTCAGTTGGGCCAGCTTCCCGTTGCAGGTGGC
>CAMATI010000436.1 GCA_945861095.1 Asaia bogorensis | reverse complement strand
ATCATCGCACCACTTGACCATTACGTCAGAGCGCGGCTCCGTCCTGCCTGAGTGGCAGGTGCACCGAAAGTCGCGGAGCGCTGCCGATAGGATCAACCGGCTTGGGGAACCCAAGACCGGCGTGCCCACGGTTTTGCCCCTATTACGCTGCCCTCTCCGAAGCCCTTGACCTGGCAGTAGATGATCCCGGGATTCAGTGCCTTGACCACGTCATAGCCCAGGCCTAGCCGCTCGATCGTGCCCGGGGCCATGTTCTCCACGCAAACATCGGCCTTGCGCAGCATGTCCTTCACCAAATCGAGGCCCTTCGGCAATTTCAGATTGACGGTGATGGACTTCTTGTTCGCATTGAACATGTGGAAGTAATACGGGTCGTCATCCGGCTGGCCCTTGCGCAGGCGCCGCCCCGGGTCGCCCATCCCGGGGTTTTCCACCTTCACCACTTCGGCCCCGAACCAGGCCAGCGCCTCGGTGCAGGATGGCCCGGCCTCGAACTGGGTGAAGTCGACGACCTTGATTCCGTCCAGGAAGTCGAGTTCCGTGCTGCGGTCTGCCATGGTGCGATTTCCTCTGTTACGCGGGCTCGAACGACGCCGCTTCAGACGATCACGATGGCACAGGACCGCGGCACGTCAAGGGATCGGGCAGGCTCCCTTCAGCTTCCGATGACCCCGCCGTCCTTCTTGGTAATCACCACCACCGACGGCCGCGGCGGCATATCCGCCTTGAAATCCGGCCAACGGGTGGATGGCTTTTCGAACACCGAACCCCTGTCCTCCCCCGGATGCTGGATCGCCAGGAACAGCGTGCGATCGTCGGCGGTCAACAACGGCCCGCACACCTCCGCCCCGGTCGGAGCCTGGAACATCAGCTTGGTCAAGGCCTTGCCGAACCCGTCCGTGTCCGTCATGTACACGCCATCGGCAATCCCGGCGGCCGTGGGTGCGCCGTCCGTGGCGATCAGCATGCGGCCCTTGCTGTCGAATGCGCAGTTGTCCGGGCAGGACAGCCACCCCGACGCCGACGTCGCACGGTGATAGCGGGTGCCGGCATCCGCCCCGGGCTTGCCCGCGACCAGGAACAGCGACCACGTCCCTTCCAGCGCCGCATGATCGCCGTCTTTGTTGGTCAACTCGATAATATGACCATGCGCATTGCCCGCCCGCGGATTTGCCTTATCCACCTGCTCGGCCTTGCGCGACGTATTGTTGGTCAGCAGCACATAGACCAGCCCATTCACCGGGTTGGTTTCCACATCCTCCGGCCGGTCCATCGGCGTGGCCTTCAGCAGATCGGCCGCTTTGCGGGTATTGATCAGGACATCGGCCTGGGTCGCAAATCCATTCGCCTCGGTCAGCGGTCCTTGGCCCTGCACCAACGCCAGCCAGGTCATCTTCCCGTCATCGGTCAGTTGCGCGACGTACAGCGTGCCTTCGTTCAAAAGGTCGCGATTGGCGGCGCGGTCCCGCGGGTTCCATGGGCGAGTGGTCACAAACTTGTAGACATAGTCGAAGCGTTGATCGTCGCCCATGTAGAAGACAACACGGCCGTCCTTGGTCACGGCATGCGTGCAGCCTTCATGCTTGAACCGGCCGAGAGCCGTCCGCTTCACCGGAACCGATGTGGGGTCATACGGGTCGAACTCGACGATCCAGCCAAACCGATTTGCCTCGTTCGGCTCCTTCTCGACGTTGAACCGGTCAAAATGCCGCGCCCAGGAATAAACCGAGTCCTTTTCCACGCCATAACGTTTGTACATCGCGGCGTTGGCCAGATTCGAGGAGTCGCCCCCGAAATAGGCGTTGAAGTTCTCCTCCGCCGTCAGGATCGTGCCCCAGGGCGTGTTGCCGCCGGCGCAGTTGTTCAGGGTCCCCAACACCGACGTCCCGGTCGGATCGGCATTCGTGCGCATCAATGCGTGGCCCGCCGCCGGCCCGGAGATCGTCATCGGCGTGGTCCCGGTGATGCGGCGGTTCATTTTGCCGTCCGCAACCACCGCCCATGCCCCGCCGGTCTTGCGGATTTCAACCACCGACATCCCGTGTGCGGCGATCTCGATCTCGGCCTGAGCCTTCGTCGATTTCAGCGCCGCCGTCCGTCCAGCCCCGACACCGGCAAACATCAATCCGGTGTTGGTATATTCATGGTTGACCACCAGCAGGCCATGCTCCGACCCGCTTGCCCCTTGGGCTCCCCCTTGGGGCAGCGGCTGGAAGTCGAGATAGTCGTTGTTGTAGCCAAACTGCATTGCCTGCGCCGCGGCGGTCTGGTTGTTCTGATCGAACGCCGGCGCGCCCGCAACGACCGGATCGCCCCATCGCAGCAGCACCTGCACTTCATAGCCTTCGGGGACGTGGTGCGTCTGGTCGAGGCTGTTCTCGATTTCCCGAAATGTCAGGCTGGACGGACCCGCCGCCTCGGCCGTATCCACGCCCGTGGCCAGCCCCGCGCCAACGGCGGACGCGAACAACCCCGCCAGAGTACCCCGGCGAGAATAGCGACGGGCAATCAACTCACCGATCGTCGGCTCGGTCGATGGATTGGTGCTGATGTTTTCCCGCGCATCCATCTTGTGGGCCTGATCGGCTGGGATCGGTGAATGATCGAGTGGCATGAGAATCCCCGTGGTATTGCTTCCGGGCAGCGGCTACCACGCCCTTCACGCCGATTTGATGACAACCAGAAGACAGTTCGTCGGCTAGCGCGGTTTCACCCTGACTGGAAACGGCAAGCCGCTCTGGCACCTTGTTTGATCGCATGATTGACGCATTGTTTCGTTCCGCTCCGCACCATCGTGCTCTAGCGCAGTTTCACCGCCTGCAACGCCGCCCAGTCGAACGCCACGTTGTGGCCAGGCTTGTCAGGCGCGATGGCGTTGCCCTCGGTAATGCGGATCGGTTCGGCGATATAGCGGTCCAAACCGAACCCATGCACCTCCAGATAGGATCGGTTCGGCGCCGCCGCCATCAGGTGAACGGTCAGGTCATGCGCGCCGTGCGACGTCAGCGGCAGATTGAACGCCTCCGCCAGATGCGCGACCTTCATGAACACGGTGATGCCGCCGCAATTGGTCACATCCGGCTCCGGGAAGGTCACGCCACCGGCCGAGATCATCTGGGTGAATTCGTGCAACGTATGCAGGTTCTCCCCCGTCGCGATCGGCACGCCGCCTTCCCGCACGATCCGCGCATGGCCGGCCACGTCATCGGGGATGGTCGGCTCCTCCAGCCAGGTCAGGTTCTGGTCGCGGAAGGCGCGCGCGGCGCGGATCGACTGATCAACCGACCATTTCATATTGGCATCCGCCATCAGCGGGAAATCCGCGCCCAGGTGCCTGCGCATCGCCGTCACCCGTTCCGCGTCCTCCGACAACCGCGCCCGCCCCACCTTCATCTTGATGGCGCGAAACCCCTTGGCCAGGTTGTCGTCGGTCTGCTTCAGCAGCGCATCCAGCGTGAACTCAAGATCGATCCCGCCAGCATAACACGGCACGGCAGGATCGAACCCACCCAGCAGCCGCCACAGCGGCGTCCCCAGCCGATGCGCCTTCAGATCATACAGAGCGATATCGGCGGCCGACACCGCCAGACTGACCGAACCGCCCCGACCGCCGTAATGCAACTTCCACCACATGCGGTGCCACAGCGCCTCGATCTGATCCGCTTCAGCCCCGATCAGCACCGGGCGCAGGCCCTCGTCGATCAGCGCGTGCACGGCTGCCCCGCCAGCGCCCGTGGTGTAGGTGTATCCGACACCTTCCACCCCATCCGTATCGCGCAGGCGCACCGTCACCAATTCGAAATGCGTCATCGTGCCGTGCGTCGAATCGGACAACGGCACCGGTAGCTGAATGCGATAGAGCGCGGTTTCGAGGCTGGCGATCTGCATGACTGGTTCCTCCGAGGAGCGACTGGAAGCTGCTTCATCGCTATCATGGAGCAGAACGCTAGTCTTGGTTAGAGGAACTGTGCGGCCCGAGCATAGATGGTGCCGCATCGCTTTCAAAGCAACGCATCCCCGCCGCCTCGCGGTATCCCCCTGTAAAGACGTATTATGTTGCCGACCAGCCACCAAGATCGTTTACTCCTCCTAGTGAGGGCCAGGGCTGTTCAACGCTCTCAACTGACGCACCACTTCAGAAGGGGATCAAGGCCCTGCAGAGCCGCGGCGTATCTGTCTTGACTGAAGGTACTAGTCTTGTTTCGACGTAGGATATTGTAGGCAAAGCTGCGCAGCCTAGCGAACAC
>CAMATI010000435.1 GCA_945861095.1 Asaia bogorensis | reverse complement strand
ACACCGCTTTTTGTATCAGGCTGGGTTACGTGACTCGAGGTATGACCCGGTCAGTTGGGCCAGCTTCCCGTTGCAGGTGGCGGGGCGACTTGGCATCCAAACCTACTGCCTTGGAATCACAGGAGAAAAAATGAGGGGATGGCTGAGGCCCGGCTACAGCATGTGGTATGGCGATACCTATACGTTCAGCGTTGTCCTTAGGGACGGCAGCAGTACGGTCCTGGCTACAAACGTGATCACGGTCAGCGCGGTGCCGGAACCGGCGTCGCTGACGCTTCTTGCCCTGGGTGTTGCCGGCCTGGTCGGCGTGTCACGCAAGCGGCGCCGCTAGCCTTCGCCTTGTCGTCTTGCAGCCATCACGACACCCCGCGGCTAAGTCCGCCGCGGGGTGCCATTTCGGGAGGGCCTTGGCCGGCCGATCGAGACATGCGTTGGTAGCCAAAGACCGTCTGTAAAATTCTCCGACACCCACCCTGGCGGTTGCTCTCACACCCGGCGGATATTCCACGGGAATGCGCCCGTCGCCACGATATAGCCCGTCAGGTTCCTGCGTAAAGCGGTGCGGATCTTAAACTGCCCCAGTGGTACGGACGGCACGGTCTGGAATGCCTGAGTCTGGATCGCATCGGCGATCGACGCCCGTTCCTGGTCCGTGGGTGCCAGCAGCCACTGCTCGGTCAGTTGCTCGATCGTGTCGTCCTTGAACCAACCGAACCAGCCCCGATCCCCCATGCCGCGCATGAAGAACTGCCCGACCGGATTGCCGATCGTGGTGGTGGACCCCCATGTGTGCATCATGGACCAGCCGCCTTTGTCCACGGTTTCCTTGCTGGCGCGACGCTGCGTCACGGTGCCCCAGTCGGTCTGCACGATCTCCACATTCATGCCCAACCGCTTGAGCAGATCGTAGGACACATCGCCCAGCGGCCCAATCGTCACGAAATCGGTCGAGCTGATGATGACGACCTTCTCGTTGTTGTAGCCGGCCGCCTTCAACGCCGCTCGCGCCCGATCCAAGTCCCCCGGCATGGCCGAGGCCCCGATCTCTCGCCCATCCGGCGTGTCGCACGGCAGTAGCGACTTGCACACTCGGAACGCGGTCGGATCGGCCGCGGTGATGGATGCCATGTAATCGCCCTGATCCACCGCCATCATCACCGCGCGCCGGATCGCAACATTGTTGAACGGCGGCTGGATGTGGTTGAAGCGCATGATGCCGTTGAAGCCGGTCGGGTTCGCATCGGCGATCACGATATTGGGATTGGCGCGCAGCAGAGGCAGCAGGTCGGGCTGCACATGCTTATACCAGTCGATCTCCCCCGATTGCAGCGCGGCGGATGCGGTGGCGGCGTCGGGGATGATGTGCCATTCCACCCGATCGAAATGCGCGATCTTGCCGCCCGAGGTCCAGTCAACCGGCTCCTGCCGCGGCACGTAATCGGCGTTGCGGACGTACGTAACGCGGGACCCGGGCACGAATTCGTCCTTCACGAAGCGGAAGGGACCCGAACCGATGATTTCCGTTACCTGTTTGTACGGATCGGTGCGGGCGATGCTTTCCGGCATGATGAAGGGTATGCTTCCCCCGCCGCGCGCCAGGATCGGGATCAGCAAGGGCAGCGGACGTTTCAGGCTGATCTTGACGGTGCGGTCGTCCCGCACACCCCAGGAATCGATGAACCTGGATGCTGTCTGGCCAAGCGCTTCGCGGGCGGCCCAACGGATCAGGCTTTGGGCGCAGTCGCGGGCGAGCACCGGTTCGCCGTTGTGGAATTTCAGCCCGTCCCGCAACGTGATCAGGCAGGTACGGCCGTCATCCTCGATGGAATAGCCGGCCGCCATCTGAGGCCTGGGCTCCCCATTGGCGGTGATCGCGAACAGCGTGTCGTAGATGGCCCAGGCATGGTTGGTGGTGACCTGCGTCGTCGTGAAATGGGGATCGCGCAGGGTCAGATTGGCCTGAGGCGCCAGGCGCAATGTGCGGGCGCGGGCTGGTTGGGCGATCGCGACCCGCGCGCCCGTGGCGGCGGCGGCGGCGGCGGTTGCGGCGATGCCACGCAGAACGGTTCGACGTTTCATGGGTGCTCCCCCTGTGTGCGGTCCGGCCTCTGTCGGGCCGGTCGCGAAAAATTAGCGGCCAGTCGGTGAGTTTACTTCGCGGGCCGAACGCCCATCGCGTGGGTCTCCTCATCCTGGCGCGCGACATAGGTGATGTTGGCGGACATGCCCCAGACGTTCTTTTGGATGTGCAACGGAACAAAGGCGACGTCCTCGATGGCGATGCGGGTTGCCTGCTGCAACAATTTCTCCCGCTCCGTGTCGTCCGGCGTGATCATCGCCTTTTCGATCAACTCGTCCGTCACCGGGTTGGAGTAGCAGCCGCGATTGCTGGAACCTCGCCCCTTGTCAGGGTTCACCGTCGCGATCAGGGCGCGCAACGGATTGGATGCCTCGCCCGACGATGTCCCCCATGCCAACAGAAACGTCGACAACTCCTTCCTCACCACCTGCGCAATAAAAATCGGCATCGTGCTCGGCTCCACCTGCGTCTGCACGCCGATGCGTGTCCACATCTGTCCGACCGCCTGAATGATCTTGCTGTCATTGACGTAACGATCGTTCGGCCCGTGCAAGGTTATGCGCAGCCCGTTCGGGAAACCCGCATCCGCCAGCAATTGTTTCGCCTTCGCCGGATCGTAGGGCGGCGGGTTCAGGTGCGGTACATAGGAATAACTGCCCGGCGGCAGGAACTGAGCGGACGGAATGGCCGCGCCTTCCATCACCCGCTCGACAATCGCGGCACGATTGACCGCCATCGACAGAGCCTGGCGCACGCGCAAATCGTTCAGTCGGTTCTTGTCCAAAGTCTCCCCGTTCGGTCCCTGCACGAATGGCGTCGGGCCGGTGCGAGACCGGTCCAGCCACAGATAGACCAGCCGGCTGCTGACGGTTTCCTCGATCCGCATGCGCGTGTTCTTGCGCAAATCGGCGGCATCGGTGGTCGGCACCGCCTCGATCAGCGACACGTCTCCGGCCAGAAGGGCGGCCGTGCGGGAGCCGGGATTGGAGATGAACCGGTAGTTCACTTTCTGCCAGTGCGGCTTCGGTCCCCAATAATGATCGTTCCGTTCCAATTCAGCCCGGTCGCCGTTGCGATAGGCGACCGGCGATACGGTCCGGTGCCGATCGCGTGCTTGCCACTATTGAAATCATCGGTCTGCGGGTTGGCCCCGACACCGCGGGAGATGATCTTCACCTCCCGCAGATCGACCGGAACCAGTGGGTAGATGGCGGCGGTCTTCAGCCGTACCGTGGTGGGATCGACAACAATGACTTCGGTAAATGTACGCGTATAGATCGCGAAACTGCCCGGAGAGTTCACCACCCGAGGCACCGGGTCGATGGTGAAGGCAACATCGTCAGCGGTGAATTTCTCCCCGTTATGGAACCGCACATCCGGACGCAGTTTCAACTCCCACGTCGTGTCGTCTAGCATCTTCCAGGATGTGGCCAGGCCCGGGATCGGACTGCCAGTCATCACGTATAACCAGAACGTTACGAACGACGTTTATTTCGGGTCTGGCAATCCCAACGGCGGCTGGACTTTGTCGACCGAAGACCAATATGAAATCGGATTGCGTGCGAAGACATACGGCGGCGCGGTTATTACACCGGATACTGGAACCGGGCATTACGAATCGTCGACCGGCGTGTCTCCCCTGAACGCGAACAGGGCGGCCTGGAACTGGGAGTTCTCTATCGAGAACCTGGCCAATACGGGACTATCCGGATTGACCGCCTACCTGTCTATTACGTCCGCGAACGGATTGAACAACGGCTTCTTGCCGGTTGACCTGCTGGCGATTCCGGACAACGCCATCCGGGCACCCGGTAATAGCGGTGAGCAGAACTCCGAGAATATGGTGTTCGGGTTCCTGCCTGGCTACAACATGTGGTACGCGGACACTTACACGTTTACCGTGACCCTAGCGGATGGATTCTTCGTTTACGCCTCCAATTCGATCGAGGTTACCACGGTACCTGAACCGACGTCCCTGACGCTTCTCGCGTTGGGACTGGCCGGTCTCTTTGGCGCGGCCCGCAACCGGCGTCGATAATCGGCGCTAGCAGCCTGTCGGACTCGGGATTTTCGATCAATAACGACGGCTGTTCGGCTGCGCCGGCGCGGTCATCAGACCGCCGGCGGCGCCCCGATCACGTCCTGACTGGCTTCATATCGGCCCGGAGGTGGCGTCACGGCCGACCCATC
>CAMATI010000434.1 GCA_945861095.1 Asaia bogorensis | reverse complement strand
CCCGCCGCGACCGCCGCCCCGGTGCCCGATGACGAACCCGCGGTGAAATGATCGGTGTTCCAGGGATTGCGCGCGGGTGGCCAGGGCAGATCGAAGGACGGGCCGCCAAACGCGAATTCATGCGTCGCCAGCTTGCCCAGCATGACCGTGCCGGCGTCGGACCATTTCTTCACCGTATGCGCATCCTGGGTCGGAACATTGTGTTCCAGCAGCTTGGAATGCGCCGTCGTGCGGATGCCCGCGGTGTTGTAGATGTCCTTGTGAGCGATCGGAATGCCGTCCAACCGACCAAGCAGACCGCCAGCCATCTGGCGCGTCTCGGCGGCCTTGGCATCGGCCAAAGCGCGATCCTCGGTCACCAGCAGGAACGCGTTCAGTTGCGGATCTAGCCGGCGGATGCGGTCAAGCTGGGATTTCGCCAGTTCGACGGGGGAAAGCTGTTTCGCGGCAATCCGGCGCGCCGCCTCGGCAATGGTCAGGACATCCGACATCAGCGTTGCTCCACATCGAAGGTCAGCGCCGGTTCGGCCTCTCGCGGAAGGGGTGCGTTCACCCGGGCGATCATCTGGCGAAAAATCTCAGCGCCAGGCAGGATTTCCCGCACCTGATCCGGCGTCAGGGTCAATCCGTTGCGGGTCAGCATGGCGGTCAGTTCGGCGGCATCGATCGGGGGCTGGCTCATCGGCGCGGTCCTTCAGTTCCATGGGATCAGCATGGCTGAAAACCACAAACCGCTCCAGGGGGGAGTTGACCAAGGGGGAGTTGACCAAGGGGGAGTTGACCAAGGGGGGCGAAGACAGGGGGGCGGTGCATCGGTCAGTGGTCACGCCAGTTGGTACTATACCGACCGAACCCGTGACCCATGGCAAAAACGAAAGCATTCATTGCGAGCGCGGCGAAGCAATCGAGGGCAACCAACAGGGCCGATCGTGCCAAGCCCCTGGATTGCTTCGCTGCGCTCGCAATGACTTCGAGCCATCCATAGGTCAGTCGCTACGCCGATTGGTATTATCCGACGGTTGTGCCCACCTCGGTCCGAACAGCACCCGTCTGTTTCCGCCCAAGGCACGCACGCGCAACGGCGCAGCCCCTGCCCGATGTGCCCGGCGGCAGCCAGCACGGGTTCGGCGAAGCGCAACCTCCCGTCAGGCCAGATGCTGCTTGAACCAAGCGATCGTGCGGTCCCACGCCAGCTTCGCCGCCGCCTCCTGGTAACGCGGTGTGGAGTTGTTGTGAAATCCGTGCTGGGTGCCCGGATAGCTATGCATCTCATACTTCGTGCCGCTGGCCTTCAGCGCCGCCTCATAGGCGGGCCACAGCGCGTTGATACGTTCGTCGGACTCCGCGTATTGGACCAGCAACGCGGCCTTGATCCCCGGTACCGATGCGGTGTCCGCCGCCGCGCCATAGAACGGGACGGCGGCCTTCACGTCGGCGCCCAGCGTGGCGGCCAGGAAGTTGGTCGTGCTGCCGCCCCAGCAGAATCCGGTGACGCCAAGCTTGCCGGAGGACAAAGCGTGGGATTTGAGGAAATGCGCGCTGTTGACCATGTCGGTGCGCAATTTTGTCTGATCCAGCTTCGCCTGCAACGCTCGGCCGTCGTCATCGTTCCCCGGATAGCCGCCCACCGGATATAGCCCGTCCGGCGCCAGCGCCAGAAACCCCTCGGCGGCGGCACGACGGGCCACATCCTCGATATACGGATTGAGGCCGCGATTTTCGTGGATCACCAGCACGCAGGGAAACGGCCCGGTGCCGGTCGGCTGAACCAGGTAGCCGCGCATCGTGCCGGACGAACCGCCCAGCGACGGATAGGTCACATAGGTGGCCTTGATCCGGGAATCGGTAAAGGAAATCGTCTGCGCCTGTGCGTAACGAGGCAACAGGGCCTGCGCCATGGCCAGTCCGCCGACCGTGACCACCGCGGCGCGTTGCAGGAACGACCGGCGGTCCATGCCACCGTGACAATACTCGTCGTAGAGATCGAACACGCGCTGGTCGATCTCCATCTGCGTCAACGCCGCCGGAATGGTGGGGACACGGGCCGACGGTTCGGAGTGCAACAGTTCGGTCATCTCCAGGCATCCTTTGCTGGTGAAGGTCGATGGCAGACGTCATCCAAGGAGAGGCTCTCGCGTCACAAGCCCAAGCCGCCAACCGCGACCGGCGTGCCTGAAGCCCACCAGGCACAACCCGCCGCCGGCGTCATGGGCCGGCCGGCGCAACCATTGACCGATGCCCCGCCGGTGAAGCGCAGGTTGCGGTTCGAGCCCGGCAATGATGAGGGGCGGTCAATCCACCCGCGGCGTCTATTTGGGTGCACCCACTCGCAGCGATTGCTTGTGGGCGTCACCTCAGGTCGTCTGATCTTACACCAACCGGCCGAAACAATAAGGGCTTGTTCGGAAACAACCGAGTCGGCTGGAGCGACGGACCGGCCTACCCCCGTCATGGTCGGCGAAGGCCGGCCATCCACGACTTGCTGTGCCGGTCGAGAGAAAGTCGTGGATGCCGGCCTGCGCCGGCATGACGGGGTTGCGCGGACCAGAGAGCGAATCATTCGGCCAGTTGGTATTACTCGGCCGCGGCCTTCACCGGCTGGGCGGGCAGGTTCATGAACTTCGTGCTGACCGGCTGGTTGGTTTCGAACGGGCTTTTCAGGTCGAACTCCTTTGCCATTTCACGCACCGCCGGGAACACTTCCTCACCCAGCAAGCGGATGCAGGTCTTGGCGTCCGCGTGCGATACGGTGCCGTCATTGCCCCAGAAGGCGAGGATGCCGGGCCGGGTTTCTTCCAGCAGCATGCGCAGCTTGGCGATGACCTGCTTCGGCGTGCCGGCGATGATCATCAGTTCGTCCATCTGCTTTTCCAGAGCCGGGCGGTAGCGCGGGCTCTTGGAGCGGCCGGTGGCGAATTCGACGAAGGCGCGACGGTTGTCCGGGCTGCCGTAGCCGGCCGGCGTGCTCCAGACCGGGTGTGCGAGGCCGGTGAACTCGCCCTGCATCCACATGAACTGGCGCGCGTTCTCGATCGCCTTTTCCTCGGTTTCGGCGACGTGGATCTGCTTCAGCAGGCCGTGGTAATCGGGGCCGCCCTTGAACCCGGCTTCGGCCGCGGCTGTATCGTAGATGTCCCAGATCTGGCGGGTGCGATCGACCGGGGTGTTCAGTGCGATGTAGGGGTAGCCGTGCTGCGCCGCCCAGATGATGGTTTCCTTGCTGATCACGCCGGGAATCCAGATGCGCGGGTGCGGCTTTTGCAACGGCACGGTCCAGGGGTTCACGACGCGGTTCTGGTAATGCGTGCCTTCCCACCGGAACGGGCCGGGCGTGGTCCAGGACTTCACGATCAGGTCGTGCGCTTCCTCGAACCGTTCGCGGTTGAAGGCGGGGTTGATGCCGCCGGCCAACTGTTCCTGCCCACCGCCGCGGACGAAGCCGGACACCAGGCGGCCCTTGGACAGCATGTCGATCATCGACAGCTCCTCGGACAACTGCACCGGGTTGTCCCAGGCCGGCAGGGGATTGCCGAGCATGACGATCTTGCAGTTTTTGGTGGCGGCGGCGAGGGCGGAGGCGAAGATGTTGGCCCGTGCCTGCATGCAGAACGGCGCATTGTGATGCTCGTTCAGCATGATGCCGTCGATGCCGAGTTCGTCGGCCAGGATGTAGTGTTCCAGGTATTCGTTATACAGCCGGCTGCCTTGGACCGGATCGAAATGGCTGTTCGGGAACATCAGCGCGGTGGCGCCGAAGTCCAACCCAGCCTTCGCGTCGTAGGCCGACATCGGCTGTTCGGTGAAATACATCAGGTGCATGGCGTTCTCCTCTATCCTTGCGACGGGGCGTCGCGGCCTGTTGTCGGTCCGGGTTGGATGGGCCTGAAGCGCCCAGTGCCGCAACCCGCGGCCGTCACCGCCCCGATGGTCCCTCAGTCATGGGATCAGCCTAGCGCCTGCGCAGGTCATTCGGCAACAGAAGCGGCGGGCGAACCCACCGAACGTCCGGTTGCCGAGGCCAGCTTCCGCGCCCAACCCGTGCCTTCCCCCTGCCCTGGTCCCCGCCACGCGACCTACCCGACGCGTTTCATCCAGGCGCCGGCGGTGGCCACGGCGTCCCGCGCCTTCGTCACGCTTTCGGTGGCGCGCAGGAATCCGTGCACCACGCCCTGGAACGTCCTGGTTTCCACATCGACACCGGACGCCCGCAGTTTCTCGACCAGGGCCTCGCCTTCGCTGCGCAGCACGTCGAGTTCGGCCAGCAGCACGCAGAC
>CAMATI010000433.1 GCA_945861095.1 Asaia bogorensis | reverse complement strand
GGAGCAAGTTAAATGAGGCAACGGGTCAACCCAGGGGAGCATTTCAGGCGACGCAATGCGATCACCATCTTGATTGTCGCGGGACAAAAATTGGTCTCGACATGCTGCGCCAGTTCTGGCTTCACTCCATCGATCCGATACAGATCTCTTTCGAATCCGGTGGCGTTGGGGTGCACCCTTCTCGGAATGACCTGTCCGTTGATCTTCCTCATCTGACAGACGTTGTCGTCCTCACCCGCCCATGGCTTCAGCGAGCAGGCTGGATTGAAGTGGTGCTTCGTCGGCGACTCCATGTCTTGCCCTCCGTTCACAATCCCTTGCTGCAGGTCAATTAGCCGGCAGGCTTGCCTAAAAGCAAGCCAGACGCATAATCCATAAGCACGCCAAGTAGCGTTAAAGATGACCGACTTGCGTCGGCCCTGTCCCGCCCTTCCGGTCTGCCCAAGTGACTTCGAGACCGTATAATGGGAGGAACACACATTTTGATATCTAAAGAATACGGTCAATAACTTGGTGCGTCGCGAATATTATTTGAAATATCCTATTTTTACTTCTTACGTAATAGATTACTTACTCCCACCCTCTCCCTACGAAAACCACCCCAAAAGCCGCACCAACCGCTTCGTACCATCCGGAAGCAGCGTCGCCGCATAGAACGAGCCCACCGCCTGCTTGAAGCCTCCGCCCGAGTCGGGTACGGCACGATCAAACCGGCCAGCGCTGACAGCCGCTTGCGTTGCGCGATCGCCAGAGTCCACTGACCAATCATCTCCCCCGGATGCGATGCCAGGATCCCCGCGCCCACCGAGCTCCCACACGCGACGATCAGCTTCACCAAGCCCGTCGTATCCCTCTCCGCCGCAGCGCGGTCATTCTTTGCCAGCGGCCAGCGCAGGATGGAGACATCCGTTCCGGTCGCCCGCGCCTCAGCCTCGGCCATGCCCACCTTCGCGAGTTCCGCGTCCTTGGTATTGGCTGGATGCAGCGCAACGCAATTGCATTTCGCCGCCGACCAGATCGCATTACGTTAGACTACGACAACGTCGATCTGGCTATCGACTCGAATTAGCCGCCTTATCCCAAGCTCCTCAGTGTCCATGAAACCTACCCCGTCACGTAACAGGACTTAATACTTTGGCAGTTTAGATGAAGCCAGCACGCGCGCGCCACGACCAACGCCCGCGTACCCCCCACAATCACACCTCAGAAAAACACATACGCCCGAACCACCACATTCTTCCGGCACGGGGCATCCAACGGCACGGTCGGATCAATACAAGCCGTATGGAAAGACCACCGCGAAACGGACCCGTCCGTCACCGAGTCATAGCACTTCAGCATCGAAACCTCAGTGGGCGTCTGCCGCGGAATCCAATACCACTCGTGCTCGGCGCGGTAAGTAAAGCGCGTGGTCTCACCAACGCGGTCGTCGTAGATCCGATAGTTGGTGATGTAAGGCTGATCCGCAAAAGACGGCCAGGCACACAGCACAAACGGAAACTGCTCGACCGTCTCCATCGGCTTGGCGAGGTTGATCGACATGAACCGCCGCGACATCTTCTCGTCGGCTTCCTCCTCCGTGCAGTGCTGCTCGCGCCCGAAATTCCGCAGGTTCCGGGTCAGCAGCTCCCGGCAGCGCACGCGGCCGCTGTTGTCGTTCAGGTCGTTATGCACCAGCGTGGCGTAACGCGCGTTCACACCCGGGTTCTTGTTGTCCTGATCTTCCGTGCGGTCGCCCGCGTAGTCCTTATCGAAGACATCGTGGTTATAGACCAGCGCATCGGTCGCACCAGGGAAGAACTCCAGCAGCAGCTTTTCGATCTCCGGGTAGAACACGCGCTCCACCTCCGCCGAGTCGTAGAAATTCTCGCACTTGGACTCGAGATGCGCCAGCGACAGACCGAGCTTGTCCATGCATTCGGGGCTGTTGGGCGACAGACCCGGGTAGTACTCCCCGATCCGGCGAGCATCGCGCATCAGGTGCGGGAACCACAGGTCCCGCTTGCGGTTGTTCTCCTCGTTCTTGCGCAGGACCTTCGCCGTGTCGGCACGCGCCGGGTCACGCCAGACAGCGTTGGACGGCACGACGGTGTAGGTCGACTGCTCGTAAACCGTATACGGCATCGGCAGCGCCAGACCGCCTTCGGGCGCCGTGATGGCGTTGTTCCGGCGGATGTAGTCCGCGCATTCCTCGAATTTCCGGAACCCGACGCCCCATTTCGTCTCGATCGGGGCCCCCGGCGGCGGGTTGTTGACCATGTCGGCCACGCGCTGGCCCTCACCGTCGGCGATCAGGGCGAGCGCGTCATCGAGCGCCGCGGAGGTGCCCGCATCGCCGTCCCGGTCGAACGACATGTAGGACAGGCCGCCATTCGCCGCGATCGGCGGCGGCTGCCCCGCCGTGCGCTGCAGCGACGGCACATAGGGCGTATAGGTCTTCTGCGGGTCCGCCGCGACGTTGCGGTCGGCGATGTCGAGCTGGCTCATGGCGCACCTCCGTTTAGATTTGCCCCATCGTGGCACACCGACCGCGCGCCTTCCAGTCCATGATTTTTCGGTTGTGCGAACCAAAGTTGTGCGAGCGAGAGCACCCCTCACCGTCATTGCCGGAGTTGATCCGACTACCCACCCCTTGACGCTGAAGCGCGGGTTGCCGGGTCAAAGCCCGGCAATGACGAGGGGGGCGTGTACTCGATCGCACAACTTTGGTACACGCCCTGGCCTCGCCGCCCCTACGGCAACCACCCCAACAACCGCACCAACCACCGCGTCCGATCCGAAAACAACGCCGGCGCAAAGAACGACCCCACCGCCCGCTTGCCCGCCTCGGCCCGCGTCGGATACGGCGCGATCACCCCCGCCAGCGCCGACAATTTCGTCCGCTGCGCAATCGCCAAGGTCCATTGCCCGATCATCTCTCCCGCATGAGGCGCCAGGATCCCGGCCCCCACCACTCTCCCCCGCGAGACGATCAGCTTAACCAGACCAACCGTATCCCGTTCCGCCGTCGCACGATCATTCTCAGCCAACGGCCAGCGCAAAATGGAAACAGCCAGACCGGCCGCCCGCGCCTCGGCCTCCGTCATC
This sequence comes from Asaia bogorensis, assembly GCA_945861095.1. Lineage (GTDB taxonomy): Bacteria > Pseudomonadota > Alphaproteobacteria > Acetobacterales > Acetobacteraceae > Rhodopila. Next base: position 1,206 of record CAMATI010000433.1, on the reverse strand, counting down.
CCCACCTGCGCCAGTTCCGGGTCGGTATAGGTCACCCGAGGCAGCGCCCGGTAATCGACCTTCGCCGGCAACCGAAACAGCACCCGCCGGATCACGATCCCCGCATGGTAGCTACCCACATGAGTGAACTGCCGCGGCCCAATCCCCTCCGGGTCCGCGATATCGCCCACCGCGAAGACCCGCTTGTTGGTCAGGCTGCGCAACCCGCGATCGGTGGCGATCCCCGCCGCCGTCACCTTCACCCCGCCGGCCGCCAGATCGAGCGACTCCAAATTCGGCACCCGCCCGGTCGCAACCAGCAGATGGCTGCCCTGAATGCGACGCCCACCCGCCAGCACCAGGGTCGGACCAGGCTCGACCGAGGCCAATTCCGCCCCCTCGATCAAGGACACGCCGCGGCGCAGCAGCGCCTCTCGCAGGCCCGCGACCAGTTCCGGGTCCTCCCGCCCACCAATCGTGCTGCGCTGCACGACCGTCACCGCGCTGCCCAGGCCCCGGAACGCGTCCGCCATTTCCAGCCCGATCGGCCCGCCGCCCAGGATCACCAGATGCGACGGCTGCTCCTTCAAATCGAACAGCGTGGCGTTCGTCAGATATCCCCCCTCCCCCAACGCCCGCACCGCCGGCGGGACCGCCGCGCGACTGCCGGCCGCGATCACGATCCGCCGAGCCGACAGCGTCTTGCCATCCACGGACAGCGAGTCCGGCCCGGTAAACCGCGCCTCCCCCCGCAACACGGTGGCACCCAGCGCCCGGAAACGCGCCTCGGAGTCGGTGGGGGCGATCGCGGCGATGACGCCGTGGACATGCGCCTGCACCGCATCCCAATCGATGCGAGGCTCCGGCAAATGGACGCCGAACCGCCCCGCCTCCCGCGCGCCCCTCGCCGCATGCGACGCCGCCAGCATCGCCTTGCTCGGCACGCACCCGATGTTGAGGCAATCGCCGCCCATCCGATCCCGCTCGATCAGCACCACCTTGACGCCAAGCTGGGCGGCGCCGGCAGTGACCGACAGGCCCGCGGCACCGGCGCCGATCACGGCGAGGTCAAAATCAGGCAACGTCTTTCCTCCAGCGACGCCACAGGATCGGCAGCAGGGACAGGACGGCCAGCGCGACCAGCGGCCCCAGGATCGGCCAGGAGAAGATCACCGCCAGATCCGGCGTCCCCCCGGTCGCCAGGATCCCCCCCACCCCCGCGCCGAT
>CAMATI010000432.1 GCA_945861095.1 Asaia bogorensis | reverse complement strand
GCGGATGATTTCGTCGAGATCAACCTTTGGGGCCAGGAGCACATGGGCTTCCTGCGCCGCTTCCAGCCCTATGAGCGTGGCATTCCCAGCCACGATACCTTGTGCGACATCATCGCCGCCATCGATCCGGAGATGTTCAAGACCTGCTTCCTCGCCTGGGTCGAGGGTCTGCGCGACGACATGCCCGATGTCATTGCGATCGATGGAAAAACCTCGCGCCGCAGCCACGCCCGCTCCAAGGGTCGCCTGCCCCTGCATACCGTATCCGCCTGGGCCACGCGTCAGCGTCTTGTGCTCGGACAAGAGGCGGTGGCGGAGGTGACTATATCCTCACCCTCAAGGAGAACTGGCCGGCCACCCATGCCGCGGTGCAGGCGGCATTTGCCGCCGCGTCGACGAAGTTGAAGTTCGAGCGGAGCGAGACCATCGACGCCGATCACGGCCGGATCGAGGCCCGCCGCCACACCGTCTGCCACGAGATCGATTGGCTGTTCTCCGATCGTCGCTATCCGGGAGAGTTCAAGTTTCCCGGCCTCGCCGCTTTGGGCATGATCGAACGTCAGCGGGAACAAGCCGGCTCCGTTGAGCGCGAGACGCACTACTATCTGTGTTCGATCAAGCTCGATGCCAAAACACTCGGTCGCGCCGTGCGCGGCCATTGGGGGATCGAAAACCGTCTGCATTGGTCCCTCGGCGTCGTCTTCCATGACGATCTGGCCTGACTACGGTCCGACCATGGACCCGCAAACATGGCGGTCATCAAGCATACCGCTCTCAACCTGCTGATGCAGGCCAAGCCCATCACCAGCTTTAAAAACCGCCGCAAGAAGGCAGGCTGGAACAGGGAGTATTTGGAAGACCTGCTCAAACAAACCGCTTGAATCGTTCGAGCGACTCCCCTGGCGAACCAAAGTTATGAGATCGAGGACACGCCTCCCCCTATCGGCTGCGGCGGTCAGTTAACTATGGAAGTAGCTGCCCTGGCTCCCCTGGCTCGGTGAGTTCGCCGGGCCACGCCGCGAGCAGCTAGTTTTGGTGTAGCGGTGGCGCTATCCCCGATTGACAGAGGAGTAGGTTTCAGATTCGAAGGAGTCGGTGGAATACACCGCGCTCAGCCAATTTTCGAAGGGCGACCTCATCGCGCTGGTTCTGGCGCGAGAGATGCATCATGCCGCCGCGTTGGCCATCCTGCATGCGCGCATCGCCAAATTGGAGCACCGGCTTGGCCGGAACAGCGCCAACAGCGGCAAGCCCCCTCCAGTGATGGGCTGAAGAAGCCTGTCCGCATCTCCAGCCTGCGTGAGAAAACCGGCAAGAAGGCCGGCGGACAGCCGGGCCATCCCGGCAAGACACTGCGCCAGACCACCCCCCCCGATGCCACCATCGATCATTTGCCCGAGACCTGTGCCGGCTGCGGCGGCGCCCTCAACGAGACTATGGTCACCGACCATACCTCCCGGCAAGTTTTCGATCTCCCGGACCCCAAGCCCCTGCTGGTGACCGAACATCGTGCTCACTCCTGCCGGCGCTCAAATTGCGGCGTCCAAACGAATGCGACCTTTCCCAAGGGCATCACGGACCGGCACAATACGGCCCAAGGATCGGAGCGTTCGTGGTCTACCTGCAAAACCACCAGTTTCTGCTCAAGAAGCGCCTGGCCATGCTGATGGCCGACCTCTTCGGTGTTCGCCTGACCCCCGCGACCATCGCCCGGTTCAGCCAGGATTATGCCGCACGCTGTCAGGCCTTTGTCGATACACTGCGTAAGCAAGTGGCCAAAGCGCCCGTCAAGTATATGGACGGTTGAGCCGCGAAGCGGATCAACGGCTTTCGCATCGGTGGGAAGACGCAATGGCTGCACATTGCCTCGACCTTCCTGATGGCATTCTACCGCGTCTCACCGAAGCGCGGTAGCGTGAGGAAAACGTCTCTGGGATTGTCGTACACGACCTTTGGAAGCCGCACTACACAATGAGCGACGTGCTGCACTCGCTGTGCAACGCGCATCACCTGCGCGGGTTGAAGGCGCTGGTCGAGATCGAGAAAGAAGACTGGGCACGCCGGATGCAACGACTGTTGCGGACGGCCTTCCATGTGACAGAGCTGGCGCGTGAGGCGTACGCAAAGCTGAAACCGGCAAGGATCGCCCTGATCGAACGACGCTACGATGCGATCGTCGCCAAGGGACTCGCGTTCCATGAGGCGCAACACGAACTAGGAAAGATCGGCAAGCGTGGGCGTAAGCCGCGGCGGGTGGGTCACAACCTGCTGCTGCGCCTTCTCGCCCGCAAGCAGAAGGCGCTCCGCCTTCTGACCGACCCCAGCGTGCCTTCCACCGACAACCTGGTCGAGCGGGACGTCAGAATGATGAAGGTCCGGCAGAAAATCTCGGGAGCGTTTCGATGCGAGGACGGCGCGAAGGATTTCGCCACGATCCGATCCGCCCTCTCCACCGCGAGGAAGCAGGGCGGAGCTTACTCGTGACCCTATTGGCCGATTACGATTGGTCGGAGATGCGGCGGTGTAGCTGGGCAGTTACCTCAGAAGAGCGATCAGTGCTTCACGTGAAACACATGGATTATCCCAAACGAGAACAGCCGTTCCATGCAAGCACTACCATGGGCGGGTCGTGGAGACGCTCCCAGTGCTGGCTCAGACGGCAACCGCGTGGCGCATGACCATGGAACGTGGCGGTTGCCAGGGGGCGTAGCTGGACCTCGTGTCCGAGCATGCCAAGTCACCGGATGAGGGCTTGATCCTGACTCCGACTGCCCCATCTCGTTCACCGCATAGCAGGGATTGGCAATATTATAGTTGCGAAACCCAACGGCCCAACTCCCGGAGGTCCTCATGTCATAGCTAGCGGGGCCTCGGCGCCTTGTGGTCTACCTAGAGTCCTGCACTCATAATTCCGACTCGCTTAGAGACGATAACGACTCGGACTCGACCTTTTGGCGATACAGCAGGAGTTAGAGTCCACAGCTTGTATGTCGATAGGCCGCTGGAAACATTCTGTGGTAACGCCAATAGATTCGTCTTGCGCTCCAGCGATTCGTAGGAAAACTAAGATGTGTTGACTGAATACAGAAAGGGCGCCCTGGCAGGCGCCCCTCCGTAGGAATCCGTCGGCTCTGGTGGGAGCCGCGAACGGACCGGCACTATGTGCACCGCTTTGTTGGGGAAAAGTGGCCGTCAATCAAGAGTTATCGCGGCTCCCACACTAAAGGAGTCGCTATAATGCCACTGAAAATTGCCCACATTAAACAGCAAGGGATTGATCTGATTATCGTTCCCTTGGCGCCGAGTTTTGGACGCGAGTTTCAGACGACCCAAGAAAGCATCGTGTCTAGCATTCAAGCTAGGGCGATCGCAGCCGGGTTGGCTGGAACCGTGGTGCCAGTCTGGGATGATAACGGGCGCATGGGGTTCCGTGCACCCATTCCATGGCATCCATTCTTCAGGGGGGTAAACCTCCCTTTGGTGTATGCAAACCTGAACCGACAAATCAACTAATCGGACACCGCTTGTCGCCACCCTCGGGGTTCGGAAAGCGCGACGATCGGAAAGGTGGAGTATCCCTATTGCTTGGGGGCGCTTCGCTTCTTCGGTTGGTGTTTTGGCAATGGGCTGGCGTCCGATAGCCGCTTAAGTGCGGCATCGAATACCGCTTCATCCTCATCGCACCCTAGTTCCCGGGCTAGGTTCTTAAACCGGTCGATTTGATCCATGTTGCCCTGGTAGCCTTTCCGGGTTCCGTTGGCTTCGATAAGCTGTTCGTGTTGAGCGCGGACCGACTCGGTAATCTTTCTTACCGTCTCATCGAACGCTTCTGTTCCTTGGCTCGCTGGTAACTCTGTTTTGGACATTGTCGCACCCGTCAAACTTGCGTTCCGCTGCGATAGTAGCAGCCATCGAGATTCTCGGTATATGGTTGTCGGAGGGGTTGCGTTCCGGACTTCTCGTCACGTTGATATCGCGGCGGCGATCCAGGGTATCAAGGATGCGGCTAAGATAGACTCCGAATTGAAATGGGCAAAATTCAAAGGGGGCGCGAGGACCCAAGCATATCAAGCGATAGTTGACCTATTTTTCTCCCTGGTGTAGCAAAATCAGATACACTTCCATTGCATAGTGGCGGAGTTCGGGTAACTGCCCAGGTAGCTGACCGCTGCAGCAATTCTCATTTTGGCGTCTGACGGATTAAATTGCGGTTTCTGACTCTGACGGGAAGGCGGCGTTGAGAGATCAAGCGCCTCAGTGCGGTGTGGGCGGCGGTTTGGCGAAGGCCAGGGTCAACGCCAAATCCTCCCAATCCGG
>CAMATI010000431.1 GCA_945861095.1 Asaia bogorensis | reverse complement strand
AAGGAAGTAATAATGTATTGACAAGTATAATCGAGGGACTATACTTACCCTCAGATACACCCCTCGGATCGGGAGGGGCGCTGGAAACGCGGTTGGACTCTCTCTTAAGTCACCCCGATTCCTGTCCAACCGATGGGGTCCACCTTAGTAAGATCGCGTACCTGAAACGCATACCGTCTCAGCGAAGCAATCCCATCCGCCGCATGATTTTGGAGAGACGGTCTCTTGGGGTAGGGGGGCTACCGAACATCCCGCCCCGTCCTGCGCAGTTGCTGAACCCTTCCCCACCTGCCGAACCCGCCCAGGGTAATGAGGATGAGACCGACGAACTGGGTCCGGATATTCCCAACGCGCCACTAGAATCTCCGCGAGCGGATCCAGATATATGCCCTCACCCGGCGAGCCGAAAGTGAGTGCGGATGATTGGAGGATGGTGTATTGATCAAACTACGATTGATCGAGCCGACCTAAAGACAGAGGATGACCAATGATCGCGTTTGCGCACATCTCCCGAACGAGGAATATCGGCGACCGAGTGTGTACACCGGCGCTATATTTTCCGTTTTTGGATGCTCAGGTTTTCCACCTAAGGGCCGAGATACCGCCCTGCGAAGCTATAATTTTCGGGGGCGGGGCTATCGAATTCGCTATGCGTGGCGAGAATGGCATTCAACACACAGTACAGGCAAAACATCGCATCGCATGGGGGATCGGCGCATCGCAACTCGCAACCAAGCGACATCCTCCTGTCGTCCAAGGTCTTGATCTGACGGGTATCCGTGAGTACGGCCGCACCGGCGGAGAGTACGTGCCCTGTGTCTCGTGCATGTCCAACCTGTTCGATGCCGACTACAATATCGAACACGAAGCTGTACTGTTTGTAAACTACGACAAGAAGTTGAAAGAACCCCATATTCCCGGCCTTCCAAAGCTCTACAACGACCAAGAGCTCGAAGAAACCATTGCCTTTATCGCCAGCGGATCCACGGTTGTCACGAACTCCTATCACGGAGCATACTGGGCGACCCTGCTAGGAAGAAAGGTCGTATGCTTGCCGTACTATTCGAAATTCTACGGGTTTAAATACGCACCAATCATGGCATCCGAAGAGAATTGGAGAGATCATGTTAATGATGCCATATCATATCCAGAAGCACTTGAAGATTGCCGCCTAAGAAACATAGCCTTCTACAATAGGGTAATGGATATCATTCGTACCTGAACGCTAGATAGGCGATTCACTACTTAGCTAGATTTTCCGCATCTTCTGGAAGTATTTAATGTGCTCTATAGCTTGACCATAAGAGTGAGTTTGACAAAATCCATTGATAAGATAGAAAGCTTTTTTTGGCAAATGCAGGAAGTCGAGCTTAGGAGATATTGGGAAATGTGTGTCAGAAGTCCAAATCTCAAATTCTGCGGGCGCCTTCAGAACCTAGGTTGCCGACATCGCAGGGCGACAAATGGAATCCCGTGACCTTGCGGCTTGCCCCTCCACTGCTCATGCACCGGACGAGGACCCCACATGTCAATTTCTCTCCTCTCAGCAAGCGATGATAGTGTCTGAACCGATTCCAGCACAGGCGAGCACCGCCCAGCTAAGTGCGGGCCGCGTGCTAGCCGCCGAGTATCAAGGCCTGAAGGCGCTAGAGAAGGCCTTGCTGGGCGATCTCGGCCTGGCCTTCGCCGCCGCCGCGGACCTGATCGCCGCATCCAGCGGTCACGTCATCGTCACCGGCATGGGCAAGTCGGGCCATGTCGGACACAAGATCGCCGCGACATTGGCCTCCACCGGCACCCCCAGCCATTTCGTGCACCCAGCCGAGGCAAGTCACGGCGACCTGGGAATGATCCGCGCCAATGACGTCGTCCTGGCGCTGTCCTGGTCCGGAGAAACCCCGGAACTGGCCAGCATCATCGCCTACACACGCCGCTTCGATGTCGGGCTGATCGCGATCACCTCCAAGCCGGACAGCGCACTCGGCAATGCCGCCGATGTCGGCCTGTTCCTGCCGCCAGCCGCCGAGGCCTGCCCGAATGGTCTGACGCCGACCACCTCGACCACCATGCAGATGGTGCTGGGCGATGCGCTCGCGGTCTGCCTGCTGGAACGCCGCGGCTTCACCGCCTTCGACTTCCAACGCTTCCATCCCGGCGGCAAACTCGGTGCCCGCCTCTCCAAGGCGCAGGACGTGATGCATGGCGGCGTGGAGCTTCCGGTCGTGCCCACCACCGTCGCCCTGTCCGAAGCGATCATCGAAATGACGTCGAAGCGCTTCGGCATCACCGGCATTGTCGATGAGGAGGGCGCTCTGGTCGGCGTGCTGACCGACGGCGATCTGCGGCGCGCCTTCGCGCGCGGTTTCGTCAACGGACCGGTCACCGACGTCATGGGCCGCCATCCGCGCAGCATCGGCCCCACCGCTCTGGCCGTGGAGGTCATGGCATTCATGAACGAGGCTCGCATCACGAGCATTTTCGTCGTCGAAGATCAGAGGCCGATCGGTCTGATCCACCTGCACGATCTTTTGGCCATCGGGGTCGTGTAAAAGGCTGTCAGACCCAAATCACATCGTCGTCGGGATCCCGTTCATGGTCAGGAATCCCTTCATCCGATCATACCCCGCACGGAATGCCGCGTTGTAGGGCGCGAAGTTGAGCGAGCTGTAGATATCGCGCCAGCTTCGGTCCTTCAGATCCTTTTGTTCCACCAGCGGGATTGCGTGCGTCTTCGCCAATTCCGCGCTGCGCGTATCGTAGTTCACGATCGCCCCCGGAACCCCGTTCGCCAGCGCCGGCAGGATGCCGTGAACGCGGTAGCCGAACGCAAAATCCATCCCCTGGATGAACGCGTCGTAATCGTCGGCGCGCGTGTACATATAGAGTTGGTTGCGGTAGATACGCAGGATCGCTTCCCGCGTTTCCGGGGTCAACCAGCCACTGGCGGTCAGCGCCTTCGTGGCCGCCGCCATCCGGTCTCGGTCCTTGAAGAAGAACGCCTTTTCCTCCGGTTCCCCATGAATGGTTACCGTCATTTCGCTTTCGTCAGCCAGCCGCAGCATCGTCTCTCGCTTAATCGCGAGATATTCCCCCGGGTTGGCGGAGTAGACCGTATTGACCTCCCGCCGCAGGCTGAACGCGATCTTGCGGACGTCGCGCATCGGCTTGGCCAAGACGCTGCGATATTGGTCACGTGCGCGAAACAGCGACGGACAGCCGATCACCGACACATTCTTGATGCCGATATCGTTCAGGCATTCGGCGGAATACTGCCCACGCACGCCGATCGCCCCCGACCGCTCCGCGATCAGTTTCCAGATATCGATCGACTCCTGGCTCAGGTTCAGCTTCCGGGTCGTCTCAGCCTGCGCCCCGACACCAATGGCATACACGGGCAATTGAAGGCGTTCCAACAGTTTCTTGGCGCCATCCCACTGCATATGCTCATGGATATAATTGGAACCACGCAGAAAACAGTAGTCGAAATCGGAATTGTATCGACGCACATCGTCTTCTGAATAGTTGGTGATGCGGGCCACGTCCAAGGCCTCATAATCCAACAACTTCAACGTCGAGTCGTACACCATCATGTCGCCGACATTGAAATACTGGCCTACCAAAACATCCCAATCGCTTTGGTAAAGTTCCACCGATCCATGCTTCCAGATCGCGCCGGAAGGGATGAAGACCAGGATACGCGGCTTGCGCTTGGTGGTTTTCGGGAATATCCCCCCGCCATCCAGCATCACCTCATCGGAAACCCGCTTCAGGGAGATCGCTCGACGGGCGACGCCGCGGCGAAACGTTGACGGCGGAAATCGGAACGTGATGGCGCATGACGGCACGCCGCCATCGACCAATTTCTCGAAATTGAGCGGGGCCGGATAGACCCGCGCCGCCGGCTCGCCATTCAGCAGAATCTCTATCCCTGCTCGGCAGGCCGGCAAAGTTGATTCTGGTACGACGAACGAAACCTCGTTCTCGTCAAACGACAGCATGCGCCCAGCGGTGGTGTCCGTGATCATAGCCGGTCTCCGTCGTTTCAGCCCGTTCCGTGGGCACACTCAACCCTACCAGGAGTTGCCTATCGCCGCTCGAGAATCCGCCCCAAGACAGAACGATGACGACGGATCACAGTCAATCCCATAATAGCGTCGCAAAATTGAATCAAGTCGCCGGGGCAGGTGGGGTGCGATTCAACGTTGTGGGGAGTAACCTGACGCCTCCTCGATAAGGGAATCGGCCCCATGGCGACGGCGAGGCTCAACGACGAAGCACTTTTGGCGTTCTTTCACGCCCATCCGAAACTACGCGACCGAGTGACGTCGATCATG
>CAMATI010000430.1 GCA_945861095.1 Asaia bogorensis | reverse complement strand
GCCCCGCCACCTGCAACGGGAAGCTGGCCCAACTGACCGGGTCATACCTCGAGTCACGTAACCCAGCCTGATACAAAAAGCGGTGTCCAGGAGAGTCGTGCCTGCTTGGGCATAGTAATGCAGGAGTCGAAAATGAGGGGAGTCATGAGCTCCTGGACCCCGGCGCGGTGGCTCGGCAACATGAGCTACTCCTACTATCTACTTCACGGCATGACAGTGATGGCGGTCAGCATCGTCATCGCAAAATTCGTGGGACATGCGCTGCCGAGCTGGGTCGTGTGGGCGCTGTTGCCGCCGACCTTCCTGGTCAGTCTGGTGGCGCCGTTCGTGCTGTACGTCTTGATCGAGCGGCCGATTTCCCTGCGCCCGCGGTCCGCGGCGCCGGCGCGTGCCCCCGCGGTCTGAGGTCGCTTCCGTCCTGGCGGGATAACCATCGCGCACGCATGGCAGTCCGGGCACGGAGGGCGCCAGAGCAAGCCCGCGTGGTGCCGCACCCGCCATCCCCTGAACGCACCCCAGATGCGCTCCCCCTGGCAAAACCACCAAAACTCTTGCCGCAACGCCGTGAGACCGCTAATTCCCGCCGTTCTCGCTAGCAGGAGCACAAAAGCATGGCCTACAGGGTCGCAGTCGTCGGCGCCACCGGAGCGGTTGGACGCGAGATGCTGAAAACCCTGGCCGAACGCCGCTTTCCGGTGTCGGAAGTGGCGGCGGTCGCATCCGGTCGTTCGACCGGCCAGGACGTGTCGTTCGGCGAGAAAACAATACTCAAGTGCCAGAACCTGGAAAAATTCGACTTCACGGGCTGGGATATCGCCCTGTTCAGCCCCGGCGCGTCGGTGTCCGCCATCCATGCCCCGCGCGCGGCGTCGCAAGGCTGCATCGTCATCGACAACACCAGCCAGTTCCGCATGGATGTCGATGTGCCGCTGGTGGTGCCGGAAGTGAACCCGCACCATCTGCGCCAGTTCACCAAGCGGGGGATCATCGCCAATCCCAACTGCTCGACCATCCAGATGGTGGTCGCGCTGAAGCCGCTGCACGACGAATTCAAGATCAAGCGCGTCGTCGTCTCCACCTACCAGTCCACATCGGGCGCCGGGAAGGAGGGGATGGATGAGCTGTTCAACCACACCAAGTCGTCCTTCGTGCACGAGCAGTCGCCGCCGCAGCAGTTCACCAAGGAAATCGCGTTCAACTGCATTCCCCATATCGACAAGTTCATGGATGACGGGTCGACCAAGGAAGAATGGAAGATGGTGGTCGAGACGAAGAAAATCCTCGATGCGTCCATCGCCGTGCATGCCACCTGCGTCCGCGTCCCGGTGTTCATCGGCCACGGCGAAGCGGTGAACGTGGAATTCGAGCGTCCGGTCACCGCCGGCGAAGCGCGCGCCCTGCTGCGCCAGTCCCCGGGCATCGAAGTGGTGGATGTCCGCGAGGACGGCGGCTACATCACCCCGTTGGAATGCGCCGGGGAAGATGCCGTGTTCGTCAGCCGCATCCGCAAGGACCCGACGGTGGAACACGGCCTGTCGTTCTGGTGCGTGTCGGACAACCTGCGCAAGGGGGCGGCACTGAACGCGGTGCAGATCGCGGAAACCCTGATCGCGCAGGGGATGCTGGCCAAGAAGGCAGCCTGAGCGCCAGCGCTTCCTTCACCAGCCGCTCGGCTTCCCCGCCGCGCATCCTTGCGGCCCAACCCCGGCCGGCCCCCTGGTTCCGCGCAACACGTTGCCGCGCGAGGCCCAGGGTGGGCGGCTTCGGCTTTCAAACCGAACCGCTTGCCACCTTATGACGCCCCCCGTCGCTGAACCGTGGGATGGCGGATCGCGTCCCGCGATGACGGGGAGTGGCGGATAGCACCACCGGTCAACGGGTCGGTCTGTTGGTGTGGGTCCCCAACAGATCGTTCACGGCCTGCTCCACCGCCGCGACCGTGATGTCCTCCATCTGTCGGCTGGGTCCGATCAGGGCCGCGGCATGGCGGCCGGATGGGGCGTATTCGCTGGCATCGGTCGGGCCGAACAGGCCCAGGGTGGGTGCTCCGGTAGACGCGGATAGGTGCATCAGGCCCGAATCGTTGCCGATGAACACGAGCGCGCGCGACAGGCAGGCGGCGGCTTCGGGCAAGGTCAGGCGGCCCACCAGGTCGATCGCGTCAGGTAACGCGGCCAGCAGAGGGGCGGCCATGGCGCGTTCCGCGTCCCCGGGGCCGGCGATCACCATCGGGACGGCGTGCGGGATCGTCGAGGCCCGCAGCGCCGTGAACAGCGCCGCGAACCGGTCCGCCGGCCAGGCCTTGGGTGCCCAGTTGGCGGTTGGCGCCAGGGCGATCACCGGGCGGTCGGATGGCAGCAGGGCGGAGGCTCGGTCCTGGTCCGGTGGCGCGGTCCAGGCGACCGGCAAGGGCGGCGGGTCCAGGCCCAGCATCGCGGCGAGTTGCACCGTCTTGTGCCCGGCGCTGGGTCGTTTGACGGCGCGCCTTCGGGTGGGCACCAGCCAGGACAGGGCCGAGCCTCGGATGTCGACCACGAGATCCCAGCGCGTGGTCACCGTCTGCGCCCAAAGCGGCAGCCAATGGCGGCCATGGGGGCGCTTTTCCAGCACGATGATGCGTTCCAGGTTGGGCATGCGGCTGAACACGCCTGCCGCCACCGGGCCGCAGACCACGGTGATGCGGGCGGCCGGATGGGTCCGGATCAGGTGGTCCAGCAATCCGGTCGACAGGATCGCATCGCCCAGCCGGTTGGAGGTGACGAACAAGATACGCATGCAAGAGAGGGGATTAGAGCAGATTGCCCGGAAACGAAATCGCGCGCCCCCGGCTCGGCGGCGGTTTGACGTTCGGGCCGCGGTTCGGCAGCCTGCCTTTGGTGCAACACGGAGGGTGCGAGCCATGTCAGACGAAACCCTGGTCGCGATTGGCGAGGACTATCCGGAGCTGCGCGAATCGGTCCGCAAGATCTGCGCCCGCTATCCCGGCACCTATTGGGCCGGCCTGGAAGACGAGCAGGCCTATCCCACCGCCTTCGTGAACGAACTGACCCAGGCGGGGTTTCTGGGGGCCTTGATCCCCGAGGAATATGGCGGCTCGGGCCTGCCCGTGCGGGCCGCGGCGGTCATTCTGGAGGAGATCAATGCCTCCGGCTGCGTCGCCAGCCAGGGGCATGCGCAGATGTATATCATGGGGACGTTGCTGCGGCATGGCAGCGAGGCGCAGAAGCGGCAATACCTGCCCGAGATCGCCGCGGGGCGCATCCGCTTGCAGGCGTTCGGCGTGACCGAGCCGACGACCGGGTCGGATACCACTCAGTTGAAGACGCGGGCGGTGCGGGATGGCGATTCCTATATCGTCAATGGGCAGAAGGTTTGGACGTCACGGGCGATGCATAGCGACATGATGCTGTTGCTGGCTCGCACGACGTCGGCCGATCAGGTGAAGAAACGAAGCGATGGGCTGTCGGTGTTCCTGATCGATATGCGGGAGATGAATACGGGGAAGGGGCTGGAGGTCCGCCCGATCAAGGCGATGATCAATCACAACACGACGGAGATTTTCTTCGACAATTTCCGCATTCCGGCGTCCAGTCTGATCGGGGAGGAAGGGCGCGGGTTTCGTTACATCCTGGATGGGATGAACGCGGAACGGATCCTGGTTGCCAGTGAGGCGGTTGGGGATGGACGCTGGTTCGTTCGCAAGGCGACGCAATACGCGAAGGATCGGGTGGTGTTTGGTGCTCCGATCGGGAAGAATCAGGCGGTGCAGTTCCCGATCGCTCGGGCGTGGGCGGAGTTGGAGGCGGCGGATATGATCTGTCGTCGGGCGGCGGCTTTGTTTGATGATGGCAAGGAATGTGGGGCGGACGCGAATATCGCGAAGTTGTTGGCGTCGGAGGCGGCTTGGAAGGCGGCGGATACGTGCATGCAGACGTTTGGTGGGTTTGCTTATGCTCGGGAGTATGAGATCGAGCGGAAGTGGCGGGAGGTTCGGCTTTATCAGATTGCGCCGATCTCGACGAATTTGATTTTGGGGTATGTGGGGCAGCATGTGTTGGGGATGCCTCGGTCTTATTGACGGGGGCGGTTGGACTGGGCTACGTGCGGGTGGTCCGGTCGGTGGTGGGGGAAGGTGTTGGGGATGATAACCGAAGCTCTGATGGATGAGATAGTCGTTTTGCATTGCATTGTTGGGGGTATGCTCTCAGCCATCCCCTCATTTTTTCTCCTGTGATTCCAAGGCAGTAGGTTTGGATGCCAAGTCGCCCCGCCACCTGCAACGGGAAGCTGGCCCAACTGACCGGGTCATACCTCGAGTCACGTAACCCAGCCTGATACAAAAAGCGGTGT
>CAMATI010000429.1 GCA_945861095.1 Asaia bogorensis | reverse complement strand
CGCGCGAGGACGCCGCTGGCGAGTTCCTGCTTGTGGGGTGTGTCGGAGCCAAAGGCGCTGATATGGGTGCCCGGCCGGATGTGATCCGACAACAGCAGGGGTGCGGTCGCGGGCGTGGTGGTGACGATCAACTGGCAACGCGCCCCGACCACCGCAGGGTCGTCGGTGGTCTGCACGTCGAAACCCAGCGCCTCCATGTCGCGGCGGTAGGCCTCGAGGTGCTGCGGCGTGCGGCCGCAGGCGATCAGCTTGCGGCAGGCGACGATCGGCATCAGGTGCCGCAGCTGCAGGCGCGCCTGCATCCCGGTGCCGATCACGCCGATGTGCTCCACATGGCGCGGCGCCAGGTACCTGGCGGCAACGGCCCCGGCCACGGCGGTGCGCACGTCGGTCAACATGCCCTCGTCCAGCAGCACGGTTTCGAGCGCCCCGGTGGCCTGGTCGAACACCAGCATCAGGCCGTTGCTGGAAGCCAGGCCAAGTGCCGGGTTGCCGTAGAAGCCCGAGGCGACCTTCACCACGTAGTAGCGCCCGCCCGTGATGCAGCCGTACTTGATGTGGACCTCGCCCTTCTCCAGCATCAGTTCGCCCACCGGCGGGATGTTGCACCGGCCTTCGGAGTAGGCCGCAAAGCCAGCCTCCATCAGCGGCAGCAGGTCGATGCCGCTGAGCGCCTGTTCGATCACATCGCGCGTGAGCACCCGGGTCATGGCAGGACGGCCTTGAGTGTCGCCAGGCTGATATTGGCGCCGCACACCACCACCACCACCCGGGCGCCGGCCCAAGCCGCCTTCTGTTTTTCGAAGGCGGCAATGGCGACCGCCGCTGCGCCTTCGATCATCATGTGGTGGCTCTCCATCAAGGCACACATGGCGCGCGCGATCTCGTCCTCGGTCACGGTGGAGAACTCGTCCACAAAATCACGCACCAGTGGGAACGTGATGCTGCCGGCCTCGACGCCACCCGCAGTGCCGTCGGACAGCGTGGGCAGCGAGGGGATGTCCAGCAGCCGGCCGGCTTTGACCGACTGGACCATGACCTGCGAGTTCTCGGGCGAACAACCGATGATGCGGGCACCGGGGTGGGCGGCCTTGAGGTGGGCGGCGACACCGCCGATCAGCCCGCCGCCCCCGACCGACACGAACACCGCATCGAAGCTGTCGAGCTGGCGCAACAACTCGACACCGATCGTCCCCTGGCCCGCGGCCACCTGTACATCGTTGTACGGCGAGATATAGGTGGCCCCGGTTTGTTCGGCATGTGCGCGCGCAAACACTTCGGTGTCGCTGGAGTCCTGGCCGTGCACCCGGATCCTGCCGCCCAGGCGCTCGATCGCGCCGAGCTTGGTTGGCGACGCGCCCTCGGGCACGAACACCGTGCCCGAGGCGCCGATCTGGCGCAACGCGTAGGCGACCGCGGCCCCGTGGTTGCCGGTCGACGCCGTGACCACGCCGCGCGCGACGTCGGCGCTGGAAAGTGACAGTACCTTGTTCAGCGCGCCGCGCACCTTGAACGAGCCGGTGTGCTGGAGGTTCTCGCACTTGAGGAACACCTGCGCGCCGCTGGTGCCCGCCAGTGCCAGAGATGGCTCTAGCGGGGTTTCGCGCACATAGGGCCGGATCCGGACCTCGGCCAGTGCCACTTCGCGGACGATATCGGTCATCCGGCAATCTCCGTGCTGCGCACTGCGGTGCGCGCGCCTTGGGAACGGCCCGGCGGCGCCCCTCCCTGGATGTCCGCGCAGATCTGGTCGATCCGGCGCAGGCCTTCCTTCAGGTAGTCGTGCGGCAGCCCGAAACTCACGCGCACATGGCGGTCAAAACCGAACTGGTCGCCGGGCACGATGAACACGCTTTTTTCATCACGCAGGCGCGTCACCAGTTCGGTTGAATTGATGTCCAGGTCGTAACGAAGAAAAGCGACAGCCGCCGCCTGTGACGGAAACACCTGAAACAGCTTGCCGTGGTCGGCGGCCCACTGCTGGAGCACCGGGTACCCGTCGCGGATCAGGCGCCGTGTGCGCGCCAGGATCTGCGGCCGCACCGCCTCGGACAGCGCGATGGTGGCGAGCTTGTCGGACAACATGGTGTTGGTGATGGTGAGGTAGTCATGGCGCGCCCACATGTCGTCCAAGGTATCGGCCGGGCCAACCGCCCAGCCCGTGCGCAGACCGGGCAGGCCGTAGGCCTTGCTCATGCTGCCCACCGCGATCACCTTGTCGTAACGACCGTAAAAACTCGGTGTCTGGATGTCGGTCTCGCGTTCGGCGCCGGCGTAGACCTCGTCGGCGAGTATCCAGGCGCCGCAGCGCTGCGCGGCGGCGACGATCGCGTCCATCTCCGCCACGGTGAGGATGCGGCCGGTCGGATTGTTCGGGTTGCACACCGCGATCAGCCGTGTCTTCGGGGTGACCGCGCGTGCGAGTTGCTCCAGGTCGGGCGCCCAGCCTCGCTCTTCGACCAGATCGAAGTCTTTCACGGTGACGCCGCGGTTCTTGGCGAGGCCCCAGGCCTGCAGGTAGTTGGGGCGCATGATCACCGCCTCGTCACCGGGCTCGAGCAGCGTGCTGATCACCAGGAAGTTGGCCTCCGCGGCACCGGTGGTCACCAGCACGTTGTCTTCGGTGGCACCGGGATAAAACGCCGCGATGTTGCGCCGCAGGCCGATGGTGCCGTTGGCCTGCGGGTAGTTGAGCTCGACATCGGCGAGTTCGTCGACGGTACGCCCGGCCAGCGCCATCAGCTCGCCGAGCTTCAAGGGGTGCACGCCGCTTTCGGAGAGGTTGATCTCCACCAGGTTCTCCCACTTGCCCATCATGCGTTCGAGCACGAACGGTTCGAATTTCGCCATTGAATGATCTCCTTGAGTGCGATTGGGCTGGGCGTGGCGCTCATCCTTGCAGCAGCGCCAGCGCCTCGGCATGCCTGGCTGGGTCGCCTGCGGCGAGGATCTGCGGGCCTGAATGCATGTCGATGGCTTTGCCCTGCCAGTCGGTGATGATGCCGCCGGCACCGGCGAGGATCGGCACGTAGGGCGCGAAATCATGGATACCCAGCGAACTGTCGATGGACAGGTCGATCCGCCCGGAGGCAAGCAGGCCGTAACTGAAACAACTGCCGCCATAGATGCGCCACTGCGTGCGCGAGCGCAGACGCTCGAACAACGGCTGCTCTTGGGGGCTGAAAAAATCCGGGTTGCTGGCCGACAGCATCGCCTGCGCCAGGCTGGGGCATTGGCGTGTGTGCACCGCAGCGCCGTTGCGCGTCGTTGGCCGGCCCAAGGCGCCGATCCAGCGGTCATTGGTCATCAGGTGATCGATGACGCCGATTACCGGGACGCCCTCATGCAGCAGTGCGATGAGGGTGCCAAATACCGGCAAGCCGGCGACAAACGCCGCCGTGCCGTCGATCGGGTCGAGCACCCAGACATATTCGGCATCGGCGTTTTGCGCGCCGTACTCCTCCCCGAGTATGCCGTGTGCCGGAAACTGCGTCTCGATCATGGTGCGCAAGGCGCGCTCGATGCCCTTGTCGGTATCGGTGACATAACTCGAATCCGGCTTCAGTTCGATGGCGGGGCGCGCCAGCAGCGCCCCGGACATGATCTGGCGGCTCTGGTCGGCCAGCGTGGTGGCGAACGTGACATGGGCGTCCTGGTAGCGTGGTGCGGTCCCGTGGCCGGATCGACCCGATCCTGGGCTGTGGCTTGCCGGGGTGTGGTTGCCAGACATGGGGTGTGCTTGCCTTCCTGTGGTGTGGGTTAGTGGGTGAGGATCTGCTGCAGGAAAGCCTGCGTCCGCGCGTTGCGGGCGCCACCGAAGAACTCGGCCGGCGGCGCCTGCTCGACGATCTCGCCGGCATCCATGAAAACCACCAGGTCGGCGATCTGCCGGGCAAAACCCATCTCGTGCGTGACAACCACCATGGTCATGCCGTCGCGCGCAAGATCGGTCATCACGTCGAGCACCTCCTTGATCATCTCGGGATCGAGCGCGGAAGTCGGCTCGTCGAACAGCATGATCTGCGGCTTCATGCACAAGGCGCGCGCGATCGCGACGCGCTGCTGCTGCCCGCCGGAGAGCTGGACCGGAAATTTGTCTGCCTGCTCGGGAATCCGGACCCGCGCCAGGTAGTGCATTGCGATCTCGCGTGCCTGCGGCCGGGGCATCTTGCGCACCAGCCTGGGGGCGAGCATCAGGTTTTCGAGCACCGTCAGGTGCGGGAACAGATTGAACTGCTGGAACACCATGCCGATCTCGCTTTGCACCGCGGCGATGTCGGGCATGTTGCGGGTCAACTCGGTGCCCGCCACCACGATACGCCCGCTGTCGTGTTCCTCCAGGCGGTTGATGCAGCGGATGAGGGTCGACTTGCCCGAACCCGAGGGACCGCACAGGACGATCTTCTGCCCCTTGTGGACCAGCATGCTGCACGCC
>CAMATI010000428.1 GCA_945861095.1 Asaia bogorensis | reverse complement strand
TCCGGATTGGGAGGATTTGGCGTTGACCCTGGCCTTCGCCAAACCGCCGCCCACACCGCACTGAGGCGCTTGATCTCTCAACGCCGCCTTCCCGTCAGAGTCAGAAACCGCAATTTAATCCGTCAGACGCCAAAATGAGAATTGCTGATCCAAACCAACCTCGAAAGCACCTTTCTGCCACCAGCGATCGTGGCCGCAATCGCCCAGCATTATCGACCGGTGGGCCACATGAACGGGATCCACGTCCCCGCAACACCCAACGCCGAGCACCCCGTGGGAGCTGTGCCGAACCGCTGACGATCACGATTTCTGCGCCACGAGCCGCCAAGTGCGCGGCCGGACTACGTCTTCGGCCGCAGATAATGCATCTCGTCCCCGGTCCAGCCCACCGCGTTCGGCACCGTGTAGAACAATTCGGCGATCATGGCGCGGAACTTCCAAACCCCATTGACCCGCACATAGACATCGTCATACCGGCCGGCGACGACATAGCTGACGCCAAATCGGCCGTAGCGTGCTTCCAGATAGGATGTCCCCGTCCCGGTATCGCCGTCGACATCGACGTCGTGGCTGTGGATGAACTGCTTGATGAAAAAACGATCCCGCTCCCCCATCGCGCGGAAGCCGCGATCGATTGCGTCGATCCCCTCATAACGCGCCAGATACCCAAGTTCCACCACCGCATCATCGGTGAACAGCGGCCGGCAATCTTCGTAGCGCGCCTCGTTCAGGCTGGCATGGTAGCGATTGCGCAACCGGCGGATCGCCTCGATATCCTCCAGGCGCTGGATGCGCTGTTCCAATGTCATGTCCGTCCCATCGGTCATTCCCTTGCCTCATGCGATATGTTTGCACGACCATGCCGCCAGGGTCGGTCGCCCGTCAAACCGGCCGCCCGCGCCCCCAGGAAGCACACCGACGAACACACCAACAGATACACACGAGGACACGCCGCCATGGACAGCCAAACGATGCCGCGATGCCTGCTGATCGTCACCGCCGAAGTCGACCCAGAGGTCGAAGCAGACTGGAATGTCTGGTACGACACCGTCCACCTGCCGGACGCGCTGGCCTGCCCCGGCGTGTTGCGCGGACGCCGTTACCTGCAATCCGGCCAGCATAGCCTGTCCGATCGAGGCACCTCCTCGCGCGCGACCGCGCGGGTCTACACGACGGTCTACGAACTCGCCGGCCCGGAGGCCGTCGAAACCCCGGAGTTCCACAAGATGCGCGGCTGGTATCAGTTCGCCCCGCATGTCCGCGCCACCACCCGCGTGGTCGTGGCCCTGTGACCGCGCCGCCCCGGACAGACACTTAGGCATCAGCCAAAGGACCCGCATCATGCAGACAGCCCGCGCGGCCGTGTTGCGCCAGACCAGAACACCGATGACGATCGAAACCGTGCAGGTCGGACCGCTCGCATCGGGCGATGTGCTGGTGCGGGTCCGCGCCGCCAGCCTGTGCCATACCGACCTCGAAGCCATTGACGGCGCGCTGGCCGTCCAACTTCCCGCCGTGCTCGGTCACGAGGCCGCCGGGGAAATCGTGGAGGTCGGCCCCGACGTCACCGAGCTGGGGATCGGCGACCGGGTCGTGCTGTCCTGGAACCCGCATTGCGGGTCCTGCTTCTACTGCGATCGGGCCCAACCCATCCTGTGCCGCCAGTTCCTCGCCAACGGTCCCAAGGGCTTCCATTTCGATGGCCGCCCTCGCCTGACCTGTGACGCGGTGCCGGTCCACCAGTTGATGTACTTGGGTGGCTTCGCCGAATTCTGCGTCGTGCCGGCGCAATCGGCGGTGCGCGTGCCGGACTCGATGCCGTTCGACCGCGCCGCGCTGATCGGCTGCGGCGTCATGACCGGGGTCGGTGCCGCCACCCGCATTGCGGCACTCCGCTGGGGCGATGCGGCGATGGTGATCGGCTGCGGCGCGGTGGGCCTGTCCGCCGTGCAGGGCTGCGTGCTGGCAGGTGCCGGCACCATCATCGCCGTCGATCCCAATCCCGCCCGCCGCCAGTTGGCCCAGGCCATCGGCGCCACCCATGCCGTCGATCCGGCCGAAGCCGCCGACCTCGCCCGAACGCTGACCGAAGGGCGCGGCGCCGATGTCGTGATCGAGGCGGCGGGTGCACCAGCCGGGTTCCGCCTTTCCGTCGAAGCCGTCCGCCCCGGCGGCCAGGTTGTCTGGCTGGGCAAGGTCGCGGTGGGGGACGAGGTCGCGTTCCGCTGGGGCAGCCTGATGCAGGAAAAACGGATCACCCGGTCGTCTTACGGCGGAGCGAAGCCGCAAACCGATTTCCCGATGCTCGCGCGGGCCTATCTGGACGGCAAGCTGAAGTTGGACGAAATGATTTCGGCCCGGATTTCCCTGGAGCAGATCAATGACGGGTTCGCCGCCCTGAAACGCGGCGAAACCGTGCGCAGCGTGGTGATGTTCGGATGAAGATTTACGAAGGCGGGCGCAGCCTGGATGGCGCGGTGGTCACGGTGGACGGCAGGCCGCTCGATCCCCGGTTCGATATCAAGACGTTCAGTGCGGCCGGCTACGAATGGACCTATGAGGGCGACGGGCCGAACCAACTGGCCCTGGCGATCCTGGCGGACCATCTGGGCGACCCTCGGCGCGCTTTGGAACTGACGGACCGGTTCATGCGCGCCGTGGTGGCCGATCTGGACAATGCATGGCGCCTGACCAGCGAAGAGGTCGAGGCGGCGTTGCGATGAGCGGACACGTCGTTTCGGTAGCGTGTGGCCGGAGCCATAATTTCAGCAAACTCACCCAGATGTGGATCCGCCTGGTGGCCGGTCTGGGCGTGGAGGGCGACGCGCATCAGGGAGCAACCGTAAAGCACCGCTCTCGCGTCGCGCGCGATCCGACGCAGCCGAATCTGCGCCAGGTGCATCTGCTGCATACGGAATTGCTGGATGATTTGCGGCCCCGGGGCTTCGATATCGGCCCCGGACAGATCGGGGAAAACATCCTGACCCGCGGGCTCGATCTGTTGGGGCTGCCGACCGGTGCGTTGCTGCATCTGGGGGATGCGGCGGTGGTGGAAATCACCGGGCTGCGCAATCCGTGCGTTCAGCTCGATCGGTTCCGACCTGGCTTGATGGCGGCGACATTGGATCGGGACGCGGCGGGCAATCTGATCCGCAAGGCCGGGGTCATGGGTGTGGTGCGGGTCGGCGGGGATGTGCGGCCGGACGATCCGATCCGGGTCGCTTTGCCCGGCGGTTCGCACCGGGCGCTGCTGCCGGTGTGACCGTCCGGGCGCCAGCCCGCAGATCGCCGACCCAGGCGCCAGCCGAGGATCGCCGAACCAGGCGCCTGCCCACGGATTGCCGACCGGGACGCCGGCGGCGGATCGTCGCCCCGGGGCGCTACGCCCGGATCACCGCCCGGTAGGCATGCCAGGTGGCATGGCCGATCAACGGCAAGGTCACCGCCAGCCCGACATAACCGGCCGCCAGGCCCGCCGCCGTGAACAGGACGATCAGACCGGCCCACACCGCCATCGCGCGCGCATTCACGATCACGGCGACGGCGCTGGTCGCGATCGCCTCCAGGATGCCGACCTTCCGATCCAGCAGCAGCGGCAAGGAAAACGCACCGAACGTGAACGCCAGGCACGCCATGCCCGCCCCCACGACCGAGCCAACCGCCAGGAAAGTGATCCCGTCTCGCGTAAACAGAGCGGCGTTGAGCAGGGATTGGACGTCAAGCGTCGTGAACGGGAAGCAGATGGCGAAGATCATCGCCGCCAGTCGCATCCACACCACCAGAAACAGCACCAACAGCAAACCAAGGCCCAGAATGGAACCAGCATTGGCGCGCCAGGCGGAAGCGGTCGCCCCGAATGACGGTCTCCGTCCGGCCGCGAGATCACGGCTGATCGCATAGAACCCGACCGTCAAAGCCGGCCCGACCAGCAGGAACCCGACGACCAGCGGACCGATCAGATGCGTCAGGCCGGCGGCGATAAGGCCGACGGTCAGGAGGATGCCGGCGATGACGAAGATCAATCCATGCAACAGGCTGACGATCCCGGCGGCTCGGAAATCGCGCCAGCCGGCGGCCAGCCATTGAAAGGGTTCGTCGGTACCGACTTCGCGCACATTTTCCGCGAAGGGCAGTGTGGATCGGACAACCGGCGAGGGATGGTCGGACATTGTCTACTCCCTATCGTTCGACGACCGGTCGATCCTTGGGTCGGCCGGCGGGGCAGGCGTTGGGCCTGCCGTTTCTGGGACGCCTGAGTCAACGCCTTTTCCGGCCGCATGACCAGCCTTGGTTCGGCGCGAGCGGCAGCCCCCCTGACAGGAACGTTACGATCTATACCCTGCTCACGCAAGAATCCGAAAATCCGTAGGATCGATGATCCTGAAATTATCGGTGACCTCATCGCAGTAGGTCTGCCATTTTTCGGGCACTTCATCGCGCAAGAAAGTCAGCATCGCGCGGCCGAAATCCGTGAAAT
>CAMATI010000427.1 GCA_945861095.1 Asaia bogorensis | reverse complement strand
TCCGGATTGGGAGGATTTGGCGTTGACCCTGGCCTTCGCCAAACCGCCGCCCACACCGCACTGAGGCGCTTGATCTCTCAACGCCGCCTTCCCGTCAGAGTCAGAAACCGCAATTTAATCCGTCAGACGCCAAAATGAGAATTGCTGGTCATACGTCGTTCAGCGTCCTTGGCTGGCCTCGAAGCGCTGGCGTAGCTTACCCAGATTCTCGTTCCAGAAACCGGTATCCATCCGCAGGGCGATGCTCAGGTTGGCGGGGTTGCCGGGCGACAGCGCCAGAATCTCCGGTGCCAGGCCATCATTGATGCCCTTGGCCAGGCCGGTCTCGCCGCTGAGGCGCAGCATTTTTGCCGCGATCGCCGGCGTGCCCATGAAATACAGCAATTGCTGGGCCAGACGCAGGTTGGTGCTGCCTTTCAGCACGGCCCAGCTATGGACCTCATACAGGCTGGCGGCCCATTGGATGCCAAAATTGCGCTTGTCTTGCCGGCTGGCCGTCACGATCCGCCCGCTCGGGGCGCTGGTCATAAGCACGTCGCCAGAGCCCAGGATACGCGCCGCCTGAGCGTCGTTCTGCCACCAGACGATGTAGGGACGAAGCTGGTCCAGCTTGCGGAAGGCCCGATCCACGCCGTCCGATGTCGCCAGGGTCTTGTAGATATCTCCGGGTGAGACATTGTCCGCCAGCAGCGCGATCTCCAGATTGCCGCGCACGCCCTGGCGCAGGCCGCGCTTGCCGGGATATTTCGCGACGTCCCAGAAGTCCGCCCAGGTCGGCGTGGCCGGGAATTTGTCCCGATCCCACGCAAGGACGACATTGGCGAAGAAAGCGCCCAGGCCGCAATCGTTGCCGACCGCCTGCGGAAGATAATGGTCCTTGCCGCCAACGGCGGGCCAGTCGAGCTTCTCGAACAGACCCTCGGCGCAGCCGACCGCGAGTTCGCCAGGATCCACCTGCACCATATCCCAGGTCGAGTCGCCGGCTTTCACGCGGCCGCGCAACGCATCCAGCCCGCCTTCCCAACTGTCCTTCTGCACGGGAATGTCCGTTACCGCCGTAAACGGTTGCAGATACACCTCCTGCAACGCAGGCAGCAGAACGTCGCCGCGTGCAACGACCGTCAGGCCGTGCGCCGTGGTCGCAATACTCTGCACGGCAAACAGTGCCACGGCGGCCATAAGCGTGCGAACATACATGAATGGTCTGATCCGGCTTTCTTTGTCGGACCGGACGCTACAATCCACAGCCTCTCTCGGCAACGACCCGACTGAAAAAACCGGCCCCTTGGATGCGGTTAATCTCTGGGTTCGGCTTTCATCCGCCCAGGATCATCCCGGCGGCCAGCCCGGCTTCCGCGGCCGAGACCTTCCGTCCGCCATCCGCGCGTGCGCGATGCACCTCGATGAAGCCGCCCTGGCCATGGATGACCGCGCTGTTGCCATTCATGGCCACGACCTCCCCCTGCTTCTTGCCCTTCACCTCGGAGAATGTGCGGGCAATCCGCTTGGTCGCCTCGAACAGGAACAGCTTCTTGCCTTCGTGCGTGGTCCATGCGCCGGGGGCGGGGTTGCAGCCGCGGATCAGGTTGTAGGTCAGGTCGACATGGGTCGCCCAGGAAATGTGCGACTCGGCATCCCTGATGATGCCCTCATAGCCGGCGTTGGGTTCGTATTGCGCCAATGCCGGGGCCTTGCCGGCCACGACCATGTCCGCGACCTCTACCAGGGCGGCGACGCCCATGGGAAAGATTTTGCCGAAATAGAGCGAACCCAGCGTGTCCTCCGGCTCGATCGGCACAGAGCGCATCAGGATGACCGGGCCTTCGTCCAACCCATCGGTTGGACGAAAGATCGAGAATCCGGTCTCCTTCCGCCCGAGGATGATCGACCAACTCATCGACGAGGCGCCGCGGTGCAGCGGCAACAGGCTGGGGTGGAACTGGATAGTGCCGAATTTTGGGATGTTGCAGAAATCCTGGGGCACGAACTGGGTGACATAGGCCATGACGCCGACTTCGACCTTCGCTTCCCGCAATGCATCCAGGGCGGCCGGATCGGTCAGTCTGGGGAATTGATGCACGGGGATGCCATGCGCTTCCCCAGCCAGGCGCAGCGGGTCGGGGCGGCCTTTTTCAGGGGCGCAGAACACGGCGGCGACGTCGTCTCCGCGTGACAAAAAGGCTTCCAGGGCGGCCTTGCCGAAATCCTGCTGGCCGATGATGGCAATCCGCATTGGGTGACTCCCGTTTCGTTGGACCGTTTGGGGGCCGCTTTGATGGGCCGGTTATCCTGACCGCGATCTTTGAATGGGAATGGCGGCGCTGTCGAGGGTGTGTGAGGTGTGGGTTGGCGAGGCCGCCGTTTCATGCTGTCGATCGCGCAATCGTGCCACTCCCGGAGGTTCCCATGCCGCCATCGCCTGTCCGTCGTCTGCTGCTCGGTTTCGGCCTGCTGGTTCTGCCCGTATCCGGGTGGGCCCAGCAGCCAACCCCGCATCCCTTCGATCCCGTCGGGCGGTGGCGATTCTTCCACACCGACGGCAAGCCGTTCAATGCGCGCCTGATGCTGGACCAGTCGGCGACCACAGATTTTGGCGGCGGCGAGCGCGGCATCTGGCGCTGGGAAGGGCAGGCGGTGCGGGTGATCTACACCGATGGGTGGGATGACCTTCTGTCGCTGGCGCCAAACGGGGGTTACGTGAAAGCGGGATGGGCACCAAACGCCGATCGGTGTTCGGCGCCGTCCAATCGGGCGGCGGCGGAGAAGCTGTCGGGGGACCCGGGGCCGGGGCTTTGAAGGGCGGGGCTTGATCCCCACCAGCACTGGTTCAATGACACCGCGCTGGCCCGCGAGACCACGGCGATCCAACGGGATCCCACCCTTCCGAACGCGGCCACGCCATTCCCCTGTCGTTCGAGCATGGGCGCTCGGCGGACACCCCCCGCGGCTGGATTCCGCCGACGGCCCATATCGGTTTGCGCGATGTGATACCGACCGGCCGAAGCGATGTCCGATAGAAGGCCCTGTCCGTGATGGCCGAGCAGGACCCGGCCATCTACCGGCTATCCTACGCCAGCGGCAGCCCCAACAAATCCGCCGCCGCGTCGGCGAACACCTGGCACCCCAGTACCAGATCCGCATCCGCCGTGTTCTCAGAATAGTGATGGCTGATCCCACGGATGCTCGGTACGAACATCATCGCCGACGGCATCCGTTCCGCCAGCACCTGCGCATCATGTCCCGCGCCACTCGGCATGCGCTGATGCAGTCCAGGCGCGTGCCGGTCCGCCGAACGATCCAACGCGGCCTGGAACCCGGCATCCATCTGTTGCGGCACGGAACGGCTGCGATCGACGATGGTGACCCGGCACGGCCCCTTGTTGGCCTCCTCCACCAGCGCTTCCACTTCCTGCTGCAACCGCGCCAGCATCGCCGGATCGGTGTCGCGGAACTGGAACAGCATCTCTGCCCGCCCTGGCACGATGCTGGGCGCGCCCGGATCCAGCGTGATCCGCCCGGTGGTCCAAACCGTCCGAGGTCCGACAATCGCCGGAAACCGGGCATTGATGGCGGCCGCCAGGCTGACCAGGGCCACACCGGCGTCCTTGCGCACCGCCATGCGCGTGGTGCCGGCGTGGTTCTGCTCGCCCTCGAACTCGATGCGGAACCGGTGGCTGCCCACGATCGCGGTCACGACGCCGATGCGCAGCCCCTTGTCCTCCAACTCGGCGCCCTGCTCGATATGCGCCTCCATGAAGCCGCGATATCGCGCGGGATCCATTTGGGCCCTCGGCCGACCGGCAAAACCGGCCCGTTCCAGGGCAACGCGCAATGGCGTGCCGTCGGCGCGGAACGTGCAGCGGTCGATCTCTTCCTCCGGCAGCAGGCCGCAGAAGGAGCGTGATCCGATGAACGAGCCGAAATGGCCTTCCTCGTCGCACCAGGCGGCGACGTCGATGCCCTGGCCCAGCGCGCGTGCGACTTCCAGGCCGAACACCACCCCCATCGCGCCATCCAGCCAGCCGGAATGGTCCTGGGTTTCCAGATGGCTGCCCATCAGCAGTTTCTGCCCCGGCGCGCGGCAGCGGCCGATGACATTCCCGATACCGTCGATCTCGGCGGTCAAGCCGGCCTCCGTCAGGCGTTCGACCAGCCAGTGGCGGGATCGGACGTCGTCCGGCGACAGGGTTGGACGATGCACGCCGGTCTTGTAAGTGCCGATCTCGCGCAGGGCGTAAAGGTCTCGCAACAGTCTTTGGCCGTCGATTTTTGGCATGGGATGGCTCCACCAGCGGATGGTGCAATGCAGCACGACGATCGACCGGCGTCCAGGTGCGTTGGGGTGCGATTCAACGTTGTGGGGAGTAACCTGACGCCTCCTCGATAAGGGAATCGGCCCCATGGCGACGGCGAGGCTCAACGACGAAGCACTTTTGGCGTTCTTTCACGCCCATCCGAAACTACGCGACCGAGTGACGTCGATCATG
>CAMATI010000426.1 GCA_945861095.1 Asaia bogorensis | reverse complement strand
CGCCGTTCCGTCAAGCAAGGTCTTTTTCCAGGCGTGGATCTGGCTGGCGTGGACGCCGAACCGGCTCGATAACTCAGCGACCGTGCCTTCTTCCCGCACCGCGGCCAGCGCAACCTTCGACTTGAACTCAGGCCCGTGTTTCTTCCGTATGTTGGTCATGTCTCACCTTCGGCCAGACGGCCGTTCCAAGGGAAGACTCTCTCTTAGCGACCTGTCCAGTTTCCGGGGTCCACCTCAGTTGGAGGAGCGCGGGACGTCGGGCGACGTCGCGGATGTCGTCGTCGGATGCGATTGTGGCCTGGAGCGCAAACTGCTGGATGCGGTATCACCGGGAACCAGGGCACTCGGCCGATGTGACGGGCAACGGCCATGGCTCGGTCCACATGCCTACGAGGGATGTGTCGAGTACCGCCGCTTGCTGATCCGCACCGCAAGCAATGCATACTTCCCCGAGTTGATCAGTGCGATATCGTTGCCTGACGAGGACGACACGCTGAAGGCGGCGGTTGAACGGTGGTGGACAGACCTCCAAAAAATCCCAGACGTCGCGGAACTCGCAGTGGCGCGTCGTTATAACAGTGGGATGGCGGCAGACCTGGATGGCTATTCAGACGCTGATGTCATGGCGGCGGTTGTCCGTCGGAGGGAAGGTCACGCATCGCACGCCGACGAAGCGTTGAAACCCGCCGAGTTTGACGTCATGGCCAAGGGTAATTCGCCCATGGGGCGTGATGCACCAGACAGTCCATTTTTCGCCGAAACCTTGGACCCGGCTAAATGGCGGATCGCGGGAGAACCGTTGCTTGATCCTGTCGAGCGCGTAGTGGTGATTCGACGGCTACGAGAAGTTATCGCGCAAGCCGGGTTTACGCGTTTCGACGCCTTGGCACCCGACGAAGATGGCGAACTCGATATCGGGGTCGAACGCGCCGCACTGGCACGCGCAACGACCTGGTTACCCGCCGTTGAGCATCGTGGCGAGGGAATCTTCATACAGTTCCGTGCTGAAACAGTGTTTACCTGGCAGGCTCGTTCGACAGTTCGGGAGGAAGCTTTGCGCGCCGGGTTCGCAATCTGGAAAAAGATGCACCCTTCAAGCAAACGGGAGTTTCCGGGTATCGCCTATGTGATGTTGCACTCGTTGGCCCATATGTTGTTGACGGCAATCGCACTTGAGGCCGGTTATTCCGCCAGTTCACTACGAGAGCGTATTTATGCATCGGATGGACGATACGGCATCCTAATCTATACAGCCACGTCAGGCTCCGAGGGCACGCTCGGTGGTCTGGTTGCTACGGCGGAGCATATTGCACGTCATCTCCGCCGGGCGGTTGAAGATGCGGATTTGTGTTCGAACGATCCGGTCTGTGCGGAACACAGGCCTGACGATCGGCTAACCGCGCAGCATTTGCATGGCGCCGCATGTCATGGATGCCTTCTGATCGCTGAGACGAGCTGCGAACAGCGCAATGATTTTCTTGACCGCGCTCTGGTGGTAACGACAGTGCGTGGCGACGACGCTGCCTTTTTAGAGTCGATCGAACCGACCATCTCACCGGCATGACGGCGCGGGAAATCCAATATCTGGCCGATCTGATTGAGGGCGGACGTCTGCCTTGGCCGCTTGATCTCGGGCAACTGCAATTCGTTGGTCCACAGGCCACGGCGCCGGAAGTTCGGCGCCTTTTGACGGGAGCGGCTTCGACGGGCGCCTCCTCCGCGGCCGTGGTCTGGTTTCTTCGAGCAATCGCGGACGAGCGCGCGGTGCACGAAGCGGTCTCCGCGAAGGTCCAACCCATCGTCAGCGGCCCTCGATTCGTGCCGGACCTCCGCGAGACAGATGCTGCCTTTCGTGAGATCATATCGGAGGCGAAGCGTAATATTCTAATTACTGGCTTCGCCCTGCACAATGGCCACACCGTTCTGGCCACGTTGGCCGAGCGAATGGATCGTGATCCCGGTCTGTCAGTTGTCCTGTGCCTTGATATCGCGCGGCCCCATGGTGACACCAGCGACGAGCACGCGATTGTCGCTCGTTTCGCACACCGTTTTCGATCAGTCGAATGGCCTGGGAGCCGGCTGCCAAGGGTCTATTACGACCCGAGATCACTGGCTTCCAATGCTGAATCGCGATCGTCATTTCACGCGAAGGTTGCCGTGGCCGATTCCTCCCAGGTGCTGATCGGTTCAGCAAATCTGACCGAGGCAGCATTCTCGCGGAATATCGAGATCGGAGTACTGGTCTCCCTTCCTGTCTTCGCCGCCCGAGTGCGGGAGCATATTGAATCATTATGCCGTGAGAAAATTCTTCTCGGACTTCCGCTTTGACTTCGGTCCGTCATCGGCCAACGTAGCATCAGTTGCCCGTCACGTCTGGCAACCAACCGCGCAACACTCACTGTTCCGGGCGCCGTAAGCGGACTGAAAGAACTCGCCCCACAGCGGACCGATAAGTTCCGGCGCGTCCCAAACCTCCTTAGCCGCCTTCAGATCGCGAGGGACGGCTGCAATACAAGGTCCAGCCGAAGCACACCGACGAGCAGCCAGACCTTCGGGTAGAGGCTATGCGTCCCCATCGCGAAGGCCATCCCTTTGGCAGGGTATTTCTCATTGAAGGTCTCCGCCATCGCCTTGAGAGCGGCTTCTGCGCCCATTCGGCGCTCCCATCGGTAAAAGGTGGCGGCGGTCTCCCAGTCATCACAGGTCGCCCTGTGGAACTGGCCATCCGATGTTTCATAGTCGAATTTGAACGCATAGGGACAGGGCGAGAGTGCGGCAAGTTCCGAATCCAGGAACGAAAGTTGGCTCGCAGCCCGCTCGTAGGCTGCCTTCTCGGCCGCGATTTGCTTGGTGGGTTTCAATTTCCACCAGAATTTAGTTTTTGATGGGCGAATCAGCGCAAGGCTTTGGCCGCGCATGGCCGCGGCTTCGCAGGATGGGACAATGACTGCGTCCAGGAATCGGACTCGCTTATTTTCGGGCATCTTGCCAACGCACCGAATGGTGCTTTCCTGTACGCGACGACTCTCGATACGCCGATCCTCGCCGGTTGGCCGGATCCAGTCATATTCGATCCAGTTCCAACGACTGAATTCGGCATCAAGCCGACGATAGTGAACGGGATACTGGCGCCGCCACTCACCCTCGGCTGTTACACCCGCACAGCATACCGTTTCGCCATGGCGCTTCCCCACATGCGGAAGGGCTTTGACCAACACCAGGACGCGCTCATGGCCGCTGGCCGGTGAACTCCCAGGTTGGCGTGGCAATGTTGCGGGCGGCAAGTCCAGCTCTAACCCCAATGTGGCGGATCGTGAGAGGCAGCGTATCAGAGATAGCATTGGCAACGATAGTGCGATGGCAGGCCGAGTGGTCGCGCTCGTAGCACATCAAGCAGGCGCCGCCTTCGGACACGAGCAAAGACGCGATCGCCAAGTCAGTTCGCGCCGTTGCCGATTGCATGTGAGCAGCAAAAATCTTCTTGAAGCGGACGAAGTCACCACTTCGGGCTGCTTCCCGCCCGATTTTCGGATCTCCAAGTCCTCGCAGGTGTATGTACTCGATTCTAGCTTCATCGAGTGCGGTTGACAGGGCCGATTTCCCAAAACCTCGTCGCCTCGAGATTGGAAGCTCTCGAACGTCGATCAACCTGGTGATCGCAGCGGCATGCAAGCTCGCAATAAAATCGGCCTGGTCGGCTCCCTCGTAGCCAATTGTCGCCAGGACTGTCAGTCGATTTCCCATGGCTTCTGTGTGGAGTCGGCAAGCCGCCATGTCAACAAGCGCCCAGTGCTGATGGCGGCTTGGCAGGGTCGCAATCGAAGAGCGCCTTCCGTTGGCTGGCCCACTCTGAGGGAAGCGGCCCCATCAACACCGGCAGCGTCACCTCCGGCGCCTGCCACCCATCCAGGAGCGCCTCCACGATATTCGGGGCGAGCAGGGTCAGCCGCAGTAGCCTGCTGACGTAGGACTCATTTATCTTCTCCGCAGCAGCCAGTTCGCTTATCGACCCGTATCGCCCATCCTCCAGAATCCGCTTCCAGCGAAACGCGCGCGCCAGCGCCTTCACCAACGCCGGATCCCCACGCGTGACCGCGATGTCGGCTGGGGTTCGGAACCTTGCATCGGTCGCCACCCCTTCGGGCGAGATGATCATCTTGCGCCCGCCGCGCCGGCGGATCGTCAATGGCACACGCACTGTCACGCTGGTCACGCTTGTCATGCCGCCCTCCGTTTATCACTGCTGGGGATTCCGAGTTCGCGCGCCAGCCCGGCCAGCCCCTCCAGGTTCAGTTTGATCGCCGCACCGGCGTCGCCCACCGTGACCTGTTCGACCAACAGCCGGACAATCCGTGCCTGTTCGGCGGGGAACAGTTCTTCCCATAGCGGGTCGAGCCGCCCGAGCGCGTCGCGCACCTCCGTCTCGGTCAGATCGGGCGCCTCGGTTTGTGCCGCGCGCCAGGTGCCGACGATGATCTCCGGCTGGCGGATCAGCGCCCGGACCTGCTCTATCACCAGCCCCTCGAT
>CAMATI010000425.1 GCA_945861095.1 Asaia bogorensis | reverse complement strand
ACGGTGCCGCTCGGGCCGATCTGGCGAACTTCGATCCAGTGACCACCGCTCAGAATCTCCAGAGATCGTCGCACTGTTCGAGCAGAGCATCCCGCCAGCTTTGCCAGAGTGGCCTGCGATACGACGAGGGCATTATGCCGTCCCATCTGTGCCAAGATCACATGCAGCAACGCGGAGGCACGCGGCTCCGCTACCGCCATACGTGCCCACTTTTCGTGGGCCGCCCGGTCCGTCTGCACCCAAGTCCCATGGGGCCGCGTAGTCACCCCAAATTCGCGTTGCTGGTCGGCCATCATCATGTCCCGTTTGTCCAGAAATCGGACATGTATGACCTAGGGATAGGTCAAATGTGTGTCAATCATCAGACAATATTTGTCCAAATCCTAGCCGAACCTAGGACATAGCTGGTGTCCTGGGGGTAGGACATAGCTGGTGTCCGGGGGTCACCCCATAACAGACTGGTTTCATTAATTATTTTTCCGGCGCCTTCTATGATCTTAGGACGCCCGCTTGGGGCGTCCCCGTAGTCCACGGGCAACGCCCGAGAGCGCCCCGTAAGGAGGCTGGCGAACGGGTCTTGCCGGTGGGCCCACGGGGGCGACAGTCAGACGGCTAAAACCGGCGCGTTTCGCCAGGCCAGCCTTGGGGGCGCGCCAGGGGATCCCCGGCTGGACAGCCACGGTGCCAAGGTCCGACGATCCAGACGGCGATCAGCACCGCCAGCCGCTCGGGAAGGGCAGGGGAGGGCACGGCATGGACCAGCCACTAACATCGGCGCTGGGCTACGAGACCGCAGAGCGTGCGGACCTGGCCGGCGCCATCGTCGCCGCCAGGCGCCCTACGTGGGGCGCGGGCTGAGGGGGCCGAGGACCCGGCCCGCTGGGGCGCCCTGCTGACCGGCGGGCGGCCCGAACATGCTGGGGGCGAATTGCCGTAATGCCGGCCGGGGTTATCACCCTGGGCCAGGTCGCGACCCAGCTCGATCACCTCGACGTGGGGTGCAGCCGGTGCGACCGGACCGGGCGGTTACGCCTCGACCGCCTGACGGCCGAACATGGCCCGGACATGCCCATGCCTACCCTCGACCGCCTGCTGGCTTCGGACTGCCCGCGTCTGATCGCGGATCGGATGCACGACGTTTGCGGATGGCGGTTTCCGCAGTTGAGCCGCCTCGTGCTTTGAAAGAGGATCGGCCTGACCGTCAAGGAAATGGGGCTTGCCGTGGTAACGGCCTGTGCGGCTGAGAGGAACAGAAAACCGGCATAAGGCTCCCTGCCTATGGTGTATAATCCTCCTGAGATTGCGGCGCGCGATATCGCGTTGGATTACAAATCAGGGGTGCCGCTGGATGACGCAGGACGACTCACAGTGGACATGGACGGGCGCCCCTTGGGGGCCGCATTTGTTGCCGGATGGCAACCCGGTGCCGCAGTGGGTGTACGACATGCGCAAGCCATCCCGGCAACGCAATTTGACACCCTCGCAGAGGCGCACCGTTTACGGAATGTTGGTGCTACTGAGGAAGCCGCGAGGCTGCAACGGATAAGCGATGCGTCAATCGCACGCGCGGTGTTCCAGTGATGATCTTCCATGCCGCCTGGAAGCAGCACGGCAGGGCAGCGGGGCCGATACGCAATGAGGAGATGCTATTCCTGGGCAGGCCGGATGGCGTCCTGGCAATGCCGGGGGATAAGGGGACGCGGCACATGGTCGATATCGCGTCACGGGAGGGCGTACCGGTTTGGGCGCCGTATGGGGTCAGCCGGTAGCTACCCCGCAATTACCCCCAGCACCTTCCCATCCCCACCCCGCTTGACAAACACACAATCCAATGAGCGCGACCCACGGAACACCCCGTCCCGGTCGAATCTAGGGACGCGCTGCCTTGCTGCCAGGCCGTTTATGGCATCGTCGGCCACCGTGTCGTAACCGGCGGAAATGTCGGAATCCCGGAAATTGTAGTTGGAATTGTAGATGGCCAGCACGCCACCCGGCGCCAGCGCCTCATCAAGCAGCCGGATATGCGCCTCGAAGTCGGCAAACGGCCAGATTTCCGAGATGTCGTCGGCCCCTTTTGTTTCCGGCCACCGGCACAGGACCGACATGGCGAATATCGCGCCAAACGGCCCGGCCGAGAGGATGGCGTGGCGCTCGGATGCTGCGATTGATACGCGCGGACAGTCCCGCGTGTTCTGTCTGGCCTCGGCCAAGGCGGTTGGGTGGACGTCCACCCCGAGTATGAGGGATTCGGGGAAATAATCCGCCAGCGCCATTGGTTCGTAACCGCTGGAGCAGCCATAGGACAGGACCGGGAGTCCTTTCGACCCGACGAGATTGGCCACGGCGGAAAAGATGATCGGGTAGCGGTTCGGCTCCGAGGAGCGTTGGGGTTGCGCTTGCGGCATTGCGGTCATGGGCTGTTTCCTTTTGGTGCGTCTGGGGGCGACAGCGCCGCCACGAGCGCGGTTTCAAGCGCGATCTGGGCGGCTTTGGCGGTGGGATGGTCGGATCGGTGCGCAAACATAGGCGGCAAACATCGAACTGGACCAGCGCGGCATGACGCTCTGGCACAGCCTGCCGCCGGTCAAAGGCCGCACCAGCATCATCGTCCGCACACCCTGACAAGCGGGGGGATATCTCGACTTATCCACGGCCACTTTGTCGCGCAACCCGATAATAAGAATCCGATAGCTGCCGGCGCGGTTCTGTGGACAGTCGCCAGGCGGCACGAGCCCCAGAAGGCAAGCCGCTCGGGAGGGCGCCAGGCCAGCCTTGGGAGCGCGCCAGGGATCCCCCTAACTGGACAGCCACCGGGCCATGGTCCGACGATCCAGGCGGCGATCAGCACCGCCAGGCGCTCGGGAAGGACAGGGGAGGGGAGGCCATGGACCAACCATCGGCATACGAGACGCCTGAGAGGGCCACCCTGGCCGCCTCAGTGGACGCCTACGCCAAAGCCCAGGAGCGGGCACAGCAAGCCGCCAGGCGCGTCAGGAGGGCGGTGGAGGCCGTCGCGAGGGCTCTGAGGGGGCCGAGGCCGCGGACCCAGCCCGCTGGGGCCCCCTGCTGACCGGCGGGCGGCCCGCTGGGGGCGAATTGCCGTAGTGCCGGCCGGGGTCATCACCCTGGGCCAGGTCGCGGCTCGGCTCGCCCACCTCGACGTGGGGTGCAGCCGGTGCGACCGGACCGGGCGGCTACGCCTTGACCGCCTGACGGCCGAACATGGCCCGGACATGCCGATGCCAGCCCTCGGCCGTCTGCTGGCCGCCGACTGCCCGCGACTGATCGCGGACCGGATGCACGACGTTTGCGGGTGGCGGTTTCCGCAGTTGGGGAGCCTGTGGTGAGACCCCGCCTGGCCCAACGCCTAGAACGGCGCGCGGGCTACAGGAATTTTGAGCCAGCGTGCTCCTTGAACCGATCTGCGGTTTCGACATACGCCAGCAGCATGTTCAAGCTCTTATGCCGGCTCTGGGCTTGCATCTTCAGCGCCGATGCGCCCGCGTCCGCAGCACTGCTCAGGAAGCCCCGACGCAGCGAGTGACCGGCAAAGGCCCTCGGATCGAGGCCGGCCTGTTCGGCATAGTACTTGACGATCTTCGCAACGGACTGCCCGTCCAGCCCTGCCGCCTGGATGTGGCCGCCTCGGACGATGCGGCGGAACAGCGGGCCGTCGCTGATCTTCGCGGCGGCAAGCCATGTCTCGACGGCCTTGACCGGCTCGATCCGGCAGCCGCGCGGCACAGCGATTTCCTGGCCCGCGCGTTCCTGATCGCCCTTGCTGGCGCGGATCGTCACCCGGTAGCCGTCCGGTGTGGCGAGCAAATCGGACACCTGCAACGCGACCAACTCGCTGCGTCGGCACGCCGACGCGAAGCCGAAGGCGATCAACGCCCGGTCGCGCAGACCTGTCACGGTGGCGGGGCACTCGGCCAGCATCGCCTGCACCAGATCGTCCGTCGCTGGGGCCTTGCGGACTGGGGCGGTGCCAACCTTGCGCCGGATACCGCGCATGACCGCCCTCACCGCCTCGACGTTGGTAGGCGGCTCATGCCCAGCGAGTTTGTGCATGTAGCCGATGGCCGCCGCGCGCCGACCAATCGTGGAAGCCTTCAGCCCGCTATCGGCTTGGTCCGCGAGAAACCGCGCCACGGTGCTGGGTTCAGCCGGCAGCGAGGCGAGGCCGCGTGCGGCGCACCAGGTTTCAAAGATCGCCGCGTCCGACTCATAGGCCAGCTTGGTGGCATCGGACTTTTCGGCCAGGCCGTAGGACACGGCGCGCGCCATTTCCTGCTGTGCCAACAGGGCTGAAACGGTAGCCGGCGGGGTGACTGTGAGGGCGGTTT
The DNA here is from genome assembly GCA_945861095.1 of Asaia bogorensis. Classification (GTDB taxonomy): domain Bacteria; phylum Pseudomonadota; class Alphaproteobacteria; order Acetobacterales; family Acetobacteraceae; genus Rhodopila. The sequence continues at coordinate 196 of CAMATI010000425.1, read as the reverse complement.
CCATGCCTATAACATGGCGCGGGAATTACATTTATCAATACTCTTTATAGACCGGCCGTGTCCAGTGGCGGGCACCGCGTCTACTTTCCGGCCTGTGCGGCTGAGTGGAACAGAAAAGTAGCATAAGGCGAATTGCTGCTGAACGGCCGCCATGATGTGCAATTAAATTTTGCTATAGCGGGCTGTGGCGTAATCT
>CAMATI010000424.1 GCA_945861095.1 Asaia bogorensis | reverse complement strand
GGTGCTGCTGGAGATCAACACCCAGCCCGGGCTGACGCCGACATCCCTGCTGCCGGAACAGGCGGCGCATCTGGGAATCGATTTCCCACGGCTTTGCGCCTGGATGGTGGAGAATGCCGCATGTCGCGTGTGACCCGACCATTCATCGTGGCACTGAAGAAGGCTCTCCCCCTCCCCTTGCGGGAGGGGGCCGGGGGGAGGGGATTCAGGCGAGGTTCGTGCGGGGTCACCCCTCCCCCCGCCCCCTCCCACAAGGGGAGGGGGAGAGCTTTCTCCCGTGGCGCGGCAACGCCGCGAACCCGCCAAGGAGGCTTGCGATGAAGCGCGCCCCCCGGAATTCGGTGCAGGACCGGCCGTCGAAGCGGTCGTTGCTGCTGCGGCGGGTGAAGCGGCATCTGCGGCCGGCGGCCTGGATCGCGTGCGGGCTGGTCGTGATTGCCGGCGGTTTTGTCATTGTGCGCACGGCCGCCCCGGGCAGTTCCATCATGACGTTGCAGGAACGCCTGGGCGGGATGACCGCGATCACCGGGCTGCGGGTGACGGATGTGCTGATCGAAGGCCGCGCCAACACGCCCGAGCCGCTGTTGCGATCGGCCATCGGCGTGAACAAGGGCGATCCGATCCTGGGGTTCTCCGTCGAACTGGCACGCCAGCGGATCGAAACCCTGACCTGGGTGGAGCACGCCACGGTCGAGCGCCGCCTGCCCGGCACCGTCGTCGTGATCCTGAAGGAACGCCGCCCGTTCGCCATCTGGCAGAACCAGGGCAAGTTCGTTCTGATCGATCGCGCCGGACAGATCGTGGCGAACCAGGACGTGGCGCAGTTCAAGCACCTGCCATTGGTCGTGGGGGTCGGCGCGCCGCCCGCCGCCGCGGTGTTGCTGGATGCCCTGACCGAACGCCCGCTGCTGTCCGCCCGCATCGAGGCCGCGGTGCGGGTCGGCGCCCGCCGCTGGAACCTGCGCATGAAAAACGGCGCCGACGTCATGCTGCCGGAGGGACACGAGATCGCCGCGCTGGATCGGCTGCTGCAACTGCATCAGAGCCAATCGCTGCTGGATCGCCCCTTGCAGGCCATCGACATGCGCCTCGGCGACCGGCTGGTGGTGCGGCCCAAAGGGGATGCCAAAAACGACGCGCGCGGCGAGATCCAGCCGGGATCTGGCCCCCAGACGGCGCCGCCGGCGGTGACGCCGATCATCGCCAAGAAACCGACCTGAGGGGGGAGCGATGAACGATATGCCACGTCGTACGATGCTTCCCTCGGATGCCGGCCCGGCGGAACCGGACCGGGCGCGCCACCATCGCGCCGGCCCGTTCGGCGTGCTGGATATCGGCACCACCAAGATCGCCTGCCTCATCGGCCGCGTCGAAAGCGACGGACGCCTCCGCGTGCTGGGCTTCGGCTGGCACAAGGGCCGTGGCGTGCGCGGCGGCAATATCGTCGACCTGGAGGAGGCCGAGAAAGCCATCCGCGCCTGCGTCGGCCAGGCCGAGGACATGGCCGACACCAGGCTGCGCGCGGTAACTGTCAACCTGAGCTGCGGCCAGCCGGAATCGCATCTGTATAACGTGCAATGGCCGGTGAACGGACGCGCCGTCTCGGACGAAGACATCCGCGGCGTCGTGGCCGAGGGACGCGCCCGGGCCATGATTGAAGGGCGGGTGGCGCTGCATGCCTTGCCGCTGAATTTCGCCGTCGACAGCACGGACCATGTCGCCGACCCGCGCGGATTGTTCTGTTCGTCGCTGAACGCCCGCCTGCACATTGTTAACGCGGTCGCGACGTCGTTGCGGTCCCTGGAAGCCTGCATCGCCCGCTGCGATTTGGAAATCGAGGGCATGGTGTCCGCGCCGATGGCCGCCGGCCTGTCCACTTTGGTGGACGACGAGCGTGAGATGGGCGTAACGATCATCGACATGGGCGGCGGCACGACGGGCCTGGCGGTGTTCGCCGACAATCAGTTGATGCACACGGCGCAACTGCCGATCGGCGGGCTGCATGTGACCAAGGACCTGGCCACCGGCCTGTCGACGCCCCTGGCGCACGCCGAACGGCTGAAGACCTTGTACGGCAATGTCGAGAACAGCCCGGACGATGACACGGAAATGCTGCCGGTGCCGCAGGTGGGGGAGGAAGACGACCACCAGTTGGCACGGGTGCCGCGCAGCATGGTGGTCAACATCATCCGCCCGAGGATCGAAGAGACCTTCGAATACGTGAAGGAAAGCCTGGACAGTTCCGGCATGGCGCGCGCCGCGGGCAACCGGGTCGTGCTGACCGGCGGGGCCTGCCAGTTGCCGGGTTTGCGGGAAATGGCGGCGCGGATGCTGGGACGGCAGGTGCGGTTGGGCCGCCCGACGACCTTGCGCGGTCTGCCGGAACTGGCCTCCGGCCCGGCGTTCAGCACCGCGGCCGGACTTCTATCCTGGGCGGCCGGCAATGGCCGCACCTTCAGCGATGCCGAAATCGAACCCGAACGCCCGGCGGGGATGCTCCGGCGGTTGGTGAATTTTCTTAAGGATCGCGTGTGACCTCTCGCGAATCGGACAACTTGTCGTAACACCCAGCTTAACTGTGGACCCGTAATCCGGGGGAGCAATCGCTATGACTCTGAACCTGACGATCCCTCAGCAAACCCATACCGACTTCACGCCGCGAATTACGGTGATCGGGGTGGGTGGCGGCGGCACGAATGCCGTCGACAACATGATCGCGCTCAATCTGCAGGGCGTGGATTTCGTTGTCGCCAACACCGACGCGCAGCAATTGGTGCACAGCCGAGCGGATCGGCGGATTCAATTGGGTCCGCATATTACGCAGGGGTTGGGGGCGGGCGCGAAGCCGGAAATCGGTCGCGCCGCCGCGGAAGAAGCCGCGGATGAGCTGTACCGGCACCTGGACGGCGCGCATATGGTGTTCATCACCGCCGGCATGGGCGGCGGCACCGGCACGGGCGCGGCGCCCGTCATTGCGCGCATGGCGCGGGAAAGAAACATCCTGACCGTCGGCGTGGTCACCAAGCCGTTCGGGTTTGAGGGCGTCCGTCGGGCTCGTTCGGCCGATCAGGGGATCGAGGAGTTGCAACAATACGTTGACACTTTGATCGTTATCCCCAACCAGAACCTGTTCCGGATGGCCAATGAGCGCACCACCTGGAAGGATGCGTTCAAGATGGCCGACCAGGTGCTGTATATGGGCGTGCGCGGCGTCACCGATCTGATGATGGTGCACGGGCTGGTGAACCTGGACTTCGCCGATATCCGCACGGTCATGGCGGAGATGGGCAAGGCGATGATGGGCACGGGGGAGGCCGACGGCGAAAACCGCGCCATCCGCGCCGCCGAGGCCGCGATCAACAATCCGTTGCTGGAAGATACCAGCATGGCCGGCGCGCGTGGCCTGCTGATCAACATCACCGGCGGCGACGATTTGACCTTGTTCGAGGTCGATCAGGCCGCCAACCGCATCCGCGAGGAAGTGGATGAGGAAGCCAACGTGATCTTCGGATCGGCGGTCGACGAATCGCTGACCGGCCGGATCCGGGTGTCCGTGGTGGCCACCGGGATCGACTCGCCAAAGACCGAGCAGCAGCGGCCGCGTCTGGTCGCGGTGGGCGGCGGTGGGGCAATGCCGGCGCCGCAGCCGATTCATGTGCCGGCGGGCATGGCCGCTCCGGCGCTGGCGGCCAACTCCGCCACGCCGGCACCGATGATGTCGGCGGTGCCCGCGCAGATGACGTCCACTGCGCCCGCGCAGATGATGTCCACTGCGCCCGCGCAGATGATGTCGTCGGTGCCGCTGCGTCAGTCGGCGACGGCCTTGCAGATGGACATAGTGTCGATGCAGGACGCCCAATCCGAATCAGCGATGGCGCAGCCTCATGCGGGCGGGCATCAGGTGGGTGGGCATCAGGCGGGTGGGCATCAGGCGGGCCCACAGCCGATTCCGTTGCGTCAACCCTCGGCGGGGGCGCAACCGATGCATCGCCAAGGTCGGTTCGCGGATGACGGTCGTCCGGCCAGCACGCCGCCATCCTCCACGATGGTGCCGCCGCCGGCTGCGGAGCCGGCACGACCGAGCCTGTTCAGCACGGTGACGGGGGCGTTTCGGCGACGCCAGACGGCGGCGCCGACGCCTGTCGAAGCCCAGCCACCGACGTTTCGGCGAACCGCACCCGCCACGTCCGAAACCCCGACCGAGGCGCCTCCGCCGTCGGTTCGCCCGGCACGGAGCAGCGATGAGGTCGGGATCGAGATCCCGGCATTCCTGCGGCGGCAATCTTCGTAACGGCAAGCGGGCGGGCTTTTCCTCTTGGCTTTGACGGACCCGGCACCTCGGCAGGTGCCGGGTCTTTTTGGCCTGGGGGACCGCAATGCCCGGGCCTTTCCGGTTTGCAACACACCAGCGCGCAGGACCGTCACAACCCCTATCGGCTTGTTTTGCCGCGGTGCGATAAATCCAATAAAATCAGTTTGTTGGTGCGAAATACTGTAAAAGGGGCAAAAGTGTGGGTAAGCAGGTGCGGCATAAGCTTGGGTCCAGCGAACGAATGGCGGAAATCAGCCTCTATTCCGGTATCAGAGACCGGAATGATACGGCTATTCGCAAAATTTACCCACACTTTTGCCCCTCTTACGA
>CAMATI010000423.1 GCA_945861095.1 Asaia bogorensis | reverse complement strand
CTGGGGATCGATGCCTCGCCGGGAGGGATCCAGAGACGCACCGTCTGAACCCCCTATGACGCGGTTGTAGTGCCACACGAGCCGCAGAGGCGGCACAAGATACTGATAATATGAGGTTTATTTTGGTGGGTGCTAAACATGGGTTAAATTCCGAACCCGGGTGTATCAAAGTCGTTGACACGTTCCGCCCGGCGTGAACAGCCCGACGCCACCGTTCCCCATCGCGGGATCGACCCCCACGATCGCCTGCACGAAATCCTCCTGCTTCACCGCCGCCTGCACCGCCCGCCGGACCGCCGGGTTGTCGAACGGCGGCTGCAGATAGTTCAGTCGCAGATGACCGACCATACCGGTGGGTTCCTTGATCTCCACCGCGATGTTGTTGTTCCGCTTCAGCATTGGGATCAGATCGACGGAGGCCCATTCCCACCAGTCGACTTCCCCGGTTCGCAAGGCGCTCGCGGCAGTGCCTTCGTCGGGAATGATCACCCATTCCACCCGATCGAAATGCGCCACTTTCGGCCCGCCGATCCATCCCGGCGTGCCTGACGAGCGTGGCATGTAGCTCCGGTTGCGCTCGTAGACCGCCCGCGCACCCACCACCCGCTCATCCGCTTTCCAGCGATAGGGGCCGGATCCCACCATCTCCGGGATCTGGCGGGACACATCGGTCCTGGCCAGCCGTTCGGGCATCATCACGGGCACGGGGGTCGATGATTTGCCCAGCACCACGGCCAGCAATGGAAACGGCTTCTTCAGCCGGAACACGACGGTTCGGTCGTCCGGCGCACTGAGATCGTCGGTATAATCCCGCAGCGCCGAACCAAGAGCGTCCCGCTGCCACCACCGCTTGATAGAGGCCACGCAGTCCCGCGCCAACACCGCCTCTCCGTCGTGGAATGTCAGTCCAGGGCGCAGGGTGATGGTCCAGCGCCTGGCATCGTTGTCGACGACGTGGCCCTCCGCCATCTGCGGCGTCGTCTGATAGTCGGCGCCGAAGCCATATAGTGTATCGAAAATAAGAAAACCGTGATTGCGCGTCACATAGATGGTGGACACATGCGGGTCCAGCACTGTGACGTCGGATTGCGGGATGAAGCGCAGCGTGTTCGCCCGGTGCGCCCGGGCGATCTATGGTGCGGCCAAGCCTGCAGCCGATGCTTGCAAAAATAGTCTCCGGCGCATGGCTACCCCTCCGATTCTTGTTTTGTAGTCCGGTGATTGCAGCCTACCCGGAAGCCAGGCCACGCTCCAAGGATACCAACGCGTCAGGCGAAGCTGAAGGCGGGGCGATTACGCGCGGGCGCTTTGAACCGGCATCGGCGGGAGCCATCCAGACCGGCTCGCCGCCCTGCAGATGTCCGTCGGTGATTGTTGCGCGCGGCACGCGAAACGGCGTTGAAACCGAAATTGATGCTCTATTGATGGCCACCGCCAAACAAGGAACCGCTCTCTATGCTGCATCTTTCCGACCTGATCGAAGCGCTGCTGCGGGACAGAGACGGCGTGACCGCGCTCGAATACGGCATGATCGTCAGCGTCCTGATCGGCTTTATCATGCTGGGCTTCAATGTGCTCGGTGGCTCCCTCGGCAACACGTTCAACTTTGTCGGCAGCTCTCTATAAGCACACTGTGTCGCCTGCTGGCGGCAGGGCGCCGAACCGCGCACATGAATCGGTGCGGGTCCGGCAGGCTCGCCACCATGCTTCACTCCGCGGCGCGTAATCCCGGCGTCCAGGCGGAAACCTCCGCCCGCTGAGCCGTTTCCATCGGCTTCGGCCACCAGCGATGTTCCCAGTGATCGTAGAACGTCTTCAGCTTCGGCATGACCTTTTCCGCGAACAGCTTCGTGTTGTAGCGGGTGAGGTCCTTGTTCATGTTGCCGAACTGCATCAACAGCATCAGGTTGCCGACATTCAGGTTCTCGGCCAGTTCCACGATCTGTTCGGTCACATCCTTCGGGGAACCGATGACGATATAGCCGGCATCCACCAGATCCTTCATCTCGGTCGGCCGCGCGACGGAACGCAGGGCGGCGGCACTGACCTGGCTGGAAAGGCCGGCGCGCTGGGTTGCTTCGGTCGAGTATCCCGGTGGGGCGGCGAACCGAGGGTCGATATGCAGGCAGCGACCGAAGAAATATTCCGCGGCTTCGGTGTAGATTTCCAGCGCCTGGTCACGGCTTTCGGCTACCGCCACGGTTTGTGCGAAGCCGGCGCGATAGGGGTTGCGATCCTTTCCCAGACGGTCCATCTCCGTCCAGAACCCGTCCATCGTGACCTTGCCAGCCTTGTGGCCGTAGTATGACAGATAGCAATACACATAGTCTTTTTCCGCGCACCACTGCCAGGTTTCCACTGATCCCCCACCCGGGATCCAGACCGGCGGGTGCGGCTGCTGGATCGGCCGCGGCCATATATTGACGTAGCGCTGCTGATTGTAGCGCCCGTTGAAGGCGAATGTTTCCGGGTCCTGCCAGGCGCGCATCACCAGATCGTGCGCTTCCAGGTAACGATCCCGCAACTGGCTTGGATTCTGCCCATAGGCGAAACAATCGTCCATTGGCGTGCCCACCGGGAACCCGGCGATCAGCCGCCCGCCAGAGATCACGTCGAGCATGGCAAATTCCTCCGCCACCCGGGTCGGAGGGTTGTACAGCGCCAGCGAGTTCCCCATGACGCAGATCGTCGCATCCGTGGTCCGGCGGGCAAGCGACGACGCGATCAGGTTGGGCGATGGCATCAGGCCGTAGCCGTTGGAGTGATGCTCGTTCACGCAAATGGCGTCATAGCCAAGTTCGGCCGCGTATTCGAGCTCATCCATGAAGTCGTTATACATCAGATGCGCGCGCTTCGGGTCGAACAGCGAGGAATGGATGTCGACCCAGACCGAGGGATGCTTCTCTTTGAAGTCATCCGGAAGCTCGGTGTACGGCATCAGATGGAACCACATCATCTTCATGGGGCGCTGTCCTTGGTGGTGTTGTCGGGAGTGTAGACCATTGGCGCGAGGGATGGGCAAGGTTGGCCAGGGCTCTGCCCTGGACCGACCAAGGGCCGTTGGGGCGGAAGGCCCCTATCTACCCCACCCCCGCCACCGCCAGGATCGCGGCCAGCCCGGCCGCCATCCCACGCATGCTGGCATCCTCCTCCACGTCGATCCACTCCTCCAGCGAATGGCCACGCCCACCCGTCCCGCCGGACCCGATCTTGATCGCGGGAATTCCCATGCTCATCGGGATGTTCGCATCTGTGGACGAATACTCGAATCGCGTCGTGATCCCCTGGGCGTTGATCGCCGCCTCGGCAAAGCGCACCAGTTCGTGGGAGGTATTGGTCGACCCTGCGGGGCGGTCGCCTATCTTTACGATCTCAGCCGTGATCGGCCCGTTCTGCGTGGAACGCAGATCGTTTTCGGCGGCGGTCGCGGCTTCGATGATCGCCATGAACCGCTCCTCCAACAGGTCCAGCTCCCCCGGGGATTCCGATCGCAGGTCGAACTCGGTCCAGACGCTGTTGGGAAGGGAGTTGATGGACGTCCCGCCACCGGTGACGCTGGCGCTAAAGGTGGTTTTCGGATCGGCGGGCACCTGCACCCGCCCCAGCCGCCCGATGGCGTCGGCCATCGCATACATCGGGTTGACAAGGCCGAAGGCGCCGTAGCTGTGCCCGCCCGGACCGTTGAATGTCACGCGATAGCGCTTCGAGCCCACACCGCCGGTGACGATCCGCTCCATGTTGGGGCTGTCGACGGTGATGAACGCGCTGATCCTGTCCTTGTAGCGTCCCTGCTGGAATAGATGCCGCATGCCTCGCAGATCGCCCAACCCCTCCTCCCCGACATCGGCCACGAACAGAATGTCGTCGCGGGTGGTGATCCCGGCGGCATCCATCGCCCGCAACCAGGCCAGGATGACCGCCAGGCTGCGCGTGTCGTCGCCAACTCCGGGGGCGAACAGCTTTGTCCCTTCCCGCCGCACTTTCACGTTGGTCCCGGCGGGAAACACGGTGTCCAGATGGGCCGCGACGCAGATCAGCTTGCCGTTGCCCAGGCCGCGCTGCATGCCGGTGACATTCCCCTCCGCGTCGATTTCCAGGTCGGTCAGGCCATGGGCGCGCGCCATGTCCAGCCAGACGCGGGCCTTGGTGGCTTCCTGGAATGGCGGCGCTTCGGTCTCTGTCAGGGTGATGATGTCCTGAACGGTACGCTCATGTTCGGCGGTCAGGACCTGGACGGCGCGCTGGAACGACGTGCTATCCATTATCTGACGGATGGCGGTTTCGGCATGATCGGTCATCGCGGCCCCCTGTCGCTCGGCGAGATCGGTACTGGACGAACCGATCTGGGCAGGCAAGATGCCGCCCGAATTGGGAGAGGTCGATGGATATCGAGAAATGGCAGGAGGGGCTGCCGGGATTGCCGCGGTTCCTGGGCATGGTCTTCACACATGTCGGGAAGGATCGCGTGGTCGCGGAAATGACAGTGCGAGAAGAACTGTGCACCGAGCACAACATGCAGCAATTCTCATTTTGGCGTCTGACGGATTAAATTGCGGTTTCTGACTCTGACGGGAAGGCGGCGTTGAGAGATCAAGCGCCTCAGTGCGGTGTGGGCGGCGGTTTGGCGAAGGCCAGGGTCAACGCCAAATCCTCCCAATCCGGA